>NZ_JBICRM010000018.1:0-197337 GCF_043197025.1 Nonomuraea marmarensis
CGCGACCCGCGCACGGCGGCCCTCCCACGCCCAAAACCAGGCTGCCAACTGCGGGAACGGCCCTCATCGAGGAATTGGACCCCAAAATGATCAACAGAATTCACGCCGTGGATCCAGGCTTAGACGGTGTGGAGGGCTAGGATTGATCTTGCTCTGGCAATGGGTCATTTGTGAGAAGAGCTAATCGGTCGTCGCGCCGTGCGGAGCCATACACGGCCAACGTCGACTGTCGCCTGTTCGCCGTCCCCGGGCCTCTGGCGCAGAGGGGCCACCCCTGGTGGAATTTGTACCAGGGCGCGGAGTCGTACGTGTCGGAGCCCAGACGCCCATGACTACGAGCTGGCTTCCCCCTCCAGCAGCCAGTCTCAACGCCGGTGGGCAGCTCAACCTCCTCTGACGGCACAGCCCGTACCATCGGGCGCATGACGTGTGTGCTGGTCGTGGAGGACGACCTGGTCATCAGGTCCGAGCTGGTCGAAGCGCTAGCGGCCCAGGGCTACGAGGCCGAGCCGGCCGCGGACGGGGCCGAGGCGCTGCGGGTGGCGGAGCGGCACCAGCCGGATCTCATCCTGCTGGATCTGGGGCTGCCCGACGTGGATGGGGTGGCCCTGTGCCGGCGGCTGCGGTCGAGGGTGCCGGACACGGTGATCGTGGTTCTCACGGCCCGCACGCAGGAGTTCGAGGTCGTGGTGGCGCTGGACGCGGGCGCGGACGACTATCTGACCAAGCCTTTCCGGTTGACCGAGCTGATGGCCAGGATCCGCGCCCATCTACGACGGCGTAGCCCGGCGCAGGGGGACCGGATGTTGACCGCCGGGCGGCTCCGGCTCGACGTGCCCGCGCGGCGGGCGTACGTCGGGGAGGAGGAGCTGGCGTTGCGGCCCAAGGAGTTCGACCTGCTGGCGGCGCTGGTGAGCCGTGCGGGCGAGGTGGTGACGCGTGAGCAGCTCATGGACGAGGTGTGGGACGAGAACTGGTTCGGCCCCACCAAGACGCTGGACGTGCACGTGTTCGCGCTGCGTCGCAAGCTGGCCGAGCACGGTGAGGGTATGGAGCGGATCGTCACGGTGCGGGGCCGCGGTTACCGCTACGAGCCATGACCCGCGGTGCCGGCTGCTGCCATGTGCCAGGACCGGATGAACGGGTCGACGCCCTCCGCCACACCTGGTCCGTGACCGCTCACTTCGATGGCCAGCCCGGGCCCCACGTCCGACACGGTGACCGCGACCTCAGCCGCCCTCCACTGTGTCGTGGACGTGCCCGTCCTTGCTGGAGGCGGCCAGGCCGGAGTGGGTGGGGCCGTCGCCGACGGAAGGTAAGCACCCCGCTAACCCCTTGCTCAGCGGGCGCTTTCCAGCCCGCTTCTAGCGTGGAAAACATGATGGTACGGAAGAGCGTCATAGCGCTGGCCATCGCGGCGCTGGCGGCGGGCTGCGCTGCCGCGGTACCCGCTCAAACCCGGACGCAGACGCAAGCGCAGACACAGGCACCAGCGTCGACTCCGCAGGCCACGGAGTCGAATCCGCCGGGCGACATTCCGGACGACACGGTGTTCGTGAGCTACCGGCATCCCGGTCAGCCTTACGAGGTGAAGGTGCCCGAGGGGTGGGCCCGTACGGACCTGCCTACCGGGGCCGCCTTCACCGACAAGCTCAACAGCATCCGCATCGAGACCACGCGCGCCGCCTCACCGCCGGCGGAGGCTTCCGTCAGGGCCCAGGTGAACGGCGGCGCGATCCGCACGGTCAGCACGGTGACCAGGAAGGGCGGCAAGGCGGTTCGGGTCGTCTACCGCGCCGACAGCAGCCCCGACCCGGTCACCGGCAAGGTCGTCAAGGACGAGATCGAGCGCTACGTCTTCTACCGGGCCGGGCGCGAGGCGATCCTGACCCTGTCGGGCCCCGTCGGCGCCGACAACGTGGACCCGTGGCGCACCGTCTCCGACTCCTTCGGCTGGACGGCGTCGTGATCCTGCAGGCGGAAGAGCTCTACCGGTTCTACCGGTCGGGAGAGGAAGAGACCAGGGCGCTGCGCGGCGTCACCCTCCATGCCGACGCGGGCGAGGTCGTGCTGGTCAGCGGCCCGTCCGGGTCGGGCAAGTCCACGCTGCTGGCCTGCCTGGGCGGGCTGGACGATCCGGACGGGGGCATCGTCAGGGTGGACGGCCACCGCATCAGCCACCGGCCGGAGGCGGAGCGCGCCGCGCTGCGGGCTCGGCTGGTGGGTGTGCTGTTCCAGAGCGGCAACCTGATCGAGCACCTGACGGTCGCGGCCAACGTCGATCTGGCCCAGCGGCTGGCGGGGCGAAGGGACAGGCGCCTGCGTGAGGAGTTGCTGGACGTGCTGGGGCTCTCGGCCAGGGCGGGGGCCCGGCCGAGCCAGTTGTCCGGCGGCGAGTCGGCCCGCGCCGGGCTGGCCGTGGCGCTGGCGAACCGCCCCGCGCTCCTGCTGGCCGACGAGCCCACCGGCGAACTCGACCAGCACACCGAGGTGCCCGTGTTGCGGCTGATCCGCGAGCAGGCCGACGAGCGCACCGCCGTGGTGATCGCCTCGCACAGTTCGGCCGTGCGGCGGCTGGCGGACCGGGTGGTGGAGCTGAAGGACGGGCGGGCGACATGACCACGCCTGATCACCTGCCAGGAGCTGAAAGGCGGGCGGGCGACATGACCGCGCTGGTCACCTGCCGGCAGCTGGCCCGGGTCTACGGCAGGGGGACGAACGCCCTGGTCGCCGTGCACGAGGTCACCTGCGAGCTGCGGCTGGGCGACCAGGTCGCGATCACAGGTCCGTCGGGCTCAGGTAAGACGACGCTGCTGCACCTGCTCGCCGGGCTCGACCACCCCACGGCGGGGCGGATCAGCTGGCCCGCGTTCGGCGACCGCCCGCGTGGCCGGATCGGCGTGGTCTTTCAGGGGCCGAGCCTGCTGCCCCCGCTGAACGTCGCCGAGAACGTGGCGCTGCCGCTGATCATCGCCGGACTCGGGGACGCTGAGGCCAAGGAGCGGGCGCTCGCCGCGCTCGCCGCCATCGGCCTGGCCGATCTTGCCGGATCGCTGCCCGAAGAGCTGTCAGGCGGGCAGGCGCAGCGCGTCGCGGTCGCCCGCGTGCTGGCCGCCGAGCCCCGCCTGATCATCGCGGACGAGCCCACCGCCCAGCTCGACTCCGGCCACGCTCGCCGGGTGGTCGACCTGCTCACCGAGGTGGCCTACCGGCTGGACGCGGCCCTCGTGATCGCCACCCACGACCCGCTGGTCGCGGCGCGGTTGCCCAAGACCTGGACCATGAGCGACGGAGCACTGGCATGCTGATCCTCACCTGGCTGCGCGGCCTGCTGGCCCGCAGGGCGGGCCGGTTGGCCGCGGCCGCGGCCGGCATCGCGCTCGCCGTGGCCCTTCCCGCCATGCTGGGCGCCTTCCTCGCCTCCGCCAAGGCCAGCATGACCGCCCGCTCGATCCAGCGGGTCCCGGTCGACTGGCAGGTGGAACAGCAGCCTGGCCAGACCTTGTCCGTGCCGATGCCCGGCACCTCCCGAAGAGTGGACTTCGCCCGGATCGACGGGTTCGAGTCCCGCCAGGCCGGGCAGACACTGACCACGGGCGCGGGCCAGGTGCTCGGCCTGCCCGCCGACTACGCCGCCACCTTTCCGGGCGAGGTGCGCCTGCTCGCGGGGACGGCACAAGGGCCGCTGCTCGCCCAGCAGACAACCGCCAACCTGCACGCCACACCCGGTGCCACCGTCACCGTGCGCCGTCCCGGGCTGCCCGACGCGGCGGTGACGGTCACCGGGGTGGTGGAGCTGCCCCCTGCCGACTCGCTGTTCCAGCGCGTCGGCGCGCCCCCGGGCGCGCAGCCGCAGGCGCCACCCGACAACGTGCTGTTGCTTCCGGCCACCGACTGGCACCGGTTGTTCGACGGGATCCCCCGCGACCGGGTGCGCACCCAGTACCACGTACGGATCGGCCACCGGCTGCCCTCCGACCCGGCGGCGGCCTACACCGCGGTCACCGGACAGGCGCGCAACCTGGAGGAGCGCATGGCCGGCACCGGCCTGGTCGGCGACAATCTCGGGGCCGCCCTGGACGCCGCCCGCGAGGACGCCCTGTACTCCCAGGTGCTCTTCCTGTTCCTGGGCGCGCCGGCGGTCGTGCTCGCGGCCCTGCTCGCCGCCCTCGTGACCCGCGCCGGGGCGCCGCGGCGCTCGGCCGAGCAGGCGCTGCTACGGACCAGAGGCGCGTCCAAGGGCGCGCTCGTCCGGCTCGCGCTAGCCGAGACCGCGCTCGTGGGCGTAGCCGGCGTGCTGGCGGGCCTGGGGCTGGCCGCCCTGGCCGGACACCCCCTGTTCGGCTCGGCGAGCGTCTCGTGGTGGGCCGCGGTCCTGGGGCTGCTGGTCGCCGCCGCAACCGTGCTGCCGCCCACGCTACGCGCCACCACCGTGGCCGCGACCCGCCGCCCGGTCGGCGGGCCGCACCGCTCCCCCGCCTGGCTGCGGTACGGCCTCGATCTGTGGCTGCTCGCCGGATCCGCCGTGGTCTTCTGGATCACCAGCAAGAACGGCTACCAGCTCGTCCTGGTCCCCGAGGGCCTGCCCCAGCTGTCGGTCGACTACTGGGCCTTCGCCGGGCCGGCGCTGCTGTGGGCCGGCGCGGGCCTGCTCATCTGGCGCCTCACCAGGACCCTGCCGGTCACCTGGGTGGTACGGCCGCTGGCCGGGAGCCTGGCGGGCACCGTGTCGGCGATGCTGACCCGCCAGCGCGCTCCCCTCGCCCGCGCGGCCACCCTGGCGGCGCTGGCCGTCGCGTTCGCGGTCTCCACGTCCGTCTTCGCCACCACCTACCGCCAGCAGGCCCAGGTGGACGCCGAGCTGACCAACGGCGCCGACGTCACCGTCTCCCAGACCACCGCCACCCAGCGGCAGCTCGCGGCCGTGCCCGGCGTGGCCAGGGTCGAGCCGCTGCAGCACCGGTTCGCCTACGTCGGCTCCGATCTGCAGGACCTGTACGGCATCCGCCCCACCACCGTCCGACTGCACGACGCCTACGTCTCCGGCGGCACTGTCCGCGAGATCCTCGACCGGCTCGCCCGCCAGCCCGACGCGCTGCTGGTCAGCCAGGAGACCGTCAACGATTTCCAGCTCCACCTCGGCGACCAGGTGCGGCTGCGGACCGAGGACGGCACGACTGTCCCCTTCCACTACGCCGGAATCGTCACCGAGTTCCCTACCGCGCCCCGCGATAGCTTCCTCGTCGCCAACGCCGCCTACCTGGCCCGCCACATGCCCACGGACACTACCTACCTCATCACCACCGATGGCACCCCGCCCCACAAGGTGGGCGCCGACCTGCGCGCCAGGCTCGGCCCGGCGGCCAAGGTGACCGACGTGGAGACCACCCGCCAGGTTGTCGGCAGCAGTCTCACCGCCGTGGACCTGTCCGGCCTGACCGCCATCGAGCTCGGCTACGCGCTGGCCCTGGCAGGGCTGGCCACCGGTCTGCTGCTCGTGCTCGGCTTCGCCGAGCGGCGCCGGACGTACGCGCTGGCCAGGGTGCTGGGGGCGACTCCGCGGCAACTGGGCTCGTTCGTATGGGCCGAGGTGGGGCTCGTCGGGGCGTCCGCGGCCGTGCTGGGTGCGGTGTGCGGGTGGGCGCTGTCGCGGATGCTGGTGGCCGTGCTCAGCGGGGTGTTCGACCCGCCGCCCGACGCGCTGGCCGTGCCGTGGGGGTACCTGGCCGTCCTTGCGGTGCTCGGCGTCGCGGCGCTGCTGGCCGCCGGGGCCGCCACGGTACGGGCCGCGCACCGTCCTCCCTTGACAGTGCTGCGCGAGCTGTGACCGGTCAGCGGCCTGCATTCAGATCGGTCAGCAGCTCGGTCCAGCGTCGGCCGATGACGTCCAGGTCGTAGAGCTTGGAGGTGTCCAGCGCCGCCGCCCCCATCACGTGGCGCTCACCCTCGTCATCGAGGAGCACGCCGATCGCCGTGGCCAGGGCGTCGACGTCCCGTGGCGGGACGAGGAGACCGTCGCGGCCGTGGGTGATGATCTCGCCGGGGCCGTGCGGGCAGTCGAAGGCGACCACGGGCACGCCCTTGCTCAGCGCCTCGAGGATGGTCATCGGGAAGCCCTCGCGGCGGGAGCTGAGCACGAAGAGCGAGGCGTCGTCGAGCTGGGCGCCGACGTCGCGCGAGGGGCCGGGCAGCTCGACCGAGTCCAGGCCGAGCTCGCCGGCCAGCGCCAGGAGGCGGGCCCGCTCCACGCCTGATCCGACGATGCGCAGCCGCCAGCCGGGATGCGCGACGCTGATCTGCTCCCACGCCCGCAGGAGCAGATCGTACCCCTTGACCTTGGTGAGGCGGCCGATGGCGATGACGGTCTTGGAGCTCAGCGGCGACGGCCCGCCGCTGATGGGCGGCGCGGCGTTGGCGATGCGCAGCAGGTGGCGGGGCGCGCGGGCACCCAACGCCGAGCGGTAGGCGCCAAGATCGGCCTCGGTCAGGGTGACGAGCGCGTCGAGCCTGCCGTACCTGCGGGCGATCATCTTCTGTACGGCGCGCTTGTGCGAGCCGAAGCCGGTGTGCTCCTGACCGATGACGATCACGCCGGGTGGCGTCAGCAGGGCGGCGGCCAGGTTGAGCCCGGGACGCGTGGTGATCAGGACGCCGGTGCGCAGCCCGCGCAGGAAGCGCAGGAGGGCGAGGTCGGTACGCAGGTCGAAGCTGCCGTAGGCCGCCTCCTCCCGCGGGATGAGCCTGCTGCGCAGCAGCCGCGCGCGGCGCCGGCGCGGGCGTTCGTCCAGGAAGGTGACGCGAACCCCGGCAGGCACCGGGAAGAAGGGCCGCTCCCTGGTTTTGATGACGCTGACGATCTCCACGTCGTGGTCGGCCGACAGCGTGCTCGCGAGGTTGAGTACGGTCCTGATGGTGCCGCCCATGCCGTATGCATGCAGCAGCAGAATCTTCACCTGCCGCGTGTCGGCCGGGCCGGCCGGGCGGGCCCTGCGGCGGTTGGCCGCCCGGAGCAGGAACGGGCCCAGTCTGCGGGCGTTCGCCGTCAGGTGGATGGCGGCCGGGGTCACGATGACCGAGCCGATGGTGTCCGTGGGATAGTGCGCGCCGAGGTAGACCCTCGCCAGCATCTGCCCGATCACGAGCAGCCCGCCCGCCGCCACGACCGGCCATCGCCAGCGGGTCTTCCAGGCCAGCAGCGCGACCGCGACGGCGATCGACAGGGTCAGGCAGACGTGGCCGCTGGGGAAGCTGTCCGGGCCGAGCTCGTGCACCAGGGCGTGGAGCGCGGGCGGCCGGGGCCGGTCGACCAGGACCTTGAGCAGCAGACTGACGCCCCACCCTGCGGCGATCACCACCAGCACCCGCCGGGCGGTGCGCCACCGCCCCCAGACGGCGACCGCCGTGACGAGGGCGGCGGCCAGGACCGTGCCCACGACGTTGCCGAACCCCACGTTGAGCACCTGCGCCACAGCGGTCAGCCGCGGCCCGCGTACCGACTGCACGATCCCGCTCACCCTCGTGTCCGCCGCGGTCCACGCGGGCGTGCGGGCGGCGAACCCCACCACTACCCCGAGGACCAGGAGCGCGACGGAGATCGGGACAGGGAACCTCACTCTGCTCGACCGCATAGGACGAACGGTAGAAAGGGGCGCGTGAGCGCCCGATCAAGATTCGGTTAGCGCGGCGTTTACCTTCGCCTCACAGGTCGGGGCTCGCCGCGGGATTAACCGCGCGTTAAGGCCGACAGAACCTGCCGCTATCCGGTGTCTTCGCAGACTGAGGCGCGTCCGCAACACCTCAACGCATCGGAGAGACATATCTATGCGCAAGCCCGTGATCATCGCCGGACTCGCCACCGTCGCCGTCCTCATGGCGGGCGGCGGGGCGGCGTTCGCCTCGTCCCTGGGCCAGAGCTCCGCCTCGCCACCATCTCCAGGCACGCCCCGAAGAGCGCGACCGCCGTGCCCGAGCAGGGCAAGGAGAGCGCGGAGCCCAACGAGGGCACCGAAGAAGACGAACAGAGCCGGCAGGGTCAGAGCGCCGAGAGCAAGCCGTCACTGCTGACAGGACACAAGGACAGGTGGAGAATCATGCGCAACAAGATCCTGGTCGTCGAGGACGATCACGCCCTGCGTGATGTACTGCTGCGCGGCCTGCGCGACGAGGGCTTCGACACCGTGCCGGCGCAGGACGGTGCGACCGCCCTGCGCCTGGCCACCGCCGACTTCGCGGCGGCCGTTCTCGACGTCGGTCTGCCGGATGCGGACGGGCGGGATGTTTGCCAGGCGATAAGAGCGAACGGTTTCCTCTCGCCCGTCATCTTCCTGACGGCCCATCACCGGCTGACGGACCGGCTCAGCGGGTTCTCCGCCGGCGGGGACGACTACCTGCCCAAGCCTTTCCACCTGGTCGAACTCGCCGCCCGGCTGCGGGCCGCCCTCAAACGCACCGGCTCTCGTCCTACGGCCGCGACCGGCGACCTGGCACTGGACGCCGTCCGGCACAGCTTCACCGTCCGTGGCGCCCAGGTCGGCCTGACCCCGACGGAGTTCCGCCTCCTGGCCGCGCTCATGGCCGCGCCCGGGGACATCGTGCGCCGGCGGGAGCTGATCCGGGCCGGCTGGCCCGAGGGCGCACAGGTCAGCGACAACACCCTCGACCAGTATCTGACCCGGCTGCGCCGCAAGCTCCGCGACAGCGGCAGCGAGCTGATCGTCACCACTGCGCGGGGAATCGGCCACCGCCTGTCATGACCGCGCTCCTGTCCCGTCTGGCTCCCCGGACGCTGCGCGGCCGGCTCTCCCTGGTGGCACTCACCACGGCCGTGTTCTTGATGGTGATCCTCACCATCGTGTTCAACACCGTGGTCCGTCAGCACCTTCAGCGGCAGGCGGACGACGAACTGCGCACGCGGGCCGCCGCCGTCGCCGCCACCGTCGACATCAGCCACGCCGGAGTGCGGCTCCTGGAGACGTCGAACGACGAACTCCTCGACACGAACGTGTGGATCTACGCAGGCACGCGCCTGCTCGAACGGCCACCCTCCGCCACGGCCACCAGCCTCGTCACCCGCGCCGCCGGCCAGCTCGCCGCGCGCGCCGGGCAGCACTGCGCCACCCTCGACGGCCGCGGCCCCGTCCGGCTGTGCTCTCAGACCATAGGCGGCGGAACGGGCGACGCGGCCGTCGTGACCGCCCTGGAACTGTCCCCCTACCGCAGTTCAGCCGACACCCTGCTCCTCGCATCCCTCGCTCTTGACGCCGTCATGCTGGCCTGTACGTACGTATTGACGCGTCTGGCGGTCGGTCGCGCTTTGCGTCCCGTACGCACCATGACCGACCAGGCCACCCAGTGGAGCGCAGTCGCCTCCACCGAGCGTTTCGGCGGCGCCGGACGGCCCACCGAACTCGCTCGGCTGGGCACGTCCTTGGACGCACTCCTGGACCGCATCCGCGCG
The DNA here is from genome assembly GCF_043197025.1 of Nonomuraea marmarensis. Lineage (NCBI taxonomy): Bacteria > Bacillati > Actinomycetota > Actinomycetes > Streptosporangiales > Streptosporangiaceae > Nonomuraea > Nonomuraea marmarensis. The sequence continues at coordinate 9,458 of NZ_JBICRM010000018.1, forward strand.
GTGCTGCGCCACGAGCAGCAGCTCACCAGGGAGCTGTCGCACGAACTGCGCACCCCGCTCAGCCGGATCATCGCCGAGCTCGACTGGTGGCAGGCCCGCCCCCGTTTGGGGGCCGACACCCGGACCACCCACGCGGCCATCGCCGACGCCGCCCAGTCCATGCGCACCATCTGCGACACCCTGCTGGACGACGCCCGCGACAGTGTCTCCGCTGTCGCAGGCACGGCGGCGTCCTGCCCCCGCTGCGCCGGCTCACCGAGCGCCTGGACGTCCCAAGTCACGTGAAGGTCGTCATCGCCGATATGGATCCGCATCTACAAGCCGGAGTCACGTCCGCGCTCCTGGAACGCATCGTCAGCCCTCTCCTCGACAACGCCCTGCGGTACGCCCGCTCACACGTCACCGTCCGGGCAGCCCGGCAGCCGGACGGCGTCCGCATCGACGTCACCGACGACGGCTCCGGCGTACCGCCGTCGTTCGCCGAGCAGCTCTTCCAGCCCGGCCGGCGTGCCGATCCCACTGACGGGCACGGCGGAGCGGGTCTGGGGCTACCGCTCGCGCGACGCCTGGCGCGCTCCGCCGGCGGGGAGGTCACCTACAACGCCGAGCACACGTCTGGGGCGGGGTTCGTGGTCATCCTGCCTGCGGGGTGAGAGACGAGCAGTCAGCGGTACTCCAACTCTCGGGCGCTGCTTACGCCAGCGGGTGTCTCAGTCGTTGCCGATGCCTGGGGGGCACGCTTCCAGACGCGTGTGCCTTCCGGCCTCCGTGACGTCCTTCCGCGTCACCGTCAGGAATACGATCAGCCCGAGGATGACCGCCAGGAACAGCACGCTGGTGACCACGGTGCCCAGATCGAGACCTCCGTCCGCGGTCGGCTGGGACAGATAGTCGCCCACCGAGGCGCCGAGCGGCCGGGTGAGGACATAGACGATCCAGAAGCTCCACACCGCGTTCACGCCGAGCGCAAAGTGCGCGACCGCGACAGCGGCGATCGCGAGGGCGAAGACAGCCGCGGACACCCAGTATCCGAAGGCCATGCGCTCAGCGACCAGGTCACCGGCCGCGGTGCCGAGCGCGAAGGTGAACAGCACCGCGAGCCAGTAGAAGGACTCGCGGCTCACCGTGTCGATGCTGTGGATGGACAGGGTCCGCTCACGCCGGTACCAGAGGACGAACACGACCGCGAGGACGATCGCGAACACCGTGGTGCTGATCTCCAGCGGCACGCCCATGTTGTCGGTGACGTTGTCACTGATCAGTGTGCCGACGATGCTGATCAGGACCACGGCGAGCCAGTACAGGCCCGCCCGGTAGGCGGTCGTACGGAATTGCACGACGAGCACCACCGCCAGCACCACGCTCATCAGCAGTGACACACCGGTCAGGCCCAGACCCAGCTTCTCGTTCAGCAGGTCCGCTGCGGTCTCACCGACCGTCGTGCACAGCACCTTGATCACCCAGAAGTACAGGGTGATCTCGGGCACCTTGTTCCACCGACGGCGATGGCCCGCTGCGGCATCAGCCCGGCTGTGCGCCGCGGGCCTCTCAGAAGTCTCAAATGTCATGAGCCCGACGGTGCCAGCCATTGCCTGAACACATCCTGACTACCGCGCGCATGCTGCTCACCACCCCGAAGCGTCGTACGGACGATTCCTCAGCGCGCATCCTGCCAAGGCGACCCGGTCGACGATCCGCTCTGGCAGTCCGCCAGGGCGGCCAGCCAGCCCAAGGATGGTGCTGGCCGCCGGGATCCTCACCTCGATCATGGCCGCGCATGGCCGGTGGGAGGTGGCCGGGGCGGTATGGGTTCACCTGATCCTGCTGTTACGGTTCGCCCGCACGAGCGGGCGTTCGGTATTCCTCCTTGCAGCGGGATGGACGAGGCAGTCAAGCCCGATGCAAACTGATCCCCATGCACGATCATCAACCGCAAAGGAATGCCGCTCTGCCGGGCGGGGAGCGACCGGCATGGGCGTTGATCGGCCCAGGAATCGCTGCGCTTACCGGTCTGTACCTGCTGACGATGCCCTTCGGGCCCGCAGCGCGGCTTTCTCTGCAGTCAGCTCTCGCTTTGTCCAGCCAAACCGCCCTGCTCACGACTCTCGTTGCGTACCTGGTCAGCGCGGCAGCGGGTGGGGCGCTGGGCGTTAGCCTTGGTGGACGTTTGCTGACGACAGTGGGCATGGCGGCCATCGGCTTCATGATCATCGGTGTGCTGCTGAACGCGCTCGCCCCCGACGCCGGAATCTATCTGACCGGCCGGGTGCTGAGCGGGCTCGGTGCCGGTGGCGTGGTGGGGGCGACGGTGGCATTCGCGCGGCGGGCGGGCCGCCGCCGGGGCGCGGTGGTCGCGATACTGGCAGGTCTTGGTGTCCTCGCCCTGATTCTTGGCCCGCTCATCAATCAAGGACTGACGGTCGCGTTGTCGTGGAGGTGGGGATACCTCATCACGGTGCTTCCTTTGGTCGTGGGGCTGATTGCCGCTGCCGTCAGCGGATTCGTGCTGCTCCTGACCCGGCGACCTGCGCAACCGAATTCGGCCGGCATGCCCTATCCACCAGCCGAGCAACGGCCTTGGAACGCCCCTCCGGAGACCTGACCGAAATATTGTCCGTGTCCTTGGCTCTGGTGGGCGGAGCCGGCGGCTCCACGGCCCCCGTGGGTTGACGCACTGGCGAGGCGATCAGGCGCGTCGCGCTACTCTGAGCTGGGGGAACGGGCCGGTGGCCGGCTGCGGGTCGGTGAAGGTGCGCAGGACCGGGGAGCGCGTGACGCTCTGATGCGCTGCCCTATACGATCCGGCGGGTGAACGGGAAGAGCTGGACCGACTACCTCTACGAGCGTCACCCGCCAGCCCGGCTTCGTGCGTGGGCGCGCGAACTGACCTACTTCCGCTTCTGCCGCGCATATGGCGGGCACGCCAACGACGGCGACCACCTGCTGGTCAGCCTGCACATCGAGACGCAGACCGACCTCTTGCGCACGCTGTCCGCACTCGCGGTGCCCGTGAAGCGGCTCCCACCCGACACTCCACAGCCTGTCCCCGGCGTCACCTATTCGGCGGCAGAGTTCTCCCGCTTCCCGGTCGCCATGGCGCGCTTCCCCGGGATCGGCCAGCCGGGGCACGTGGAGATCGCCGGGCAACGCGCCCACGTCTGGTCGCACGGCGACCGCCTGAACATCAGCGTGGCCGACACCGTTGATCACTACAGCGTCACCGGCGCCGCGGTCGCTTCGGCCAAGTCAATCGAGGCGCTACTGCCTCCGATCGCCGGCCAGGTCGTGGACCCGCCACAGGACGACAGGAACTGCGTGTGTCCCCGCTACTACCCCGACCTCTGGTGAGCCGGCGTGGCGAATCCCTTGCGCGTAGAGGCTTGCCAAGTGGGAGAGCCAATCGCTGTCCGCCCTGGTAGGCGGAGTTTCGCCGCCGCGGGTCAGGCCCCACCGAGGCCCAGAACGACCATGGTCGGTTTTCGCACGACAATTCGGAAGTCGTGAACCTGATCGGCTTGTCGTCCGACTGTGCAGGGTGACGGGAGGACGAGATGACCGATGAGCTGCTGGTGGTGCGTTCCCAGTTGGGTGAGCGGGCGGCGTTGGCCGAGCTGGTGGCCCGGTGGCGGGTGCCGGTGTGGACGTATGTGCGGCGCATGCTGGATGCCGAGCGGGCCGACGACGTGAGCCAGGAGGTCTGGCTGGCCGTGGTCCGGGGCCTGCCGCGGCTGCGGGAGCCCGCCAGGTTCGCGCCCTGGCTGTTCACCATCGCCCGCCGATCGGTGGCCGATCGCCTGCGCAGTCAGTACGCCTGGGAGGGGGAGGAGCTCGCGGCGGGTGACGTGGTCGCCGGCGACCCGGTCGAGGCGATGGTGGATCGCGCCGAGCTGATCAGCGCCTTGTCGGGTCTGCCGGTGCTGGAGCGGGAGATCCTCGTCCTGTTCTACCTGGAGGACCTGTCGGTGGAGGACTGCGCGCAGATCTGCCAGGTCCCGGCCGGCACGGTCAAGTCCAGGCTGAACCGGGCCCGTCGGCTGTTGCGTGAGCACCTGGAGGAGAGGGGATACCGGCCATGACCGAGGAGGAGCCGCGCCTGACGGCGCAGGAGATGATCGAGCAGCTCGAGGGGTCGCTGTCGCGGTGGCGGCGCGTTCGCGCGGTGGCGGCGCTGCTGGCCGGGCTGACCGGCGCGGTGTTCGTGGCCGCGCTGTGGTGGAGCGAGCCGGGTCCGCTGCCCGGCCGCACTCAGCTGGCGTTCGGCCTGTTCGGCGTGTTCTGCCTGGCCTGGGCAGGCTATGGCGGGTGGCTGCTGACGCGCCGGGTGCCGTTGTTCGCCACCGACCGGGTGATCGCCGCGTGGATCGCGCTGGTCGCTTCCGTCGCCACCACCGCGGTTGTGGCCACCGTGGCTGTCCAGCGGGGCACCGGCCTGGTTCTCGCGCTGGTGGTCGGAGGGCTGTTCGTCGTGGCATCGGTGGCTCTGGCCGTACGTGCCCATGCCCGGCGGACGGCGCTGCTGCGCCGCAAGCGGGAGCTGACCGGCGGGGATGAGGCATGAAGGCGTTGGAGACCAGCGGCCTCGGCAAGCGCTACCGGCGGCGGTGGGCGCTGCAAGATTCCACGATCGAGCTGCCCGCCGGCGCCATGGCCGCGCTGGTCGGGCCGAACGGGGCCGGCAAGACCACGCTGCTCAATCTGGTGACCGGCCTGCTGACGCCCACCACGGGCCGGGTACGCGTCTTCGGCCGGCCGCTGGAGGTGACCAAGGTCGCGTTCGTCGGCCAGGACAAGCCGCTGTACCGGCGTTGGAGCGTGAACGACATGCTGCGCTTCGGCGCCGCCACCAACTCGCGATGGGATCGCGGGCGCGCCGAATCGCTCCTGCACGACATCCCGTACGGCGAGCGGGTGGATCGGCTGTCCGGCGGCCAGCGCACGCTGGTGGCGCTCGCGCTGGCTGTGGGCAAGCGGGCCGACCTGCTGGTGCTGGACGAGCCGCTGGCCGAGCTGGACCCGCTGGCCCGCGTCCAGGTGATGGGCGTGGTGCGCGGGCTGGAGACCACCGTGCTGCTGTCCTCGCACATCCTGGCCGACCTGGCCGAGGTGTGTGATCACCTGATCCTGCTCGGAGCCGGCCGCGTCCGGCTGTGCGGCAGCTTCACCGACCTGCTCAACAGCCACCCCGCCGCCACCATGGAGGACCTCGTGCTGGACTACCTGCGCAACCCGGAGCCGGCGCGATGAGGGGGCTGCTGTGGGTGGCCTGGCGCGGGCAGCGCGCGCAGGCCGCTGCCATCACCGCGCTGCTCCTGCTGTACGGCGTCACCGCCTGGGTGGAACGCCTGGAGCCGGAGTTGAGCGGACTCACCGGACAGCTGGCGGGATTCCTGGCCGGGGCGGTGTGCCTGGTGTGGGGCGCGCCGCTGATCGCCCGGGAACTCGAGACGGGCACCTACAAGCTGGCCTGGACCCAAGGCCTGACCCGGGGCCGCTGGCTGGCCGCCGTCCTGGGCACCGCCGCCGCCGGCGCCCTGGCCGCGGCCGCCGTGCTGGCCGCGCTGCTGGCCTGGGCGCTGCCTCATACCGGGAGTGATCCGATGGCCTGGCCGTACTACGAGAGTCACGGCACGGTGCCGTTCGCCCGGGTGCTGTTCGCCCTGACGCTCGGCGCGGCACTGGGCGCGGTGACGGGACACACGCGCATCGCCATGCCGCTGTCCGTGTTGCTGGTCGGGGTCACCCAGCTGGGCGGCCGGGCGTTGCGCGGCCAGCTCGCCGTGCCTTATTGGTCCATGCAGGGGACCGAAACGGCCGCGTACTTCGCCCTCACGCTCGCCCTGACCGGCATCGCCTACCTGGCGGTCCGGCGGCGGGCCTGAACCGAAAGGGACCCCGATGATGGCACACAATCCGAAGCTGATCCGCCGCAGGTTAGGCAGGACGGCGCTGTCCTTGAAGTCCTGATCGAACTTCCGCCGTGTCTCTACAACCTAAAGGATGCCTCCGCGCTACGAGGTGAGGAGCTCGCGTAGCGTAACGGCGAAGGCGTCTGGATCGCCCTGCATGCCGAATTCGCCGCCGAGGAAGCCGCCGTGGTGGCTGGGGAAGGTCACGGCCTTCGTGCCGAGGCGTTCGGCGACCGCCACCCCTGCACGGTGGGCCATTTCGTCTTCCGATTCGGCTCCCACGCCGACGACGATGCGCGTCGATGCCCTGCGCAACGCGTCGAAGTCGTGCTTGTAGTGCGTACAGGTCATGATGTTCTGCCCGAACAACGGGTCGTCACGAGAGCCGTCGTCCTCCGTCGGTAGCCCGAAATCGGCTGGACTCTGCACAGGCCGATCGGCGAAATCGGCCGGAATCGCGCCCCGCAGGCTCGTGACCGCGAAGAATTTCACCATCGCCGGGCCGAACCCGTCCCGGTCGTAAGTGCGGCGGATGTCGACCACTGCCGCCAGCGCCTGCTCGCGGTCGGGAAGGACCTGGGCGGCCGGCGGCTCGTGCGCCACGAGGGTGCGCACCTGCGCCGGATGCCGGGCCACCAGGGCGAGCCCGTTGACGGCGCCGCCGCTGCTGGCGAAGATGTCCACCGGCTCACTGCCCAGCGCGGAGATCAGCCGGTTCAGGTCGTCCGCGTGCAGTTCGGGTGTGGACTCGCCGGCGCCGTCGGTCCGCTCGCTCCGCCCGATCCCGCGCGGGTCGTAGGTCACCACCGTCCGGTCCCGGAAATGGGCGGCCAGGGCGGCGAACCCGCTGGCGTCCATCGGTGATCCGATCATCAGCAGGATCGGTGCGGTGCTCGCCTCGGCCTGCCGTACGTCGTAGTGCAGGACGGCGCCGGGAACGTCGAGGGTGTGGGTCTTCGGCTCGGTCATTTGTTGCTCCTTCTCGATGCTCGTCATGTAGACCGCCGGGAGCGGCGAAACTCATCGGGCCGACGGTCTGCGCTTCGGCGAGTGACCGTCATGTAGAGCGCAGATAATCCGCAACGAAACTAGACTGAGTCTATGACCGCCATGGCGCCATCGCGCGCGGAGCCCGACCTGTCGTTCCTGCTCGACCACGCCGGCCACGTGCTGCGTACCCAGATGGCGGCGGCGCTCGCCGAGATCGGGCTGACCGCCCGTATGCACTGTGTGCTGGTCCACGCCCTCGAGAAGGAGTGCACCCAGATCCAGCTCGCGGAGATCGGCGACATGGACAAGACCACGATGGTGGTCACGGTGGACGCCCTGGAGAAGGCGGGGCTGGCCGAGCGCCGTCCGTCCAGCACCGACCGGCGGGCCAGGATCATCGCGGTCACCGAGAAGGGCAGGGCAGTCGCCGAACGCAGCCAGAAGATCGTGGACGGCGTGCACCGTGCCGCCCTCGACGCGCTGCCGGAGGACGAGTGCGAGGTGCTGCTCCGTGCGATGAATCGGCTGGTTCAAGGGCACCTCGCCACTCCTGTGGAGATGCAGCAGGCAGCCCGCAGGGCTCGGCAATAGGTCCGTCGGGGATAGTCTGCAACGAAACCATCTGCTACGGTCTCTCTTGTTGCTTCCGAACAGGAGAAGACCATGCCGTTTCCCAAACTCCGCGCCCTCCTCGTACTTTCTGCCGCGATGCTGATGACGGTCCTCGACGGCAGCATCGTGACCGTGGCGATGCCGGCGATCCAGCATGATCTGGGCTTCACCCCCGCCGGGCTGAGCTGGACCGTCAACGCCTACCTGATCGCGTTCGGCGGGTTACTGCTGCTGGCCGGGCGGCTGGGCGACCTCATCGGCCGCAAGAAGATGTTCCTGGCCGGAAACGCGGTCTTCACCGCCGCCTCCCTGCTCGCCGGGGCGGCCACCGGTCCCGGCCTGCTGATCGCCGCGCGTTTCCTGCAGGGGGTGGGCAGCGCGATGGCCTCGGCGGTGGTGCTGGGCATCCTGGTGACGTTGTTCACCGAGCCCGGTGAGCGGGCCAGGGCCATCGGCGTCTTCAGCTTCACCGGCGCCGCCGGCGCCTCGATCGGACAGGTCGTGGGCGGAGTGCTCACCGACGCGCTCAGCTGGCACTGGATCTTCTTCATCAACCTGCCGATCGGGCTGGCCACCGTCGCGGTGGCGATCAAGGCTCTCCCGGCCGACCGGGGAGTGGGCCTGTCCGCGGGTGCCGACGTCCTCGGTGCCCTCCTGGTGACCGCGGGGCTGATGCTGGGGATCTACACGGTCGTCAAGATCGAGGAGTACGGCTGGCTGGCCGCCCACACGCTGGGCCTCGGCGCCGTGTCGCTCGTCCTGCTGGCCGCGTTCCTCGTCCGCCAGGCGACCGCGCGTACCCCGCTGATGCCGCTGCGCATCTTCCGCTCGCGCAACGTCTCGGGCGCCAACCTGGTGCAGATGCTGGCGCTGTCGGCCATGTTCGCCTTCCAGATCATCGTCGCCCTCTACATGCAGAAGGTCCTCGGCTACGGCGCCCTGGCCACGGGGCTGGCGATGCTCCCCGCGGCGGTCGCCATCGGCGGGGTCTCGCTGTTCGTCTCCGCCCGGCTCAACACCCGCTTCGGCACGCGCGCCGTCCTGGTGGCCGGTCTGGTGCTGCTGCTGGGCGCGATGGGCTGGCTCACCAGAGTGCCGGTGCAGGCTTCGTACGTGGTCGATCTCCTCCCGGTGATGCTGCTCGTCACGGGCGGCGGGCTGGTGCTTCCCGCGCTGACCACGCTGGGCATGTCCGGTGCCAAGGCCGACGACGCGGGGCTGGCGTCCGGGCTGTTCAACACCACCCAGCAGATCGGCATGGCGCTCGGTGTCGCCGTCTTGTCCACGCTCGCCGCCTCGCGCACCGGCGTCCTGCTCGCCTCCGGGGCCTCCGAGGCGGCGGCGCTGACGGGTGGGTACCGGCTGGCCTTCACCGTCTCCGCCGGGCTCCTCGCGGGCGCGCTTCTCGTCAGCCTCGCCGTCCTGCGCCGCCCGGCTTCCGCTCCGGAGCCGGAGAAGGCAGTGCTCACCACTGCCTGACCTCCCTCGGAAGAAAGAGGTTCGGTACGGCCGCCACGCCGGGCGGGCCCGGCGTGGCGGCGCTCAGCTGGGGCTGGAAACCGTTGGAGAATTGTCGGTGGCCGGTGGTAGAAAGCAGGTTCGAAGATTCGCCAGCAGCGGCCGGGGGGCTGTGCCTGTGACTATCAGCAGTTCGGAGTTCTCCGTCTCCGGCCCGCGCTACAACCGGCGTGGCCCGGTGCGCTGGCTCTGGTCCCATCTTCGCCGGCATCCGCTGCACCTGCTCGGGTTCTTCGGCGGGTCGCTGGTCATGATCGTGCTCAACTCCATGGTCCCGCAGCTCACCGGTGACGCCTTCGATGCCGTGCTGGGGGAGCGGGGCGAGCCGCTGGACGCGCTCGGGCTGATCGCGCTGGCGTTGCTCGCCGTCGTGACGGCCCGCGGGTTGTTCGATCTCGTCGCGCGGTTGTCGAGCGAGGTGCTGGCCAAGCGGCTGGAGCGGGACGCGCGCGACGAGCTGTACGTGAGCCTGCTCGGCAAGAGCCAGACCTTCCACAACCGGCAGCGGGTCGGCGATCTGATGGCCCGGGCCGCCAACGACATCCGGCAGCTGTCGATCATGATCACGCCGGGGGTCGACCTGATCGTGGACTCCGGGCTCCAGGGGCTGGTGCCGCTGGTCTTCATCGCCGCGATCGATCCGCGGCTGTTGCTGGTGCCCGGGGTCTTCGGGGTCGTCTTCGTGGCCGCGCTCTGGTACTACATGCGGCAGCTCAACCCGGTCGCGACCCGCATGCGTGAGCAGTTCGGTGACCTGAACGCGGGGCTCAACCAGGCCGTGCGCGGCATCGAGGTGATCAAGGTGACCGCGCAGGAGGGGCAGGAGCGGCGGCGGTTCCGTGCCAACGCGCGGCTCTACCGAGATTCGTTCGTGCGCAATGGGCTGGTGCAGGCGCGTTATCTGCCCACCCTGCTGTTCGCCTTCGCGATGGCCGGGGCGCTGTGGCATGGCCTCTATCTGCAGGGTGTGGGGGCGATCACCGTCGGGGAGTTGATCGCGTTCATGGGGCTCATGGGCATGCTGGGGTTTCCCACGCAGATGTCGATCTTCACCTTCTCGCTGATCCAGCTCGGCATCGTGTCATCGCGCCGGATCTTGAACATCATCACCGCCGAGAGCGAGATCGAGCAGCCGGCCGACGGGCATGCCGCGCCGATCAGCGGGGAGATCGTCTTCGAGGACGTGACGTTCGGCTACGACGAGGATGGCGAGCCCGCGTTGCGCGGGGTGACGTTCACCGTGCGGCCGGGGGAGACGGTGGCGGTCGTCGGGGAGACCGGGTCGGGCAAGAGCACGCTGACCAAGCTGGTTCCGCGGATCTACGACGTGACGTCCGGGCGGATCCTTGTCGATGGAGTGGATGTGCGGGAGTGGGATCTCGATTCGTTGCGGTCCCAGATCTCCACCATCGAGCAGGACATCGTGCTGTTCTCGCGGTCCGTGGCCGAGAACATCGCCTTCAGCCTGGGGCAGCGGGCCGATCATGAGGCGGTGGTCAGGGCGGCGGAGGACGCTCAGGCCGGCGAGTTCATCGCCGAGCTGGAGGAGGGCTACGACACCGTCATCGGGGAGCGCGGGGTGACCTTGTCCGGGGGGCAGCGGCAGCGGCTGGCCATCGCGCGGGCGTTGCTGACCGATCCGGCGATCCTCGTGCTCGACGACTCCACCAGCGCCATCGACTCCGCGACCGAGGACAGGATCCAGCAGGCGATCGGGCGCATCCTCGACGGGCGCACGACGCTGCTGATCACCCATCGGCTCTCCCAGATCCGGTGGGCGGACAAGGTGCTGCTGCTCAGGCGCGGCGAGGTCGTCGACTTCGGCACGCATGACGAGCTGATCGCGCGGAGCCGCCTCTACCGGCGGGTCTTCGCCCACTACGACGAGGTCGAGATGGGTGACGAGGTCCAGGAGGAAGGGCCGGTCATGGCGAGCGAGCAGGGAGGGGTGCGCTGATGGGCTTTCTCATGGACGGCCTCGAGGCCGAGGACTACGACCGTACCTACAGCGACCGTGACCTGCTGGGCCGGATCGTCTCCTACTTCCGGCCGAAGCTGGGCCGGATGCTCCTGGTAGCGGTCATGATCGTGCTGGTCTCCGCGGCCCAGGCGGCCATCCCGCTGCTGGTCAGCGTGGGCGTGGACGCGATCGCGGGCGGCACGATCGCCCAGGTGGGCTGGCGGCTCGCGGCCGGGATCCTGCTGGCCGGCGCGCTCTCCTGGGTGTTCAACTTCGTCCGGCAGTGGAACAGCTCGCGGGTCACCGGCGACGTCGTGCTCCGCCTGCGCGAGGACGCGTTCGACGCGGTGCTGGAGCGGGACCTGTCGTTCTACGACGAGACGCCGTCCGGCAAGATCGTCAGCCGGGTGACGTCCGACACCGACGACTTCGCCACCGTGTCCACGCTGACCATGGATCTCATCAGCCAGGTGCTGATGGTGGGCTTCGTCACGGTCCTGTTGTTCCTGCGCAGCGTCGAGCTGGCCCTGCTGACGCTGCTGGTGGTGCCGATCGTGGTCGGGCTCGCGCTGCTCTTCCGGCGGCTGGCCAGGATCAGCACACGCCGGGCGCAACGCTCGCTGAGCCGGGTCAACGCCAACCTGCAGGAGACCATGGGCGGGATCGCCGTGGCGAAGAACTTCCGCCAGGAGCGGCAGGTCTACGACGAGTTCCGGCCCATCAACCGGCAGAGCTACCAGGTGACGCTCCGGCAGGGGTTCGTCTTCTCCACGATCTTCCCCGTGTTGTTCCTGGTGGCCGGGCTCGCGACGGTCGGCCTGGTGCAGCTGGGCGGCACGGCTGTGCTCGGGGGCGGCCTGTCGGCGGGTGACTGGTACCTGTTCCTGCAGGGAGTGTCGCTCTTCTGGTTCCCGCTGACGTCCATCGCCGCCTTCTGGTCCCAGTTCCAGCAGGGGCTGTCCGCCTCCGAACGGGTCTTCGCCCTGATCGACGCCCCGCCCCGCGTGGTGCAGACCGACGCGCAGCCGGCGGGGCGGCTGGCGGGGCGCATCGAGTTCCAGGGCGTCACGTTCGGCTACGACCCCGCCCATCCCGTGCTTCGCGACTTCGACCTGCTCATCGAGGCCGGCGAATCCGTGGCGCTCGTGGGGCACACCGGTGCCGGGAAGTCGACGCTCAGCAAGCTGATCACTCGGTTCTACGAGTTCCAGGAGGGGCGGCTGCTGATCGACGGGCGGGACATCCGCAGCCTTGAGCTGGGCAGCTACCGCAGCCAGATCGGTGCGGTGCCGCAGGTCCCGTTCCTGTTCAGCGGCACGGTCGCGGACAACATCCGCTATCCGCGGCCGGAGGCTCAGGATGAGGAGGTACGCGCGGCCGCGGCGGCGGTCGGCGGCGGCGACTGGATCGACGCGCTGCCGAACGGCCTGCGAACGGACGTGGGCGAGCACGGCCGGGCCCTGTCCATGGGGCAACGCCAGCTCGTCGCGCTGGCCCGGCTGCTCATCCAGGATCCGGCGATCGTGGTCCTGGACGAGGCGACGGCCAGCGTGGACCCGTTGACCGAGGCGCAGATCCAGGAGGGTCTGGATCTGGTGCTGGCCGGGCGGACTTCGATCGTCATCGCGCACCGGCTGTCCACGATCGAGCACGTCGATCGCATCATCGTGCTGGATCACGGGCGGATCGTGGAGGAGGGCGATCACGCGGCGCTCCTGGCCCGCGGGGGGCGCTACTGCGAGGTCTACAACACCTACTTCCGGCACCAGTCGCCCAACTACCGGGCGGGCACCGGGTTCGTGTCGGTGAGCGGCGAGTAAGCCTCAGGAGATCCGAATCCAGCGCGGATCATCGTAGCTCGGCCCGACCCCATCGGCAGGTACGAAATCGGGTGCCGAACAGAGCACGATTTGTCCGCGTACTTCGAGATATCGGATCATGCCCGCGGCTACCGACAGCACCGTCTCGACCCCGCCGTTCTGCGCCGGCATGTGCTCCTGGAGCAACGCCACCACGTCGCCGAGCCCGAACTCGTCGGGCAGCAGCGCCGCCATCTCCTGGACGAACTCCTCGGTGACCCGGGCCCGCACCGTGACGGCCTTCTTCCCTGAGCCGTCGCAGGTCCCGCAGCCGCTCGTCTCGCGCGGGTTGATGGAGATCTGCCCCGTGCCCAGGCACACGGGGCATTGCCCGGACTCGGCGGCGTGCCGGGCGGCGGCGTCCCGATCGGGGAGCGGAAGATCGCAGGTGCAGGTGAAGGAGTTGTAGGTTCCCCCGGCGTAGTCATGGAAGCTGACCTCGTCGGGAGCGTTGACCCATTCGATGGTGATGACGTGCTCGGCCATGGGGACTCTTGCGCCCTCGTCTTTCGGCGGGTGCGTGCGAAGTTCGGCACCCAAGATAGCCCGCGCGACCCGTGGGGATTCGGGGATCGGGCAAAGAGATCCCGCAGATCAGCGGGCCTGCGGGGACGCCTCACCCATCGGCCGGGGACAATTCCACACAGGTCATCCGAAACCGGCTACGCGGTGGCGGGTGCGATGATCGCGGCAGGGCCGGTGCGCTCCGAAGGGAGTAGCCTCCTTGCCAAGCCATCGGCGCCCCCCGACCCCGAGACCATGGAATGGATCATGCGCACCTATTTCGAGCCAGAGGAGGACGAGGAGTTCGAGGCGGCCAAGGATCTGCTGATCCGCCGCGCCCTCAGCTGGGCCGAGGGACAAGGCCTGCCCGCCGACGGTCTGCTGCTGTCGGCGGCCGTGGACTCGCGTCACCGCAGCCGCGACGGACGGCTCGCCTTCTGGGATTCCGCGCAGGTCCGGCGCTATCTGCTGGAGTGGATTCCCCAGTACGTCGTAGCTCCCCGGGACGTGCTCGACGCCGCGCCGGAAACCCTGCTGACGCTGCTGCGATACCTCATCGCGGCCGGGCTGCGCGATCCCCGCGGCGCCACGTTGGCCGAGCTGGAGTCGGCCGTGGCGGCGACCGCGACGGAATATCCAGCGGCGCTGGCCGATCCGCAGCGCCTGGGGCTGGCGAAGTTCTGGGCGCAGACGGCGCTCGACAGCGGGTTCGACCTCACCGACCGTAAGAGCCTGGACAGGTTCCAGCGCGACATCGACGCGGGGCGGGTGGCGTACGACGCCGAAGTGCTCGACCAGGTGATGAAGGCCCGGTTCACGCGGCTGGGGCTCGACGAGGAGCGGGCGTACCCCCAGCCTCCGTTGGTAATCGACGCGAAGGTTGGTGAGGCAGCGGCGGGGAGCGAGATCGTACGGCAGCTGTCCGCCCTGGTCGACTGGACGGGAACGGACGGGCGGACGCTCACCGGCACCGGGAATCTCCGCCTGGCCGACGCACGGGAGCTGGCCGCTCACCTCGGCACCGGCGAGCAGGACCTGCAGGTGCGCAGCGCGACGGAGCTGCCTCGGCTGAACCTCCTGCTCGCCTGGGCGAAGAGCACGCGCCTGGTGCGGGTGAGCAAGGGCCGGCTGCTGCGGGTGGCCAAGGCCGCACCGCTCCTGCGCGATCCGGAACGGTTGTGGTCACGGGCGTTCGAGGTCTTCTTCGACCTGGGCCGCGCGATCGGCGTACCTCCGGGATCGATGCTGGTGGAGCTGTTCGACGAGCTGCTGCCCGATGTGCTGAACAGCGTTTACGGCCTGCCGGACCGGGTTCCCGTGACCCGGCTGCAGGAGACGGTCTGGCTGGCCTGCCAGGACTACCTCCAGCTCGACGAAGACGACTTCCGGCAGCAGACGTGGCGGCGGCACGTCGAGCGGGATCTGGTCGAAGCGTTCGAGTTGCTGGCCGCGCTCGGCGCCGTGGAGCTGAGCCACGGCGTGGCCGATGAGCTGTACACCAGCGACCTCGACGAGGAAGACCAGCCGCTGCCGCCCGAGGCACGCGCCCGCCTCCGCACCCGCCTGGCCGAGCCGGGCCTCCTCGTGCGGCTGACGCCCTTGGGCCTGCGGGCCGTGCGGGAGCGGATGCTCGCCGAGGGCCGCGATGTTCCGCT
The DNA here is from genome assembly GCF_043197025.1 of Nonomuraea marmarensis. Lineage (NCBI taxonomy): Bacteria > Bacillati > Actinomycetota > Actinomycetes > Streptosporangiales > Streptosporangiaceae > Nonomuraea > Nonomuraea marmarensis. Next base: position 24,462 of record NZ_JBICRM010000018.1, read on the forward strand.
GGTCGGAGAGCTGGTGGACGCGTCGCCGGGCGAGTTGCTGGGCGTGCTGGCGCAGCACTACACCCCGGAGACGGCCTCGGTCGAACTGGACGGCTGGCTGGCGGCTCGCGGCGGGGGCGTCGAGCCGCTGCTGGATGCCGTACGCGCCTGCCCGTTCCGGGCCCGGGCCGCCGCCATGCTCGGAACCCTGGCGGAGGTCCGCGCCGACGGACAGTCGATGCTCAAGGGCCTGCGCGCGGACCGCGTGCTGGCGCCCATCGCCGTGACCGCGCTCCTGGACACCGGGGACCTGCGGCCCGAGGACCTCAGCACCGAGGAGCAACTGGCACTGATGACCGAGGGGCTGCTCACGCTGCTGGAGCTGGCCGGTCCCGAAGAGGTCATGCGGCAGGTCACCAGCATGGCGGGCCAGGACGCGTTCGGGATCATCGAGGCCGTGTCGAACTCCGGCCATCCCGCCGACGAGAGCATGCGGGAGTTCCGCACTCTGGTGGCCGAGCCGATGCGAGCCCGATCCCATGGGTTGCGCTTCGCGAACAGCTCCCGGCCCGGTTCCCGTGGCCGCCACAGCGGCCACGGGAAGAGACGCAAGCGCTGACCTCAGAGGAGGTAACGCAGCCACAGGTACGGCGCGACGAGGGCCACCGTGACTGCGGTGACGATCAGGCCGTACTTGGTGAAGTGCCAGAAGCTGATCGGGGTGCCGTTGCGGGCGGCGATGCCGAGGATGACGACGTTGGCCGCGGCGCCGACCGCGGTGGCGTTGCCGCCGAGGTCGGCGCCGAAGGCCAGGGCCCACCACAACACGTCCTGACCCCCGCTCGCCTGGACGAGTTGCTCGACGATCGGGCTCATCGTGGCGACGTACGGGATGTTGTCCACGATGGCCGACAACACGGCCGAGGCGCCCAGCAACACCATGGTGGTCAGTTCCAGCCGCCCGCTGGTGGCCGAGACGGCGGCGTTGGACAACTGGCCGATGACGCCGGTCTCGACCAGGGCGCCGACCATGACGAATAGCCCGGCGAAGAACACCAGCGTGGGCCACTCGACCTCGGCGAGGGCCTTGTCGGTGCGTACCCTGGTCACCGCCACCAGCATCCCCGCGCCCAGCAGCGCGACCACCGACGGCGAGTAGTGCAGCACCGGGTGCAGCACGAACGCGGCCATCACCAGCGCGAGCACGGCCAGCGACTGCCACAGCAGCCGCCGGTCGGCGATCGCCTCGCGCTCGTCCAGCGCCATGATGGACGCGGCGCGTTCCGGGTCGTAGCGGAACGAGCGGCCGAACATCAACCAGCACAACCCGATGAACACCGCCATCAGGACGATGACCAGCGGCGCCATGTGGACGAGGAAGTCGTTGAAGCTCAGCCCGCCCCGGCTGGCGATGATGATGTTCGGCGGGTCGCCGACCAGCGTGGCCGCGCCCCCGATGTTGGACGCCATCGCCTCGGCGATGAGGAAGGGGGCGGCCGGGAGCGCGAGCCGTTCGCACACCAGGAACGTCACCGGCGCGATCAGCAGCACGGTGGTGACGTTGTCCAGCAGCGCCGAGGCGACCGCGGTGATGAGCACCAGCAGCACCATCAACCGGAACGGCCGCCCGCGGGCCCGCTTGGCGGCCCAGATGGCCAGGTACTCGAAGACGCCGGTCTCCTTCAGCACGCCGACGATGATCATCATGCCGAGCAGCAGGAAGATGACGTTCCAGTCGATCCCGGCGTGCTCGGAGAAGAACGCCGCCTCCGCGTTGGTGGCGTGGATCACCAGCATGATCCCCGCGCCGCCCAGCGCGGCCGCGACCCGGTGCACCCTCTCAGTGGCGATCAGCGCGTACGCGGTCACGAACACCGCCACGCTCACCCATGCGAGCATGGTCATCTCGCCAGCGCCTGGCAGCAGGCGGGTGGGAAGTCGGCAAACAGGTCTCGGGAGCGCATGGGGGCACATCCTTCGGCAACGGGATCAGGACGTGCCGACCAGACTTCCCGGCTCACCTGTAGACAACGTATCAAGACGCGTCAAGATCAGGGAAAGGCTCGGCGGCTGCCCGGTTCCCGCCGGCCGTGTATCAAGAGAACGTATGAATCGGCTCTGTGTGCGTCAGAATCCCGTATTGACGGCCCTCTCCTGCGGCCTCGCGGCCCGATAGTGGGAGGCATGGCAGTACGCGCCGACGATTTCACCGTCCCCCCGGATACCGGGCATTTCCCGGGTTCTGGGATGGAGCAGTTCCACCATCCGCGGCCGGTGTGCGCCGGGGACCGCCCGACGCCGCAGCGCCGGCGGCTGCTCGCGGGTCTGGCCGGACGCGTCGTGGAGATCGGTGCGGGCGACGGGGTGAAGCTGACCTGCTATCCGGCGGACGTCGAAGAGATCGTGCTGGTGGAGGCCGATCCGTTTCTGCGCGCGGCGGCGAAAGCGGTCGCCGCAAGTCTCGCGACTCCGGCCCGGATCATCGACGGCGACCTGACCCGGCTCCCGGTTCCGGACGCCTCCTGTGACGCCGTCGTATGCTCGCTGATCCTGTGTTGTGCCCCGCGAACAGCCGAAACCCTGCTGGAGGTGCGGCGAGTCCTGCGGCCGGGCGGCGAGTTGCGCTTCTACGAGCACCAGCGATCCGGCAGGCGGGTGACCGCGCTGGCCGGAAGCCTGATGACGCCGCTCTGGTCACGCGTCTCCGGCGGCTGCCATCCGGCCCGCGACACCGTGGCCGCCATCCAGCACGCGGGCTTCGTCGTCGGCAGTCTGGACCGGTTCGCGTTCCGCCACGTCACTCACGTTCTCGGCGTCGCCAGGCCCGTCTGAGCCGCTCCAGCATCACGGGGTGACCGCGCGGGATGAGATGGGCATGGTGACGGTCATGGTGAGACCTCCCCCTGGTGTCTCTTCGGGTATGAGCGTGCCGCCCATGGCTTCGGTGAGGCCGCGGGAAAGGGCGAGGCCGAGGCCGACGCCGGTGCCGTTGTCGCGGTCGCCGAGGCGTTGGAAGGGCAGGAAGACGCGTTCGTGGGCTTCGGGTGGGATGCCGGGGCCGCGGTCGATGACGCGGATCTCGACGTGGTCGCCGTGCCAGCTGGCGGTCAGGTGCACGTTCTGGCCGGGTGGGCTGTAGCGGACGGCGTTGGTCATCAGGTTGACCAGCACCCGCTCCAGCAGCGCCGGGTCGGCGACGATCTCGGGCAACTCGATGGAGATGTCGCCCTCGATGCGGTCGCGTGGCGGTCCGAGGTCGTCGATGGCCCGGGGCACGATCTCTTCCAGGGCGACGGGCAAGAGGGTGAGTCCGAGCACGCCGGCCTGCAGGCGGCTCATGTCGAGCAGGTTCTCCACCAGCCGGGTGAGGCGCACGAGTGATTCGTCGGCGGTGGCCAGCAACTCGTCGCGGTCTTCGGGGGTCCAGTCGATCTCGCTGGTGCGCAGGCTTTCCACGGCGGCTTTGGCGGCCGACAGCGGGGTGCGCAGGTCGTGGCTGACGGCGGCGAGCAGCGCGGTGCGCATCCTGTCGGCTTCGGCCAGGGGTTTGGCCTGTTCGGCCTCCTCCTCTAGGCGTTCCTGGCGGAGCGCGACGGCGGCTTCGGCGGCGAAGGCCTCCAGCACCCGCCGGTCGCTGGCGTCCAGCAGCCGGCCGCGGGCGGCGAGCACCAGGGTGTCGTTGATCATCACGTCGGTGTCGGCCACTCCGGGGTTGGTGCACGGGGCGGCGCCGGAGGTGGCGACGATGCGCCAGGCCCCGGGCTCCGACTGGTCGTCCGGGGTCGGCTCGCCGACGCGTTCGAGCAGGGTGGCCGAGGTCAGGGCGAACGTCTCGCGCATGCGGCCGAGCAGCGACGACAGCGCGGCCTCGCCGCGCAGCACGTGCCCGGCCAGGGTGGACAGCGCCTCGGCGTCCGCGCTGGCGCGCGCCGCTTCCCGGGTGCGGCGGGCGGCCAGGTCGACGATCGTGCTGACGGCGGCGGCGACCAGGATGAAGACGACGAGGGCGAGGAAGTTCTCGGGGTCGGCGATGGTGAGCTGGCCGATGGGCGGGGTGAAGTACCAGTTGAGCAGCAGTGATCCGCCCACGGCGGCGGTGAAGGCGGGCCAGGTGCCGCCGATGAGCGCGACGCCCACGGTCAGGCACAGGAACAGCAGGATCTCGCTGGGCAGCGAGAGCACGTCGCGGAAGGGCGCGAGGGCGGCGGTCAGCAGCGGCAGGCCGGCCAGGGCGACCGCCCAGCCGATCAGGCGGCGTTTGCGGTTGAGCGCGGCGCGGGAACGTTCGGGGCGGATGCGTCCTTTCTTGGCCTCCTCGTGGTTGATCATGTGGACGTCGATGGAGCCGGACTGTGCGGTGGTCTCCACTCCCACGCCCGGGGAGAGGACTTGCGCGAAGCGTCCGCGCCGGGAGGCGCCGAGGACCAGCTGGGTGGCGTTGACGCCGCGGGCGAAGTCCAGCAGAGCCCGCGGGATGTCGCCTCCGACGACCTGGTGGTAGGTGCCGCCCATGTTCTCCACCAGGCTGCGCTGGCGGGCCAGGTTGGCCGGGTCGGCGCCGGCCAGCCCGTCGGCGTCGGTGATGTGCACGGCCAGCAGGTCGGCGCCCTTGGTGCGGGCGGCGATGCGGGCGGCCCGGCGGACCAGGGTGTCGCCTTCGGGGCCGCCGGTCAGGGCGACCACGACGCGTTCGCGGGCTTCCCAGGTGCCGGCGATGCCGTGTTCGGCGCGGTAGCGGTCGAGCTGGTCGTCGACCTTGCCGGCGACCCAGAGCAGGGCCAGTTCGCGCAGCGCGGTCAGGTTGCCGACGCGGAAGTAGTTCGACATCGCCGCGCTGACCTTCTCGGGCGCGTAGATGTTGCCGTGGGCCATGCGGCGGCGGAGCGCCTCGGGCGACATGTCGATCAGTTCGACCTGGTTGGCCCGCCGGACGACTTCGTCGGGGACGGTTTCCCGCTGCGGAATGCCGGTGATCTGCTGGACGACGTCGTTGACCGATTCCAGGTGCTGGATGTTGACGGTGGAGACGACGTCGATGCCGGCGTCGAGGATTTCGTCGATGTCCTGCCAGCGTTTGGCGTTCTTGGAGCCCGGCACGTTGGTGTGGGCCAGTTCGTCGATCAGCGCGACTCTGGGGGCGCGTGCGATGACGGCGTCCACGTCGAGTTCGGTGAAGGTGGCCCCCCGGTAGACGAATGTCTTGCGGGGGATCACCTCCATGCCGTCCTGCAGGGCGGCGGTGTGGGGGCGGCCGTGGGTCTCGATGAACCCCGCGACCACATCGCGGCCACGCTCCAGGGCGCGGTGGCCCTCGCCGAGCATCGCGTACGTCTTGCCGACGCCGGGCGCCGCGCCGAGGTAAACCCGTAGCCGCCCCCTCATGTCACGCCTTGTCCAATGCCAGGTTGACGGCGGGTTCGCCGATGAATCGCGTTGATGGCCACAAGGCAAGCAAACCCGCAGTTTTTCGCGGTACTGACGTTCTTGACGGGCTTCATACGGCGCCGGGCGGAATCTTGACGACCCCTCTACGCCGTGGCCCTTGATGTCTGCATGACGCCATCATTGGGCACATGCGGACCTTGTAATGACGTCACTATGGCGTCATAGTGGTGCCATGGACCTTGCGCCGTATGCCGACCAGCTCCGCCGCGAACTCGCGATCGCCGCCGGAGCGGGCGGCGAGGACGTCCGCGCGCTGGCCGAGCGCCTCGCCGCCGCCCTTGAAGCGGCCACCCGGCTCGCCCTGCTGGAAGCGTTGTCCGCCGCCGCGGACGAGATCACCCGTGATCTCGCGCCGGGCTCGGTCGAGGTACGCCTGCGCGGCCGCGACCCCGGCTTCGTCGTGACGCCACCGCCGGTCAGCCGGTCGTTAGAGCCCGCGGGCGAGACCGGGGGCGCCGGGCCGCCTGCCGCGCCGCCTCCGCCGGACGGTGACGAGGGCGGCACGTCGCGGATCTCGCTCCGCGTCCCCGAGCACCTCAAGCCACGCATCGAGGAGGCGGCCGCCCGGGACGGGCTCTCGGTCAACGCCTGGCTCGTCCGCGCCGTCTCCGCCGCCCTCGAACCCGACGACGGTGGCCGCCGCTCCAGCCGGCGAGCCGGCTCACAGACCGGCCGGAGCTCCACCGGCTGGGTGCGCTAGCCGAGCCCATGACCACTCGTTCCGGCCGCCGAACCCATGAGGAGGGGACCGCCATGGACGCCCGCGACGGCCCCGCGCAGTCCGACAAGACCGTCGAGGTTCGTGCCCACACCGCCTACGGCGACATCACGATCCATCGTTCCTGAAGATCAAGACAAAGGAGAAATCTCATGCCCCCCGCCATCAAAGCCGAAGGGCTGGTCAAGAAGTACGGCGACGTCGTCGCCCTGGACGGGATGGACCTGACGGTCCCCCAGGGCACCGTGTTCGGCCTGCTGGGTCCGAACGGCGCAGGCAAGACGACCACCGTACGGATCCTGACCACGTTGCTGAGACCGGACGCCGGCCACGCCACGGTCGCCGGGTTCGACGTGGTCGCCAACGCCCGGCGGCTGCGCGCGCACATCGGCGCGTCCGGACAATATTCGGCGGTCGACGACCATCTCACCGGCGCGGAGAACCTGGAGATGGTCGGCCGCCTCTACCACCTGGGCGTCAAGCGCAGCAAGGAGCGAGCCCGCGAGCTGCTGGAACGATTCGACCTGACCGAGGCGGCCGACCGCCCGGTGCAGGGCTACTCCGGCGGCATGCGGCGCCGGCTCGACCTGGCCGGCGCGCTGGTCGCGGCACCGCCGGTGTTGTTCCTGGACGAACCCACGACCGGCCTCGACCCCCGCGCCCGCACGAGCCTGTGGGAGACGATCTCCGAGCTGGTCGCCGACGGCACCACGGTGCTGCTCACCACGCAGTACATGGAGGAGGCCGACCGGCTCGCCGACCGGATCGCGGTGGTCGACCACGGCCGCGTGATCGCGCTCGGCACGGCCAACGAGCTCAAGGACCGCATCGGCGGCGGCCGCATCGAGCTGGCGGTGACCGACGCGGCGGACCTGGCGGCGGCACAGCGGGCGCTGGCGCCGCTCGCCGCCGGAGACCTGCGGACGGACGCGACCACCCTGCAGATGACGATCCCGGTGGCCGACGGCGTGGCCTCGCTCACCACCGCGCTGGGCCGCCTGGCCGCAGAGCGCATCACGGTACGCGACGCCGGACTGCGGCGGCCGACGTTGGACGACGTGTTCCTGGCACTCACCGGACACGATGCGAAGGAGCCCACCAAATGAACGCCCTCCAGATGGCCGTCGCCGACGGCATGACGATCACCAAGCGGAACGCACTCAAGATCAGGCGAGCCCCCGACCTGCTGGGCGGCGTGATCATTCTCCCGATCGTGTTCGTGCTGCTGTTCGCCTACGTCTTCGGCAGCATGATCGAACTGCCCGGTCTGTCGTACCGGGAGTACATGATGCCCGGCATCTTCGTCCAGACCATCGTGATGAGCGCCCAGATCACCGGCTACACGCTGGTCCTGGACCTGCAGAAGGGCATCTTCGACCGGTTCCGCACGCTGCCGATGGCGCCGTCGGCGGTGCTGACCGGGCAGACGCTGGCCGACGTGCTCATGAACGTGACCAGCGTCGTCGTCATGGCACTGATGGGCCTGGTCGTCGGCTGGCGGATCCACTCGGCGCCGCACGAGGCCATCGGGGGGTTCCTGCTGCTGTTGCTGTTCGCGTACGCCTTCTCGTGGGTGACGGCGACGGTGGCGCTGGCGCTGCGTACCCCCGAGGTGTTCAACAACATCGCGACCGTGGTGTCGATGCCGCTGGTGTTCCTGTCCAACGCCTTCGTCGACCCCGCCCGGCTGCCCGGACCGCTGAAGGTCGTCGCCGAGTGGAACCCCGTCTCCACGGTCATCCAGGCCGCCCGCGACCTGTTCGGCAACACCGGGCGCGTGCCAGCCGCTGACGCGTGGCCGCTGCAGCACGCGGCCGTGGCCACGCTGCTCTGGTCGCTGCTGCTCCTGGTCGTGTTCGTGCCGCTGGGCACGCGGCTGTACAGCAAGGCCGTCAGCCGCTGACCACCATCCCGCCGCTCCGCCTGGCCAACCAGGCGGAGCGGCGGGAAGGTCCTTCACTTGCACTTAGTTCAAGTAGTCCGTACGGTACTTGTACTTAGTTCAACTGCGACGAAGGAGCACACCATGAACACTCGGAGCCGCCCGCGCGGTGTCGTCACCGCCGCCACGCTGCAACTGCTGACCGCCGTGCCCTTCCTGATAGGCACCTTCGACGTTCTCGTCCTCGGGGCCGAGGCGCAGGCGGCGGCCGAGGCGGAGGTCGTCCGGCAGGGATTCCCCGCCGAGATCCTTTCCCAGCACAGCATCGACTTCGGTGGGAAGGTGTCGGAACTGCCGCTGGCCGTCGGGATGGCTGTGATCTTGGCGGCTCTGGCGGCGCTCAACCTGGCGGGGAATCGGACCGGTCGGATCCTGTCATGGATCTTCCACCCCATCCTCTTCGTCCTGGGGTGCGTCATCGTCTCCGCCCAGGTGTTCACCGCTCAGTTCCTGGAGTCCTCCTTCAAGAGCGACCCCGTGCTCGCCCGCATCGACGTACCTGCCCTGATGGACGCGACCATGCAGGTCATCCCCGGCTGGCTCCTCCCCGTGAACGTCGGGAAGCTGATCCTGACCACCCTGGGCTCGCTCCTGGTCGTCGTCCTGCTCGCGCTCCCGCTGGCCAGAGCGTATTTCCGCAAGTCCGTGGCGTCCTAGGCCCGCCACCGGATCGCCAGGTAGGCGATGCGCGTTCATGTCTCGTCCCCGCCGGTCAGCTCCCGCTTGCGGCGCAGCAGCGCGGCCCGTTGCCTGTGGGCGCGTACGACCAGTGCCAGCGCCGCCGCGACGATCTCCCGCAGGGAGGTGCTCGCCGCCGCGAACCCTCACAGCGGATCGGCGGAACTCCGGCCCCTGGTCTGGCGCCGGAACGACACCGTCCGAAGCCGTCGTCGGTTCAAGGCCCGCGCGTGAAGAGGAACGTCACCCGCCGATGCCGGTCAGGCCGATCAGCAGGGGCAGGATCAGGATGATCAGGATGGCGCCGAGGACGTCGAAGCTGATCCCCGAGCGGATCATCGTGGTGATGGGGACGACGCCGGAGCCGTACGCGATGGCGTTCTGTGGTGTGGAGACCGGCAGCATGAAGCCGAACGAGGCCGCGAACGTCGCCGCCAGGGCGGGCACGAACGGGTTGATCCCGGCCGCGACGGCGATCGGGATGATGATCGGCACCACGACGGCGGCGGAGGCCGTGTTGCTGGTGGTCTCCGAGACCAGCACGGCGAGCACCACGGCGAAGGCGGTGATGGCGAACACGCTGCCCAGCCCGAGCGCCGAGGCGGCCGAGGAGCCGATGGTCTTGGCCAGCCCCGTGTCCTCAAGGAGGGCGCCGAAGATGATGCCGGTGCCGAACAACACGATCGTGCCCCAGTCGATGCGGGCCGCGTCGCTCCAGTTGAGGGTGAACTCGCGTCTCTTCCAGTCCGTCGGCAGCAGGAACAGCAGGGCGGCGCCGAGCACGGCCACGATGCCCTCGTTGAGCCGGCCGCTGACGGTCGTGTAGAGGTCGGACTCCGTACCGGCGAACAGGGCGATCACGCCCGGGAAGATCCAGAGGAACACGGTGACGCCGAAGGCCACGAGCGTGTTCTTCTCGGCGCGCGACAGCCTGCCCAGGGAGGCCCGCTCGGAGTGTACGTACTCCTCGACGCCCTCGATCTTGCGCAGCTCCGGCCGGTTGAGCAGGAGCAGCACGGCCACGAGCGCGACGAACATGAGCGCGCAGATCGGCAGCGCGGTGACCATCCACTGGGCGAACGAGATGCGGTGCCCGGTGGCCTCCTCGATGAGGCCGCGGCCGATCAGGTTCGGCGGGCTGCCGACGGGGGTGAGCAGGCCGCCGACGCTGGCGCCGTACGCGAGCATCAGGACCAGCGCGGCGCCGACCCGCAGCCGCAGCGGGTTGAAGTCGGCGGTGACCAGCCCGCGGTCCTGCAGCAGCTTGGCGATGACGGCGAGCATGCCGAGCGCCGTGGGCAGGAGCATCGCCACGGTGGCGGTGTTGGAGACGAACGCCGACAGCAGGCAGGTGATGACGCCGAACGCGACGATCAGGCGGAACGTCGAGCGGCCCACGCCGGGCAGCGACAGGATGCGGAAGGCGAAGCGGCGCGCCAGGCCCTGTTTGAGCATTGCCTGCGCGAGGATGAACGCCCCGATGAAGGTGAAGATGGTGGGGGAGCCGAAGGGAGCCAGCGCGTCCGTCGCGGAGACCACCCCGAGCAGTACGATCGCGCCGACGCCGATGAGGCCGCCGACGGGGATGGGCACGGGCTCGGTGACCCACAGGACGATGACGCCGAGCAGGACGGCCGCCAGCGTCTGCTGCTTGGCGTCCATGTCGATGGGCAGCAGCAGGAAGACCACCGTGACCAGCGGCGCGAGCCACATGCCGGTGGTGCGCCTGCCCTTCTCGAATCTCTCCTCGGCCGCGGACAGCTTCTGCTCGCCGAGGCTGCGGTACGTCGCGTGGCCCAGCAGGGCCTGGTCGACATCGGTTCTGGCGCCGCCGGAGTTCATCACGTGCTCCTAACGTTTCCGCCGTCATTCAAGATCTGGCTGGCGCGCAGGTCCAAGACGCGTTAGCTACTTGAGTTATAGGTGCCTCCTATTGGAGCGTTCTGTGGACGTCCGACAGCTCGAGTATTTCCTCGCCGTCGTCGATCACGGCGGCTTCAACAGGGGCGCGAAGGCGCTGTTCATGGCGCAGCCCTCCCTGTCACAGGCGATCAGGACCCTGGAAAAAGATCTGGGCAGCCAGCTCTTCCATCGCATCGGCAGGCGCGTGGTGCTCACCGACGCGGGCCGGGCGCTGATCGAGCCGGCCAGGCAGGTCGTACGCAGCCTCGAGGTGGCCCGCGCGAGCGTGGCCTCCGTGGAGGGGCTGATGTGCGGCAGCGTCGCCGTCGCGTCGATGCCGTCACCGGCGGTGGAGCCGCTGAGCACCATGATCGGCCGCTTCCGCGACCGGCACCCGGGCGTGGAGGTGGTGATCAGGGACGCGCCGGTGCCGCAGGCGGTGATCGAGCTGGTACGCACGGGGGTGACGGAGCTGGGCCTGCTGTCGGCCTGGGAGTTGCCCACGGTCGCGGACGTGACGTTGCACCCCGTGGAGGAGCAGCGGTTCGTGCTCGTCGCCCCGCCGGACGGCCCGTTCGCACCGGCCAGGTCGTTGCCGCGCGAACGGCTGGCCGGGCAGCGGCTGATCGTCGGCGAGCGGGGTACGGGGTTGCGCCGGCTGGTGGAGGAGATCCGGGCGTCGGGCGTGGACCTGTCGATCGCGGTCGAGTCGGAGCACAGGGAGGCGTTCCTGCCGCTGGTGCTGAAGGGCGTGGGGATCGGCGTGCTGGCCGAGGCGTGGCGGCCGCTCGCGGAGCGGGCGGGGGCGCTGGTGTTCGAGCTGGATCCGCCGGCGTCGCTGCACCTGGCGCTGGTCAGCAGGAAGGGCTGGCTCACACCGGCGGCCGGCGAGTTCCTCGCCATCGCCCTCGCCGCCGCCCCCTCGGACGCCGCGACCACCTCCTCCTGCCACGACCTATAGGCACCCCCTATAGGCCGTATCGCCCGCCGGTCTTGGACGCCCTCGCGGGCCGCCGATTGAATCGGGGGCATGACGACGCATCACATCGCCGTGATCCCAGGAGACGGCATCGGGCTCGAGGTCACCCCCGCGGCCTTGGAGGTGGTGCAGGCAGCGGGCCGGCGGCACGGCTTCGGGTTCCGGTTCACCGAGTTCGACTGGTCGTGCGAGCGGTACCGGCGCGAGGGCGCCATGATGCCTCCCGACGCCCTGGAACGGCTGCGCGGCCACGACGCCATCTTCCTCGGCGCGGTCGGCGCGCCCGGCGTGCCCGACCACGTCTCGCTCTGGGGCCTGCTCATCCCGATCCGCCGCGCTTTCCGCCAGTACGTGAACCTCCGGCCGGTCCGCCTCTTCGAGGGCATCGAGAGTCCCGTACGCGCGGCGATCGACCTCGTGGTCGTCAGGGAGAACACCGAGGGGGAGTACAGCGAGATCGGCGGCCGGATGAACCGCGGTTTTCCCGAGGAGATGGCGGTCCAGGAGGCGGTGTTCACCCGAGCGGGCGTGACGCGCGTGCTGGACTACGCCTTCACCCTCGCGAGCCGCCGCACGGGCTACCTGACCTCCGCCACCAAGTCCAACGGGATCGTCCACACACTGCCGTTCTGGGACGAACTGGTCAGGGAGCGCGCGGCCGACCACCCGAACGTGCGCTGGGACCAGGAGCACATCGACGCGCTCTGCGCCAAACTGGTCCTGGAGCCGTCGCGGTTCGACGTGATCGTCGGCTCCAACCTGTTCGGCGACATCCTCAGCGACCTGGCCGCCGCGGTCGCGGGCAGCATCGGCCTCGCCCCGTCCGCCAACCTCAACCCGGAGCGTGACTTCCCCTCGATGTTCGAGCCCGTGCACGGCTCCGCCCCCGACATCGCCGGCCGCGGCGTGGCCAACCCGATCGGCGCCATCTGGTCGGCCGCCATGATGCTGGAGCACCTCGGACATCCAGCGGCAGCCGACGAGGTGGTGGCGGCCATCGCGGCCATCCTGGCCAAGGGCGACCTCCGTACACGCGACCTCGGCGGCACGGCGAGCACCGAGCAGTTCACCCGCGCCGTCCTCGCCCTCCTGACACCCTGAAGCCCTCGGGGGATCTTGCCTTTCGCTCTCGAGTGGTCAATAGTTGGGCAATATCGGTCAGAACCGGTCGGATATGCGATCGGATCTGAGCGGCCCCGGACGCTTGAGGTGACCATGAGACGCACGGTTGCGGTGTTAGCGATGCTCGTGGCGCTGGTCGCGCCCACCGTCCCCGAGCCGGCCAGCGCCGGGCCGAAGGCGCCGCCGGTGTACCCGGAGGTCGGCAAGGGCACCGCCTTCCTCGACCACCGGGCGCTGCTGCCGGGGTACGCCGAGCCGGAGTGGTACGAGGCCAACATCCCGTTCCTGGAGGTGCCAGCCGCGGACCGGGAGATCCAGGACGTCTACTACTACCGCTGGAGCACCTTCAAGCGGCACATCCGCTACACCGACTCCTCGACCGGCGACATCATCACCGAGTTCCACAACGCCCCCGGCTACGCCGCGCCGCTCGGCGGCATCGTCGCCGCCGCGGGCCACCACATCAACGAGGGCCGCTGGCTGCGCGACCCCCGTCCGATCGACGACTACCTCACGTACTGGCTGCAGGGACCCGGCGCCGGCCCCAAGCCGAAGGAGGACTACCTCAACAAGGACACCGACGACTGGGCGCACCAGTACGCGTGGTGGGCGGCCGACGCCGCGTACCAGCGGTACCTGGTCACCGGTGACGCGTCGTTCGTCGAGGGCCTGCTGCCCGACCTGGTCCGCCAGTACGACAAGTGGGGCGGCCAGTACAACAAGGACCTGGGCCTGTACTGGTCGGTGCCGGTGTGGGACGCGATGGAGTTCACCGCCTCCTCCTACGAGACCGACCCGGCCGACCCCTACCACGGCGGCGCGGGCTACCGGCCGACGCTGAACGCGTACCAGTACGGCGACGCCAAGGCGATCGCCGCCATCGCCGAGATGCGCGGCGACAAGGGTTTGGCGAGGACGTACGAGCAGCGGGCGGCCTCGCTGCGCGACGCGCTGAACCGATACCTGTGGGACCCGGAGCGGTCCTTCTTCTACCACAAGGCCCGCGCCGATCTGGATCCGCGGCAGCGGCTGGTGTCCACCCGGGAGGAGATCGGGTTCGTGCCGTGGGCGTTCGGCATGGCCAAGCCCGGCACCGAGCAGGCCTGGGCGCAGCTGCTGGACCCGCAGGGGTTCGCCGCGCCGTACGGGCCGACCACCGCCGAGCGGCGCAGCCCGCTGTTCATGCGGGACGCGCTGAGCGGCTGCTGCCGCTGGAACGGGCCGAGCTGGCCGTACTCCACCTCGACCACGCTCACCGCGATGGCCAACCTGCTCAACGACCGCGACCAGGACGTGGTCACCGCCGCCGACTACTACCAGGTCCTGCGCCGCTACGCGCTCACCCAGTACAAGGACGGCCACCCGTACGTCGCCGAGGCGCACCACCCCGACGAGCCGCGCTGGATCTACGACGCCCGGGGGCACAGCGAGCACTACAACCACTCCACCTTCAACGACCTGGTGATCAGCGGCCTGATCGGGCTGCGCCCGCAGGCGGACGGCAAGGTCGTGGTGAATCCGCTGGCGCCGGCCGGGTGGGACCACTTCGCGCTGGAGAACGTGCCCTACCACGGGCACAACGTGACGGTCCTGTGGGACCGCGACGGCACGAAGTACGGCCAGGGTAAGGGCCTGCGCCTCTACGTGGACGGCAGGATCGCCGCCGTCCGGTCCGGGCTCGGCGAGCTGACCGCCCGCGTGCCGGCCGCCATCACGCCCGACCGCTCCGCCCGGCCGAGCAACGACGCCGCGAACCCGTACGGCACCGGCTACCCCAAGCCGTTCGCGTCGTACACCAACGGCATCGACAACGTGTGGGACGCGGTGGACGGGCGCATCTTCTACGACGACATCCCGCACAGCCGGTGGACCAACTACCGCTCCCCGAACGCCGAGGACCATCTCGGGGTGGACTTCGGCGTGCCGACCCAGGTGAGCGACGTGCGGTTCTACGCCTACGACGACGGCGGCGGGGTGCGGGCCCCGGCGTCGTACCGGCTGGAGTTCTGGGACGGCGCGGCGTGGCGGGAGGTGCCGGGCCAGGCGCGCACGCCGGAGCGGCCCGCCGGCGCGGCGCTGAACCGGATCACCTTCCCCGCGCTGACCACGACCCGGATCCGGCTGGTGTTCGGCAACCCGCCCGGCGCGTACGTCGGCGTCACCGAACTGCAGGCGTGGTCACCCGCCGCGGGCGACACCAGGCTGGACGTGGCCGTCATCGAACAGGGCGCGACCGCCACCTTCGCCAACCACGGTCGTAAGCCCGCCACCCACGTCAAGGTGACGCTGGCGGTGCCGCCCGGCTGGTCCGCCGAGCCGATCGGGCGCACGGAGACACCGGTGGTGCGGCCGGGCGGCGAGTTCACGGTCCGCTGGCGGGTGGCGCAGCCGGCCGGAGCCGCCCCCGACGCCTATCCGGTGCGCGCCTCCGCGGTCTATGACCGGTCGGCGCGGGCCGTGAGCTCGTACGCGCAGGTGGAGGTGCCACTCGACCCGGCCGCCTACACGAAGGTGGAGGTCCAGGACACGTTCACCACCGACACGTCGGCGAGCTACACCGTGCACCAGCCCAATGGCGGCGAGGGCAAGCCG
This sequence comes from Nonomuraea marmarensis, assembly GCF_043197025.1. Taxonomy (NCBI): domain Bacteria; kingdom Bacillati; phylum Actinomycetota; class Actinomycetes; order Streptosporangiales; family Streptosporangiaceae; genus Nonomuraea; species Nonomuraea marmarensis. The sequence goes on from NZ_JBICRM010000018.1 coordinate 39,819, forward strand.
GCGATCACGGTCGGCGGCGGCCGGTTCGCGGGCAGCGGCACGCAGCCGTACTTCGGCGTCGTGGCCGGCCCCGCGGGGCCGTCGTCGGCCGCGGCGATCAGCGTGGTGACGGCCGGATCGTTCGCCGGGACCGGCAGCGCGGAGGACAGCGTGTTCGTCGGCTGGGTCAAGGACCAGGACAACTACGTGACCGCCTGGTACAACAACACCCGCAAGCAGTCGGGCATCAACGTACGGGTCGGCGGCCGGTTCCTGGACACACCCGGCGACGCCGCGCTGACCCTCAAACCGGGCGACCGGTTCGCCCTGGTGCTGTCCGGCGACACCATCACCTCCTACGCCTTTACGGACGGGCAGTGGCGGCGGCTGCGTACGGCCGGCATCGGCGGCACCCTGGCCACCCCGCAGGCCCGCGAGGGCTTCCGCTACGGCTTCGGCCTGCGCGGCACCTCCGGCACGATCGCGATCGCGGGCCTGGAGGGCCGAGCCGCGTAGAGTCACCGGCATGTCTGAGCCCGCCTACCTCGCCGCGGTCCGGGAGTCGTACGACACCGTCGCCGCCGACTACGTCAAGCGCTTCGCGACACCAGACGCGATGGATCCGGTGGCCCGGGCGATGTTCGCCCCGTTCGCCGAACTCGTGCGGACCGCCGACCGTGGACCGGTCGCAGACCTGGCCCACAGACCCGACCAGCGGTAACAGGGACGTAACAGGTGTAGTACATGATCGGTTGCGGTCAATCCCCTAGTCACATTCCGGTCAGGAGAGTCATGAGGGTGCCGAAGAGCCCGGCCGACGTACGGGATGCACTGATCACGAGACTGGGCCGGCGGAACTTCCTGCGTGCGGCAGCGGTCGTGACCGGGGCGGGCGGGGGGTTACTGGGCGCGCGGTCGGCTTCCGCCGCGGCCACGCCGACGCTCCCCCGGGAGATACTCCAGCCGCGCAAGGGCCCGATCCAGGGCAAGCACTACCTGCCGTCAGCGGTCGAGCAGGTCCGGTGGGGGTACGTGCCGGCGGTGGGCAGCCAGCCGGTGCTCCGGATGAGATCGGGTGAGACGGTCACCATCGACTCGGTCTCGCACGAGGGCATCCTCGAAGACCAGGGGCGCGACCCGGTCGCCTACTTCGGCAAGCACGGCGTACCTCGGGCGAACGTGCTCCAGGACGCGATCGCGATCGCCCGTGACTACTCGCGAACGACGCGCAACTTCGACGTCGACGGGCCGCACGTCGTGACGGGGCCGATCTACGTGGACGGTGCGCGGCCGGGCGACGTGCTCAAGGTCGAGACGTTGTCGATGTTGCCGCGCGTGCCGTATGGCGTGGTGTCGAGCCGGCACGGCAAGGGTGCGCTGGCCCGGACGGCCAGCGGGGGTGCGCCGGATGGGATCACCGTGGACGAGGTGATGCCGCCGGTGGCGACCGACGGACGGCCGACGGGCGACCCGACCCGGTACGGCAACGTGTCGGTGTTCACGCCGGTGCGCCGTGGGCGGAAGGGCGTGCCGAGCGGCGTCATGAAGCGCGGGAACTCCGGCGAGGTGACCTTCCCGCTGAGTCCGTTCATGGGAATGATGGGGGTCGCTTTCGCGTCGGCGGGCCAGCCGACCGACCCGGCCCTCAACTCGATCCCGCCCACGCTCGGCGGGGGCAACATCGACATCAACCTGCTCGGCGTGGGTTCGACGTTCTACCTGCCGGTGTTCGCGGAAGGGGCGCTGTTCTACACCGGCGACCCGCACCACGCGATGGGCGGTGGCGAGGCGGCGCTGACCGCGATGGAGGGGTCGTTGCGCGGCACCTTCCGGCTCACCGTGTGCAAGGCCGGGTCCGGCGACGCGCCCTCGGTCGCCTTCCACTACCCGTTCGCAGAGACGGCGGACGCCTGGTTGCCGATCGGGCTGTCCGACCCCGACGGGTCCCAGAGCGGGCAGGTGAACGACCTGGACGTCGCCATGCGGCGGGCGGTCGTCAACGCGCTCGACTTCCTCGAACACGACCAGGGCATGGACCGCGCCGTCGCCTACGCCTACCTGTCCGCCGCCGCCAATTTCGAGGTGTCGCAGGTCGTCGACCGGACCACCGGCGTGCACGGCGTCATCCTCAAGGAGCACTTCTCGGGCTGAGTATTTTGGCGATCCCCCTGACAAGATCACCCCATCCAGCAGCCTCGCCCTGTACGGCGTGGCCGCGGCGGAGGGGTGCTCCGCCGCGGCCACGCGCGTTCTCAGAGCTTGAGACCCACGAGCAGCGGGTCGTGGTCGGAGGAGCGGAAGGGGTCGGGCGCGTACAGGTAGGGCGGGTTGAACTCGGTGTTGTAGTCCATGAACCGGCCCTCGTCGGAGTTGACGTGCCAGATGGTGGCGCCAGTTACCAGCTTGCGCGCGCTCTTGTCGGCCAGCACGTGGTCGAGCTCACCGGACAGGCTGTCGAAGACGTAGCTGTAGCGGTCGTCCTTCTTGACGTACTTCTTGCTCAGGCTGGTCAGTTCGGCGTCCTCGAAGGCGTGGATCGGGTCCTCCTCGCCGTAGGCGTTGATGTCGCCGAGGACGAGCGCGTTCTTCAACTGGAGGCTGTCGATCAGGGCCAGCAGGGCCTTGGCCTGCTTGACGCGCTTGGCGTTGTAGCAGCTCTGCCCGTCGCCCTGGTCGGCGTCGGCACCGGAGGCCGGACCGTCGACGTCGGTGCAGCCCTTGGATTTGAAGTGGTTCACCAGCACCGTGAAGGTCTTTCCGGTCCTGTTGGCCTTGCCGAAGGTCTGCACCAACGGCGGCCGGTTGAAGATCGGGTCGGACGACGACCGCGCCGGGCCGATCGGGGTGACCTTGCCCGGCTGATAGATCAGCGCGGTCTGGATGAGGTCGGTGCCCGGGTTGGGGTGCGTGATCGCCTTGTACGTGCCCGCGCCGGCCTTGGCGTTGAGCGCGTCGACCAGGGTGTTGAGCGCCACGTCGTTGTTGCGCTCGACCTCCATCAGCCCGGCTACGGCGGGGTTGAGCGTCGTGATGTTGGCGACCAGCTTGGCGAGCTGGCGGTCCCGCTCCGCGGCGGTGGTGGCGCCGCGGGACCCGAGCGTGGTGAACCAGTTGAGCGTGTTGAGGCTGGCCACCCGGACGTCGCCACCGACCTTCGCCGGCTGGGCGGGGCGGGGGTTCTCAGCCTTGAAGACCACCGGCTCGGTCGGCTCGACGCGGTAGACGTCGAAGCCGTACGTGAGGACGCCGGTCAGGTCCTTCACCTCGTCGCCGACCCGGACGGTGTTCAACCCCTTGCTGTGGTACGGCAGGGTGGGCGGGTTCTGCACGTTCGAGCCGTCGTCCAGCAGGATCGTGCGCCGTGCGTCCTTCTCGGTGTCCACGCCCTCGCGGTCGGTCGGCTGCCACAGCCGGCTGCCCTCGGCGAGGGTGATCTCGCCGAACCGGGCCAGGTTGAAGATCTCGGAGACGGCGAGGTCGGCGTCGAAGGCAGTGAGCATGCCCTCGTAGCGCTCGAAGGTGACGCCCGTCTTGAGCGGCAGCTTCACCTCGGTCGGCTTGATCGCGCCGGTGCCGCAGACGTTCACCGCGGTGGCCGGCGAGATCTCGGTGAGGCCGTTGAACTCGATCGCCTTGCCGGAGACGAGCACCCGGTCGCCGGTCTTGACCGGCGAGGAGGAGAACACGAACAGGCCCTCGGAGGTCGCCGGGTCGGCGTCCGGCGTGGCGGCCTGGAGGTAGAAGCCGCCGAGCCCGCCGGAGCCCTGGAAGGAGCCGGTGACGATGCCCTCGACCCGGACGTTCTGGCCGGCGACCGGGCTGGTCTCGCCGCTGCCCTGCACCTGAGAGATCTGGTGCGTGGGCGCGGTGTCGCAGCTCTCGGTGGGCGTGACGGTCGGGGTGGGGCTCGGCGTCACGGTCGGTGTCTCGGACGGCGTGGGCGTCGGGGACGGTGACGGGTCACCGCCGCCGCAGGGAGCTGCGGTGGTGGCGCTGTTGCGCGGCGCGGGGGCCGCGGTCTCGAAGTCGGCGCCGTTGTCGTCGGTGTCGGTGCAGCCGCCGCTCTTGCGGAACGCGCCGGTGGTGTTGGTGATCGCGGGGGCGGGAGAGCCCTCGAAGAAGTTCGCACTGCCGTACCCGACCAGGTCGGCGAGCAGCGCGAGCTGGGCGTCGGAGCAGGGGGCGGAGGAGCCGTTGCAGGCCAGGCCCTCGGTCGAGCGAACCAGCGCCACCTTGCCCGCGGTGCCGCTCATGTTGATGGAGCCGACACTGTCGGGCTGGGGCAACGCGCCGCTGGGGGTGCTGCCGGCGGCGAGCTGAACGAGGTGGTACTGGCCGGGAGCGAGGGTGCCGGAGAGGTCGGCCTTGTTGGCGGCGAAGTTCCCGGTGCCGCTGGCGCTGGTGTACTGCACTGACCAGCCGTCCAATGGCACGGGGGCGCCGCTCCGGTTGAACAGCTCGACGTAGTCGTTGGAGAGGGGGGCGCCGGAGTTGCCACCTCCGCCGTAGACCTGGCTGATGACCACGGTGCCGGGGGTCGCGGCCACGGAGGGTGAGGACAGGGCGGCGATCGAGCCGGCGACGACGCCGGCCGCAACAAGGATCGCCAGGACCCGGGACTTAGCACGCATGCCCGGGAGCGTAAACCGACAAACAACGGAAAACCCTATATTGGGCATGGACGGGTCATGAAATCTCAAACATTGACACTTCATGTCCATTCGGGGGCTATGGATCTGTCGTCATCGGACGATGCGGAGTTGCCGCGGGCCGACGCCCAACTCGCCGTGAACGCTGACACGAGATCATCAGCCCGATCGCCCCCGTACGACCGGGTAACAGCTGAGACAGTCCGAGCCCGGCGACTGCGTACGCCACTCTCCCAGGCCGCTCTGAGAGGACACGCGTGGCGTTCACGTGCGAGGCGAATGGATGGTGGCTGAGGAGCGTGTCTCGGCCATCAGGCGGAGCGCGATCAGCGACGTCCATGCCCATCCCAGGGCCAGGCCCGCGAGCATCAGCCGGAAGTCGGCGGCGATGGCGGCGGCGATGTTGAGGGCCAAGACCGCCGGGGCGAAGGCCAGGCACAAGGTCGCCCAGCCCCGCTGCCCGGCGCTGGCGAAGCGGCGGGCGAAGACCGCGTAGGCCGCCAGGCCGGCCAGACCCGCCAGGGAGGGTGCGGTCGAGTGCACGATGCCGTGCCAGGTGGCCTGTTCAGGCATGCCCGGCGGGTAGCCGCCGACCGGATCTGCGAGGAACAGCCCGCCCGCGATCAGGGATAAGCCGTTCACGCCGATCAGCAGCGGCCCCCATGTGCCGGCCCGGCCCGGGTGAAGTACTCGCCGTATCGCGACCGCGAAGGCCAGGACCAGCAGACCGGTGACCACGAAGTTGGTGATCTGGATCCAGCCCAGCTCGCCCAGGCTCAGCGAGCTCAGCGGGTGCCGTTTGGGATCGAATCCGGCACGCGTTAATGCCTGCGCCAGAACGGTCACGACGAACAGCGGTCCGGCGACGATCCCGCAGGCGAGCATTGCCGTCGTCGAACGTGCGGCAGGGGCGGCCGAGGTGCCGGATGTCTGGCGGCGCGCTGACTTGGTCGAACTCATGTTTATGTCCTATCTGCGTGGATGTGCCCGGGTCAGCCGCCCAGCGGGCTGCCGGTCTCCAGAAGGGTCTTCAGGCCGCTGAGCATCCAGTTCCAGCCGCCCCCGGCCCCCTGGGCCTCCATCTCGCCGGCCAGCAGCGCCGCGGTCAGCGGCGCGCCGCTCAGGTCGTGGACCACCGTCAGGGTGGTGACGCCGCCGGGGCCTTCGATGATCTCGTACGTCAGCCGGGTGAACCCCTCGGCCGCCATTGCCGGGTCCATCAGGACCCGCCAGGTCTGCACCAGCTTGCGCGGCGGATCCGCCTCGATGACCTCACCGTCGATGGCCACTTCGGGCGCGCCATGCGCGATCATCCCCTCGTTGGCCAGGCCTCGGTAGGCGCCGCCCGGACGCAGGTCGTACTCGACGCCGCCGCCGTAGCCGTACTTCTGCGTCCATTCCGGCTTGGTGATCGCGTCCCAGATCGCCTGCGGCGTCGCCTTGATGTACACCCGGTAGACCTGAACGGTCTGCGTGGCCGGCGTGGTCTCGGTCATGACAGGGTCCTCCAACTCGGTTTTGAGCTCGGCGAGCGCTGACGCACGGCGCTCGGTGTACTTGTCGATCCACCGGTCGTGGATCAGCCGGATCGGCACCGGGTTCAGGAAATGCAGCTTCTCCCGTCCCGACTTGCGGGTGACGACGAGACCTGCCTCCTCCAGCAGTCGCAGGTGCTTCATGACCCCGAACCGGGTCATCTCCACCCCCGACTCCAGCTCGGAGAGCGTACGGCCGTCCCGCTCGAACAGCCGATCCAACAGGCGCCGCCGGGTCGGATCCGCAAGCGCCTTGAAGACAAGGCCTTCGTCCGTCATGCACTCAAAATAGGTGACCAAATAGTCACATGTAAAGAGTGCTGGCTCGATCCCCTGAACTGAGAACGCTGGTGAAGGTGCGCCGGTTCGTGGGTGCACTCCGGCGCGCTTGCTGGTCAGGGGAGTTTGTATTCCATGAGCGTCGGTGCAGGCTGAAGGGTTCACGGTGGATGCTGACGTTGAGGCCGCTGCGGAACGGTGGGGCGTGTGGCGAGATCAGCACGCTGCAGGTCTGCAGCTTTGCGTAGCCCCTCCTATTACATTAGGAGCCTTCCTCCTAATGTAGTATCCTCATCGACATGACCGAGGGCCTTCCCCCACACATGCGCCAGCTCGCCGAGGTCGCAGCGATAGTGGCCGCCGCAGGTGCCACCGCTGACGGGCCATACCACCTCAAGGGCGACATGTGCGCGCTGCGCGTGATCAAGGACGGCATCATCTCGGTTCCCATCATGATCCCTGCCAACCCGGACCTCGACTCAGAGCTGTTTCGTGAAGTCCTCAAGCGCCTGGAGGCGGTCATCGAAAGGATGAGCCGATGAGCAAGACGATCACCTATGTCATCACTTATGAGAACGGGCGGTGGGTGTCACGTTGCCCCACCGGAGAGACCGAGGGCGTCGGCGTGGCCAGCTCCTTGTCGCAGATGGAGCGTGACTTGGCGGAGATCCACGCCTGGGCTTGGGCCGAGGACACCCCCGGTGTGGAGTTCGTCTTCGACCTGCCCGAGGACGTGGCCGTTGTGGTGGCCGAATACCACCGTGAAAAGAAGTTGGCCGAGGCTCACACCAAGCGCACCGCGGAGCTGGCTGTCAAGGCCGCAAAGGCACTCACGAGCCACTGGTCAGAGCCCGACACAGCACGGGTAATGGGCTTGTCCAAGCAGCGCGTCCACCAGCTGAAGGTCAGCGCCTGATAGGTGTTACGGAGCACGAGATCAACAGCGCCGAGGTGCGCGTGGCCCACATGCCGGCGCCGTTTGTCCGTCGGCGCCGATTTCGCCGGTGCCGAGCTGACGGGCGCCATAGGCCTCGCGACATGAGCGTTAGCGAGGCCCACGTCAGGTGGGCCTCGCTATGTTGCGGCAGCCTCTGTCAATAGCGAAACGGCGTAAGTGCCGGTCTTCGCCGAGGCGTTGACCTGTGGCGTCGCGGTCCCAGCCGGTCACCGTGCGGCTAGCACTCACGGAGTAGATGTGTGGGGCCTGCTAATCGAGGCAGCCATTGCCGATTATCTGGGAGAGCCACCAGGTCGCGCTGTCGGAGTATCCGCCGTCGTGGGCGGCCCAGTAGAAGTGGATGGCGTCGCGGCAATCGTATGCGCTGGCCGTGCTGGCCGTTCCGGCTGAGATAGCGGCGAAGGCAGCGGTCATGGCAATCAGCACTGCCCCGATCTTCGCGTAAATCTTGGACATGGCGTCCTCCTGATTCGGTTCCGAGATCGAGCATCACCTGGGCGAACCGACTCCGGTAGATCAATGCCACGCATCACACGAGCGCACCCTGACAGTCGATCTAATCAACCGTGGCGCGGCCGGTGCGGGTGGACAGGGTCCTGGCGGCGGATCAGCGGGTTACGACCCGGTGATGCTGACGTGGGTGAACCACTGCGCAGGGACACGGACCAGGCCAGGCGATCGCGGTACGACGGCGAGATAGATCGCGGCGCTCTTGTAGACGGCCTTGTGGTTGAAGCGCTGGCCGTGGCTCAGCGCGGCGGTCTCGCGGGAGGTGAAGCCCATGTTGAAGCTGGTGCCTGGGCGCGCGGCCATGGTCGCCTGCTCCCTGATGCCGTACCAGACAAGTGCGCCACCGGCGGACGTCCTGAGCGCGTAGATCTCCGGCGTGGGCTGTGTACGGATCTTCGTGGTCCATTGGTTCTGCAGCGTTTTGCGGTTGTCGCGGTTGACGTTGGCGTTCCGTCTGGCATAGGAGTCGGCCGTGAAGAGTTGCCGGGCGCGCCGGTCCTGGCCGAAGGTGCTCTGCAGGCGGGCCTGTGCCTGGGCGATCGCCCGCGGGGCGGCGATGAGAGTGTTGCCGTCGTCCGCCGCCACCACCGTGGCCAGGCCGTTCTTGTCTCGTGCGACGGCAGGTGGCCGGGACTTGGTCGTGGTGGCGGAAATGGCGACCGTGCGCCAGCCGGCGGGCGTCTTTTTGAAGATCGCTTGCCACCAGCTGGTGGTGCCCTTGCGGCTGAACTCGGCCATGAACCACGGCGCGCCGCCGACCTTCCCAGGGATGGCGAACCGCGGTTTGACGATGGGCTTCCTGGCGGGCTCCACGCTCTCGCCGATCATCTTGCGTACCTGGCTCTGGGTTCGGCTGATCTCTGCCGCCAGCTCGGCCTCCGCCGCCGTCCAGTCCGTGCCGCCCTCCCGCGCGGCCTTCTTCTCCGCCTCCTCCCACTGGGCGAGGATCGCCTTGGCCTCCGTCACGGACACGACGCCGCGCGGCGCCGACGGTGCCGACGAGGCCGGGCGGGCGAACGTGGAGGCGGGCTCGCTGCCGGTGTTGCAGGCGGTGGCGGGGAGGGCGAGCGCGATGAGCACGATGGGTAACGGACGGATGGTCATGGCTGGTCTCCGGATGTCGATTGCCCCGGAGTACGCAGTCGCCGTTCGCCTGGGTTCAGCCCCAGGCGGTGCTATAACGAGAGGGTTGCTCAGGCCAGGCCGATGGCGCGGCTGACCAGTTCGGCCGGGTACGGAGTGGCTCGGCTCTCGCCGAACAGGTTCCAGTAGAAGTCGTTCATGACGGCCGCGATCGGTGCGTACCGGGTGATGTCCCGACTCGTCGGCGGACAGGTCGAACCGTGGGGACGTCGCCAGGCCGAGGTCGGCGAAGTAGAGGCGTTGGCCGTCGGTGAGGATGTTCCGGTAATGGGCGTCGAAGTGCAGCAAACCGTTCGCGTTCATGAAGGCGACATCGGTGCGCAGGCGGCGTTCCACCATGGTGTAGGCCGAGGTGACGGCTCCGGTGGCGAGCTGCGTGGCCAGCCAGTCGTACAGGTTCTGCGGGATGTACTCGAGGAACAACACGATGCTCGCCGAGGCCGAGGCGACTGCTTCCAGCCGTTCGCGCACTGCCGATGTGCCGCCCCAGTAGCCCGGCGAACGAGACTATTCCCGGCCCACCGGCGCCCGCTCCCCGTGCCAAGACCGCCAGAGCGCCGCGTACGTCCCCCCAGCCGCCACCAGCTCCTCATGACCACCGACCTCGACCACCCGCCCGTCCTCCATAACGGCCACCCGATCCGCGTCACGAGCCGTCTGCAGCCGATGCGCGATGGCGATCACCGTCCGCCCCTCGAGCACGGCGGCCAGCGCCCGCTCCGTATGCCGGGCGGTTCGCGGATCCAGCAGCGCAGTCGCCTCGTCCAGCACCAACGTGTGCGGATCGGCCAGCACCACCCGAGCCAGGGCCAACTGCTGAGCCTGCGCCCCATCCAGCCGGTAACCACCCACCTCGGTATCCAGCGCATCAACCCACTCATCGGCCCCCACGGCCGCCAGCGCCGCCCGCAGCTCGTCGTCCCCGGCCGAGGGCGCCGCGATCAGCAGGTTGTCCCGTACCGTGCCGAGAAATACATGATGCTCCTGGTTGACGAACACGATCCGCCGCCGCGACAGACCATAGACCGGCACCCGCCCCACCGTCACCGACCCGGTACGCGGCTTGTCGATCCCCGCCAGCAGCCGCCCCAACGTCGTCTTCCCGGCCCCCGACGCCCCGACGATCGCCAGCCGCTCCCCGGGCCGCACCACCAGGTCGACCCCATGCAGCACATCACCCCCGCCGTCGTACGCGTACCGCACCCCCGACACCTCGATCCGGTCGTCGCGAGGCACACCACAAGACGCGACCTCCGCCGGCACCAGCCCGAGCCCCTCGACACGAGCGAAAGAGGCGCCGCTGCTCTGCAACTGCTCCACCCGCAGCAGGATGGCGTCCAGCGGCTGGGAGAGCTGCCGCAGGTACAGCGCCGCGGCGACCACCGCACCCAGGCTCATCACCCCGCGCTCGTGCAGCACGCCCCCGGCCAGCAGCACCCCGACGACAGGGATGGCGTACGAGACGTCCACGATCGGAAAGAGCACGCTGCGCAGGAACAGCGTCCGCGTCCGGGTACGCCGGCACGTGTCGATCGCGTCCTGGCCGGCCGCGATCCGCCGCTCCTGCAGCCCCAGCGCCTCCACCGTGCGAGCCCCCGCGGCGGTGGCCGCGAGCTGCTCGGCCAGCGCCGAGTTGGCCGATCCCTCAGCCAGGTACGCCGGCAGCGCCCGCCGCATATACCACCGGACGGCGAACCAGATCCCCAGCAGCCCGACCACCCCGAGCCCGCCGAGCAACGGATCGAGCATGAACACCGCCCCCAGGATGAACACCGCCTGCACCCCGGAGATCAGCACATCGGGCCCGGCATCACGCAAGGTCGTGCCGACCGCCGCGACGTCAGTGGTGCCGCGGGTGGTCAGGTCTCCCGTGCCGGCCCGCTCAATCACAGAGGCGGGTACGGCGAGCGCCCGGTCCGCGAACTCCTCCCGCACCCGCGCCAGCGTCCGCTCCCCGAACCGGTGCCCGACATAGCTGGCATATCGCGCCAGCAGGAGCTGCGCCAGCGCGAACACGAGGATCCCGAGCGCCAGCCGGTCCACCGTGCCGACCGCGCCACCGGCCTTGACCTCGTCGATGATGCGGCCCAGCAGCCACGGCCCGACGAGCCCCGCCCCGGCGGCCAGCGCGTTGAGGACGATCATGGCGGCGAAGGCGCGGCCGTCCCGCCGGATCAGCCGGAACGCCGCCCGGCGTACCTGGGACGGCTCGGCCACCGGCAGGCCCGTCATGAGGCCACCAGACCGCGAGAGACCAGCAGCCGGTAGCCGGGCTGCTCGGCCAGCAGGTCGCGATGGCTGCCGGCCGCCGCGACCATGCCGTCCACCAGGTAGTACACGGTGTCCGCCTGGTCGAGCATGAGCGGCGAGGTGCTGGTCACGACCGTGGTACGGCCGGAGCGCGCGGTGCGCAGCCGCCCGGCGATGGCCGCCTCGGTGTGCGCGTCCACCGCCGACGTGGGCTCGACGGCCAGGAGCGTCTCGGGGTCGGCCAGCAGGGCCCGCGCCAGGCGTACGCGCTGCCGCTGGCCGCCCGACAGGTTGCGGCCCTGCGGATCGATGGCCGAGTCGAGCCCGTCCGGCAGCCCGCGCACGATGTCCTGCGCCATGGCCGCTTCGAGCGCTCGCCCGATGGCTTCTCCCGACGGGTCCCACCGGCCGGAGACGACGTCCCGCAGCGTCCCGGCGAACAGGTCCGCCTCGTTGTCGGCGACCAGGATCCGCTCGCGTACCTGCGTCAGATCGATCTCGTCGAGGCGGATCCCGCCCCACGTCGCGGCCGACTCCGCGAACCGGCCGAGCCGGTCGACCACCGCCGCCGATTCCGCGGCCCGGGCGCTGACGAGCGCGGTCAGCTTCCCAGGCGCGATCTCGACGCCGGACTCCGGGTCGCGCAGCACCGCCCGGGTGGGCGCAGCTTCAACGCCGTCCCTGGTCGCGGGCTTCAGGGCCAGGAACTGTACGACTCGGCGGGCGGCGACCAGGCCGCGGCTGAAGTCGTACCCGCCCTCGATGAAGAACGAGACCGGCACCACCGCCACGGCGGCGTACCCGTAGACCGCCACCAGCTCGCCGACGGTGATGTCGCCCTGCACGGCCATCCGGGCCGCCAGCCACGTCACGGCCCCGACGAACAGGGTGGGCAGGCCCACGCCCAGCGCCTGGATCCAGCTCGTCACCGCCCCGACCCGGTACCCCTCGGCCCGCAGCTCTTGGGAGCCGTGCCGGTAGCGGTCGGCGTACACCTGCTTGCCACCGATGCCGTTGAGCACGCGCAGCCCTCCGGCGATGTCCCCGAAGCGGGCGGCGAGGGCGCCCTGCCGCACCCGGTACGTCGTCTCGACCGTGCTCAGCCGCCCCAGCAGCGGCCCGACCAGCAGCACGAGCATCGGTACGCCGGCCAGCACCACCACGGCCAGCAGCGGCGAGACGGCCAGCAGGAGCACGGCCACGACGACGTACGCCAGGACGGCACCGACGCCCGGGCCGGTGATGGTCAGCGTTTGGGCGATCACGGCGACGTCGGCGAACCCGATCGTGACGACCTCTCCAGCCGTGACCTTGCCGGGCAGCGCCGCGCCCAGCCGGGTCGCCTGTAAGACCACGGCCTCGACGGAGCGGAACGCGGCGTCCATGCGCACCCTGGTCATCACGCGATGCCGCATGATGGCCAGCCACGCGTTCACCACCCCGACGCCGAACAACGCCGCCGCCCACCCGATCAGCGCGGACCAGCGCCCGGGCGTCAATCCGTCGTCGATGGCCCGCGACAGCAGGTACGGCGGCAACGTCAGCCCCACCATCCAGGCACTCCCCAGCACCGCACCCGCGACGACCCGGCGCCGCTGGCTGCGGACCAGCCACCACAGATACCGGGTCGCTTGCATGATCCGCAGTCTATTAATCGTCAGCGCCGCAGGTCACGGCGGGCCAGCGCCCATACGGGCCGTCCGAACGCGGTCGGGGCCCGCACCCATACAGGTGCGGGCCCCGACGCGTGGGCGGTGCCGTGTCAGGCGGGAACGATGTTCTCCGCCTGCGGGCCCTTCTGGCCCTGGACGACGTCGAAGGCCACCTTCTGGCCCTCGGTCAGCTCACGGTAGCCGCCGTTGGCGACGATGTTGGAGTAGTGCGCGAAGACGTCGGCGCCGCCGCCATCCTGCGCGATGAAGCCGAAGCCCTTTTCCGAGTTGAACCACTTCACGGTTCCGGTTGCCATAACTTCTCCTCTTGATAGGCGGGGAGACGGAATCCGCACTTTACGGACCCCGTGTCGTTGAGATGAGCCCATCCGGAGATGACCGGCAAACAAAAACGCACCTGAAGATCGCAATTCGTCAGGTGCGCACAAGTCCTTATGGGTACCACAACTGCAACAACCCAACGCTACCCGACGCACTGGCCGCAGTGCAAATCCTCACGGACTCAGGAGTGGACGGCTCGGATCTCCGTCACGACGAACTCGTCCACGATGTGCTGGTTCTGCACCAGGTACCCGACTACGCCCGCCACCGCCTCCGCCCCCAGAGCGGCGCGCGCCTGCCCGCTCAGCAGGTACACCAGTGGGGTCGAGGGCTGGTCGATCGAGAAGTGGCGGCCGTGGCGGTGCACGTCGTGCAGGGCCCTGATCGGGATCGGCCGCGCCGAGGTGAACCACACCACGACCTCCCACAGCGGCAATGACGGATCGGCCTCGGCCTCGGCTGAGGCGTGGTAGCAGGTGACGCAGCCGCGTCCGGCATGCTGCCCGTGCGGGCAGGTCCATTGGGCGATGTCGGCCCGGCTCTGGTCGCGGTTGCTCAGGATCGCGGCCTCGGTCACCCGGCGGCGTGCGGGTCGTGGGGGTTCATCGGGGCGGGAGTAGTTGCTGACGATGATCGGATCCCTTCGCTCCCACATTCCGCTATCGACCTTAGCCCTCGACGAAGGGCCCGCACAGCGTGTGGAGGCGTCTTACACCTCGGCTCAATCGCGTTCGAGGGTGTCCTCCAATACGACCCGGCCGATGATCTCGAACTTGACCGGGTTCCTGGCCTTCAGGTAGACGGCGAGACCGGCGCCGAGGGCGGCGAAGGCCAGGACGATCCATGGGATGAGCTTGAACAGCAGCGTCTTGGAGGCTTCACCGGCGGCGGCCTCCTGGTTCTGGAAGAGCAGCACGACGACGTACAGCATGGCCACCCCGCCGACCAGGGGAGCGATCATGGTTCGCCAGATGTTCGCGGTCTCCGGATGCTTCTTCTTGACGTGGAAGTAGCCGATCACCGAGAACGAGCAGAGCGACTGGACGATGAGGATCGCCAGCGTGCCGAGCACCGCCAGCAACGTATAGATGTGCAGGTAGGGATCCATGCCGGCGAAGAAGAACGCCAGGATGAGCACGACGGAGATCCCCGTCTGCACGAAGCCGGCGATGTGCGGGGAGCCGTGCTTGGGGTGCGTGGCGCCGAGCGTGCGGCCGGTGCCGGCGATCAGGTTCTCCCTGCCCAGGGCGTAAAGGTAGCGCGCGGCGCAGTTGTGGAAGGCCATCGCGCAGGCGAAGGAGCCGGTCAGGATGAGGATCTTGAACAGGTCGACGGCCCACACCCCGACGAGCTCCCCGGTCGGGTTGAAGAAGATCCCGGCGAACTCCTTCGCGGCGATCTCCGGCGCCTTGACGCCGTTGGCCGCGACCACCATCCACGAGACGAACGTGTAGAACAGGCCGATGCCGACAACGGAGACCAGGGTCGCCCGGGGCACGATCGACTTGGGGTCGCGCGACTCCTCGCCGTACATCGCGGTGGACTCGAAACCCACCCAGGACCAGAAGCACATGAACAGCCCGAGCCCGACCGCCCCGGCCGTGAGGCCGTTCGTCATGAACGCGTTCACCGGGTTGAGCGACGACGCCATCAGCCCGTCGGGACCTCCGCCGTGGAACAGCGTCACCACCGAGGTCAGGCCGAGCATGAAGATCTCGGTGACCAGGAAGACGCCGAGGACCTTGGCGGTGAGGTTGATGTCGAAGTACGTCAGCACCGCGTTGAGCGCGAGCCCCAGGAAGGCGAACCACAACCAGTGGATGTCCACGTTGGCGAGCGACTTGAACGTGTCGTTGGCCGAGTACGCGAAGAAGCCGATGATCGACGCCTCGAACACCACATACGCCAGCGTCGCGAGCATCCCGGCCACCATGCCCGCGATCTGTCCCAGGCCGTGCGAGATGTAGCCGTAGAACGCGCCGGCCGACGTGATGTGCTTGGCCATCGCCACGTAACCCACCGAGAAGACGGTCAGCACGATGGTCGCGAACAGGTAGCCCGCCGGGACGCCGAGGCCGTTGCCGAACCCCAGCGCGATGGGCACGTTGCCGGTCATGGCGGTGATGGGCGCGGCGGTCGCGACCGCCATGAAGATCACGCCGACCAGGCCGACGGCGTCCTTGCGCAGGCGGCTGACGGTGGGGGTCGCCGCTCCCGCCTGCTTCTCAGAGATGGTCAATGTACGTGCCTTCCGGGGGAGAGCGGTTGTGGGGCGGGGGGAGGGGCCGCGCACACAGGAAGTTCGGAAATCGTGCCATCAAACGCCCTGACCAGGCAATACCAGCAATGTTTCGTACATCTCACAACGAGAACCGTCGCGGCGACCCGCCGAGTGCCCGCCCGCCCGGAGTTGCTGTCCGACAACCTGACCGGTACGGTTCGAGCATGAGCATTCATCCCATTGAACAGCGCCGCGCTTCGGAGGCCGTCAGAGCGCAACTCATCGACCTCATCGAAAAGGGCCACTATAAACTCAACGACCGGCTGCCTTCGGAAGCCGAGCTGGCGCAGTCCTTCTCGGTGAGCCGATCGGTCGTGCGTGAAGCCCTGAACAGTCTGAATGCGTTCGGGCTGACGAAGTCGTATGCCGGTAAGGGGACTTTCGTCGCCTCGACCGAGCTGAATTCCCGCTTGCTCATCGGGCGTTTTCTGCCGCCGCATCTCGGCGAGGTCCGCCGGGCGCTGGAGGTCCCGTCGGCGCGGCTGGCCGCGGAGCGGCGCGGCGAGGAGGACCTGACTCGCCTGGAGGAGTTGGTCACGCAGTTCGCGGCCACCGAGGAGAACGGGAAACGAGTCAAGATCGACGCCGATTTCCACATCGCCATCGCGGCGGCGACCGGCAATCCGCTCTTTCCGCGGCTGATCGCCGACCTCCGTGACGTGCTCCAGGAGCAGGCCCTGGAGCTGGCCACGATCGAGGGCCGGACCGCGCAGGCCGCCCGCGAGCACCAGGACATCTTCGACGCGATCATGGCCGGTGACGGGGACGCGGCGGCGCGTGCGATGGACGCCCACCTGGAGGCGGTGGAGGGACACACGACGAAGCAGGCGAAGAAGAAGAGCTGATCAGCCGCCCAGCCGGAGCTCGTGCCATTCGCCCACGCACGGGTTGCCGGCCGCCACGTGCATCGTCCCGCTCTCGGGGGCCAGGATGACGCCGGCCACCGTACAGGTGCGTTCGGCGCGGGGGAGGCTCTCGTTCGGGTGCTGGCAGACGTTGTCCGGCTCGCCCGTGTGATCTCCGAGCACGGCCTTGATCCGGTCGATCGTGAGCTTTTCCGTCGCCCGCAGGTTGCGGTCGATGAGGTCCTTGCGGGCCAGGGTATGCCGCTTCCGTTCGAGATAGACGTCTCGTGGCGTGAGGTGATCCGCCAGGAAGTGATTCGCGTGGGTGATTATTCCGTCGTCAGGCAGAAAAACCTGCACACCGCCGTCCTGCGGCGTCGTCTCCAAATCCTGGCAGAAACCTGATTTATCAACGATGAGATAGTTGGCGGAATTCGATCGAGAGGCGTTACTGATGCCGCTCGCGGCGCTCGCGCCGTCGTCGCTGTCCAGCACCGAGCGCAGCAGGATGTGGTACGGCACGCCCAGGTCGCCTTCGAGGTGGCTGCTGATCAACGTGTTCGTGCAGAGGGCGACGCCGCTCTCGTTCAGCCCGATCTTGGCCAGCATCCCGGCCTCCACCAGCGTGACGAAGTCCGGGCCGTCCTCGCGGGCCACCTCCACCAGCACGGCGGTCTCGCGCGCCTGCAGGATCCAGTCCCAGTTCTGCCCGGCCAGCACGGTGTCGTCCGCGGTCACCGCCGCCGTCAGGCCGAAGGACGTGCACTCCATCGGCATGCGCTCCGCCTCCGCCCCGGCGGCGAACATGATCTCGCTGCGCGTGTTGAGCGCGAGGATGTCGGCGGTGTCGACCTGCGCGCCCTCGGCGATGCCGGTCATCTCCTGCGCCGACGCCGGAGAGAAGTCCTCGATGTACGGCCGGAACCGGGTGGCGTGCTGCCGTACCCGCGCCCAGTCCCAGTTCTGGTAGTGCTTGAAGACGGCCGCGTAGCCTGCGATCGCCGCCTGGATCTCCCTGCGCGCCAGCCGCCCGTACATGAGTCCGCGCTGGGCCGGTGTTCCAGTGATCCGGTATCGGGGAAAGGACGGCCCACGAGCGGGCCCAGGAGCCGGCAGCGACATCGACGTGCCTTTCGTTGGACACCAAACCCGTCAGGTTGTCTGACAGGAGTGGATGCTTGCGAAGCCGAAGTGAATCTAAGCATAATGTCCGGCAGTCGGACAACCTGGCTGCTGGAATTCCATACCGGGAGGTAAGCACGTGGCGACTGCGTTGATCGCCGGTGGCGCGACCGGCATCGGCCGTGCCACCGCACGGCAGCTGCTGGGCTCGGGATACGACGTGCACATCGCGGACATCGATCTCGAAGGAGCGGAGAATGCGGTGCACGGCGTCGACGGTCCGGGCAGGGGCTCGGCGGCGTACTGCGATCTGGCCACCCCCGAGGGGCCGGCCCAGGCGGTACGCGACGCGCTGCGGCTCACCGGCAGCCTGGACGCCGTCGTGGTATGCGCGGCGCTGCTGGTGGAGCACGAACTCGACGACTTCCCCACGGCCGACTGGGACCGGGTGATGGCGCTGAACCTGCGCGCGCCGTTCCTGATCACGCAGGCCGCGGCCCCGCATCTGACCGCGTCCGGACGGGGGCGGGTCGTGCTCACCGGATCGACGGCGGCGTTCAGGGGCGGCGGTGGCTCCTTCGCCTACGCCGCGTCCAAGGGCGGCCTGGTGGCCCTGGTCCGCTCGCTCGCGGTCGCGCTCGGTCCGGCCGGCGTCTGCGTGAACTGCGTGTGCCCCGGCTGGATCGACACCCCGTTCAACGACCCGTACTGGGAGCGGGTCGGCGGGGAGCGGCAGGCGGCCGAGGCCGCGCTGACCTCCAGGATCCCGCTCGGCGCGCTCGGCCGGCCGGGCGACGTCTCGGGGCTGATCGCCTTCCTGGTGTCGGAGGAGGCCGGCTACATCACGGGCCAGTCGTACGTCGTGGACGGCGGCCTTCTCGCCTCATAACCCTCCAATGTGGACATAGGTGAACAGATGGGATTTAGTCATTCGATGGAGGTCATAACGCTTTCCGTGGCTCGCGAGATCATCGCGGGCGTGGAGGCGGCGGCCGCCGAACGGGGCGCGGCGCTGGCCGTCACGGTGTCCGACCCCGCCGGAGCTCCGGTGGCGACGGCGCGGATGGATGGCGCGAACGCCGTCGCCGCCGGTCTCGCGGCGGACAAGGCGTTCACCGCCGCGGCCTTCGGCGCGCCCTCCCACGCCTGGGCCGAGGCGACCGCGCCGGGCGGCGCCGACTGGGGGATGGCGGGGGCCGCGGGCGGCCGGGTGCTGGTCCTTCCCGGCGGCCTGCCGATCAAGGCGGGCGGCGTGCTCATCGGCGCTCTCGGAGTGAGCGGAGCGGCTCCTGCGGTCGATCTCGCGTGCGCCGAGGCCGGTCTTGCCGCGGTCGATTTGTCGGCAATCCTTGCGTCTGGCTGAGGAGTTCCTTAGCCTGTCAGGCAAGCAGACAGGTTTGTGATCAGGGAGCCGGACATGTCATTGGAAGGTCGTACGGTCGCCGTGCTCGCCGCGGGCGGCTACCAGGAGCTGGAGCTGTGGTATCCGGTCCTGCGGGCCCGCGAGGAAGGCGCCGGGGTCGTCATCGTGAGCTCCGATCCGGACGGCGTGGACAGCAACCTGGGCTACCCGCTGCTCCCTGACGGGGAGGCCGACCCGGCTGCGCTCGACGCCCTCGTGGTGGCCGGCACAGTGACGGGTGAGCCGGCGTACTCGGCGGCCCAGTCGGCCCTGATCCGCGCCGCATTCGAGGGCACGGCACGGGTCTATTCGGTCGGGAACTCGGCGGCGGCCGTCCGGCGCTCGCTCGGCGCCGAACGGCACGAGCGCTGGGTCGCCTTCGAGTCCGCCGACGACCTGCCGGAGCTGTTCGGCCGGTTGTACCGCGATCTCTCGGAGGAGGGCCTCTCATGAAGGTGTTGCGCACGGTGCTCGGCGACGTCCCGGCCGAGAGCTCCGGGCTGATGTTGTCGCACGAGCATCTGCTCTACGGGTACCCGGGGGCGGAGCTGGACCACCGCGCGGTGCTCGACTACGACAAGGCCGTGGACTTCGTGGCCGGACAGGTCCAGCGCGGTAAGGACGACTACGGCTACGGCACGATCGTCGACATGACGCCGCCGGAGGTCGGGCGGCACCCCCAGTTCATGGTGGACGTCGCGAGGAAGACCGGCATCAACGTCATCGCGATCACCGGGTTCTTCCCCGAGCGCATGGGCGTTCCGTACTACTGGCGGCGGCAGACGATCGAGGAGCTGACCGAATTCTTCGTCAGCGACCTGACCAGGGGCATGGTGTTCGCCTGGAGCCAGACGCCCTACCGGGCCGGCGCGATCAAGATCGCGACCGGGCAGGAGAGCGTCACCCCGAGGCCGAGCCCGCTCGGTCCGAACGGCCGCCACATCCACGAGGTGGAGGACCGGGTCATCCGGGCCGCCGGGCGGGCCGCGACGCGCGTCGGCTGCGCCATCAACACCCACATCGACCCGATGGACTTCGAGGTCACCAACCCCGGCCGGGAACAGCTGGAGATCCTGCTGGAGGAGGGCATGGACCCGGCCAAGGTGATCATCGGGCACGCGTTCGTGCCGCCCCAGGTGGAGTCGATGCGGGAGATCCTGAAGCTGGGCGCCAACGTCCAGCTCGACCACATCGGCATCCCCTGGCGCGTCGACAGCGCCGAGGAGCTCGACGAGGCGATGGCCGAGGCCCTCGTCACGCTGCTCAACGAGGGGTACGGCGACCGCATCGTGATGTCGTTCGACCGCTGGTTCATGAACCCGCGGGCCGGCGTCACCGAGCGGGACCCGCAGTTGCTCAACGAGAAGGTCGACCTCGGCTACATGTTCACCAGCTGGGTGCCGCGCCTGAAGGGCAAGGGCGTCACCGACGAGCAGCTCGACCAGATGATGATCTACAACCCGCGGCGGATCTTCGCCATAGAGGGGGAGTCGTGAACATATCCGAGGCACGCGTCGCCGTTCTGGTCGAGAACCAGTACCAGGAGCTGGAGCTGTGGTATCCGGTGCTGCGGCTGCGCGAGGCCGGCGCCACCGCCGTCATCGTCGGCCCGTCCGTGGACGAGGTGTACGCCAGCAAGCTCGGCTACCCGGCGGTCGCCAACGTCGCCGTGTCCGACGTGACCCCCGACCACTTCGACGCGGTCGTCGTGCCCGGCGGGTTCTCGCCGGAATACCTGCGCCGCAACCCCGCGATGGTGGAGTTCGTGCAGAAGTCCGCCGCCGTGGACAAGCCGCTCGCGGCGATCTGCCACGCGGGCTGGCTGCTGGCCACCGCCGAACTCCTCGACGGCAGGCGGGCCACCTCGGTGGCGACGATCAAGGACGACGTCCGGCACGCGGGCGCCGAATGGATCAACGCCCCGGTCGTGGTGGACGGCAAGCTGATCACCGGCCAGTTGCCCAACGACCTGCCCGAGTTCATGCGCGAACTGCTCAAGCTGCTGGCCGCGGCCGAACCCGCCGACCGCCCGCCCCTGCCCGACCTGCGCCCCAGCCCGGCCGCCTACGACCGGCCCGCGGTGCTGCGCAGCCGGGCCGCCGGGCCGGGGTCGGCGAACTACCGGGCGTACGCCCAGCTCGGCTGAGAGGGACGTACGTGCAGGTCGATCTCCCCCTGGACCAACTGGAGCGGTACCACTACGCCAGCGCCGAGCCCGCCGACTTCGACGACTTCTGGCGTTCGACCATCGCCCGCGAGGCCGAACGCCCGCTGGCGGTGGCCGTCGAGCCGTACGACGCCGAGCTGGAGACGGTCGAGGTCCTGGACCTCGAGTTCACCGGGTACGGCGGCGCGCGCATCAAGGGCTGGGCGCTGCTGCCGCGCCGGCGCTCGGGCCGGTTGCCCGCCGTGGTGGAGTATCTCGGCTATGGCGGTGGCCGTGGGCTCCCGTTGGAGTCCCTGGCCTACGCCTCGGCCGGGTTCGCCCATTTCATCCTCGACACCCGGGGCCAGGGCAGCACCTGGCGGACCGGTGACACCCCCGACCCGGAAGGCAGCGCGCCCGCCATCCCAGGGCATCTCACTCGCGACGTGCTTTCACGGGACGACTACTACTATCGGCGGCTGTTCGTGGACGCCTACCGGTTCGTGGACGTGGTCAAGGCGTCGGCGGACGTCGACCCGGGCCGGGTCACGGTGACCGGGCGCAGCCAAGGTGGTGGCCTGTCGCTGGTGGCGGCCGGGTTGCGGGATGACATCGCGCTGGCCGTACCGCATGTGCCGTTCCTGTGCGCGTTCCGGCGGGCGCTGCGGATGACCGCGGAGAGCCCGTACGGCGAGCTGACCCGCTGGATGGCGACCCACCGGACGAAGGTGAAGGAGGCGTTCGGCACGCTCGACTACTTCGACGGGGTGTTCTTCGCCCGGCGGGCCCGTTGCCAGGCGAGCTTCTCGGTGGCGCTGAGCGATCTGGTGTGCCCGCCCTCGACGGTGTTCGCCGCCTACAACGACTACGGCGGGGCCAAGGACATGACGGTCTGGGAGTTCAACGGCCACGAGGCCGGGGGACCGTACGATCAGCTCCGCACGATCCGCGCCGTCAGGGCCCTGACGTGAAAGACGGCCCGGTCGACCTGCACCAGCACGCCATTTTGCCGGGATACCGGCGGCGGCTGACCGAGATCGGGGTACGCGCCCAGCCCGGCATCGACTTCCCCGACTGGTCGGCCGCGGTGTCCCTGGCCATGATGGACCGCCTCGGCATCGGGACGGCGGTGCTGTCCGTCGCCTCTCCCGGCTTCTTCTTCGGCGACCAGGACTTCACCACCTCCCTGTGCCGCGACACCAACGACGACCTGAGCGCCGTCGTGGCCGCCTCGGACGGGCGTTTCCGCGCGTTCATGGCCGTGCCGCTGCCGTCGGCGGCGGACGCGGTCGCCGAGGTACGGCGGCTGGCCGGCCAGCCCGGCTTCGCCGGCGTCAGCCTGCTGTCCAACTACGGCGGGCACTACCTGGGCGACCCCCGCTTCGACCCGCTCCTGGCGGAATTGGACGCGCTCGGCATGCTCGTCCATGTCCACCCCACACTGCCGCCGTGGTGGGCCGAGGGGGCGATCGACCTGCGCCCCTCCCTGCTGGAGTACGTCTTCGACACCAGCCGCTCGCTGACCAACCTCATGCTGGCCGGGGCGGTGGACCGCTTCCCCCGGATCCGCTGGGTCTTCTCCCACTGCGGCGGCGTCGTCCCCTTCGTCGCCCACCGGCTCGCCATCGCCGAACCGCTGCCCGAGCTGCGCCGCGTCCGCGGAGTCGAGGGCACGTTGCGGGAGTTCCGCTACGACTGCGCGCTGTCGGCCAGCGCCTCCGGCCTGGGCGCGTTGTTGTCGGTCGTGGACGACACGCGTGTGGTGTTCGGCTCCGACTTCCCCTTCGTGGACGAGGCGACGATCAAGGCCGAGATCGAGCTGCTGGCCGGGCTGGGGCCGCGTACCGGCCTGGCCGCGCTCGGCGGCAACGGCCGCGCACTACTGGAAGGAACGCAGTGAAGGCAGCATTGTTGTACGGCGTCGGCGACCTGCGCGTGGAAGAGGTCCCCCGCCCGGTCGCCGGGCCGGGCGAAGTGGTGATCGAGGTACGCGGCTCGGGCGTCTGCCCCAGCGACATCCGCAGCTTCACCGGCGCCGGATCCTCGAAGGCGCCCTGGACGCCCGGCCACGAGGTCGCCGGCACGATCGTGGAGACCGGGCCAGAGGTCGACGCCCCGTGGGACGTGGCCGCGAGGGTCGTGCTGGACTGGCGGGGTGTCTGCGGCGGGTGCCGCCAGTGCCGCCGGGGCGCCGCCAACTTCTGCGAGGCGGTGATCAAATATCCGATCGCCGGGTTCGCCCAGTACACGAAGATGCCCGTCACCCAGCTCCGGATCATCCCCGACGAGGTGTCGTTCGAGGCGGCCAGTTTCTGCGAGCCGCTGGCCTGCGTGCTGAACGCCCACCGCGCCATCCCCATCGAACCGGCCGCCGACGTGCTGGTCCTCGGCTCGGGGCCGATCGGCCTCCTGCACACCCAGGTCGCCCTGCGGCGCGGCGCCCGGGTGATCGTCGCCGATCGGATCCCCGAGCGGCTGAAGGTGGCCGGGCAACTGGGCGCGCACGACGTCGTCCAGGTCGGCGACGACGGCGGGCTCGACGAGATAC
Source organism: Nonomuraea marmarensis (assembly GCF_043197025.1). Classification (NCBI taxonomy): domain Bacteria; kingdom Bacillati; phylum Actinomycetota; class Actinomycetes; order Streptosporangiales; family Streptosporangiaceae; genus Nonomuraea; species Nonomuraea marmarensis. The sequence goes on from NZ_JBICRM010000018.1 coordinate 63,460, forward strand.
GTAAGCTCACCGACGGCTACGGACCCGACGCGTTGATCGTCACCGTCGGCGCACCGGCGGCGATCGAGTCGGCGTTCCGGATGGCGGGCAAGAACGCGGTCGTCAACCTGTTCGCCGGCACCCACCCCAAGGGATCGGTATCGCTGGACCCCGACGTGCCCCACTACGACCAGGTGACGATCAACGGCAGCCATGACTTCAGCCCCGGCGACTTCAGCACCGCGTTGCGGATGTTGCGGTTCGGGCTGGTCGACCCCGCGCTGCTGATCAGCCACCGGTTCCCGCTGACGGCCGTCAAGGACGCCTTTGAGATGACCATGTCGCAGAAGGGCCTCAAATCCGTCATCACCCCTAGTGAAGCGAGTGAGAAGTGAGCAGCAAGCCCAGTGGCCCCTATTGTTTTCCCGAAACCCTGCCGGCCTGGCCCCGGCGCCGGATGCACCACATCTTCGGGCCGGACGGCCGGGCGGTCATCGCGGCCATGGACGCCGGGATCAAAGGGGTGCCGCCGGGCCTGTCTGACGCGCACGCCGCCGTGCGCGGCGTGGTCGACGGCGGGATCGACGCGATACTGGCCACGATCGGGTTCGCCCGCGCCGTGGCGGGCGAGCTGGGCGGCCGGGGGCTGATCCTGGCGTTGGACAGCGAGATCCCGTCCGCCGGGTACGGCGTCGAGCAGGCGGTACGGTTCGGCGCCGACGGCGTCGAGCTGAAGGTGTTCCCCGGCAACCCCGAGGTGACCAAGCTCGGCGAGCTGCGCGAACTGGCGGCGATCTCCGACAAGTGGGGCATGCCGCTGATGGCCGAGCCCATCCCGGTCGGGTTCAAGGAGCTGCAGGCCCACACCGTCGAGAACGTCGCCAACGCCGCCCGGCTCTCGGCCGAGGCCGGGGCCGACTTCGTCAAGGCGCAGTTCGTCGGTGACGTCGAGCAGTTCAGCCGGGTCGTGGCGGCCTGCCCCGCACCGCTGCTCGCCCTGGGCGGGCCGCGCAAGACGCCGCGCGACGCGCTCCAGATGGCGGCCGACGCGATCGAGGCCGGCGCCAGGGGCGTCGTGTACGGCCGCAACATCGTCGAGGCCGAGCGTCCCGACCGGATGGTCGCCGCACTGGTCGAGATCGTGCACGGCGGCTCGTCGGTCGACGCGGCGGCGAAGCTGCTCAACGTACCTCTCTGATGCGCGCTGCTGTTTTCCACGGCGGTCGCGACATCCGCGTCGAGCGGGTACCGCCGCCGTCGCCCGGGCCCGGTGACGTGCTGATCCGGGTGGACTCGGCCGGCATCTGCGGCAGCGACGTCCTGTCCTACCGCGGCCTCGGACCGTGGCAGGCGAGCCCGGAGCATCCGGACGGCGACGGCCACGAGCTGAGCGGCACCGTCGCCGCGCTCGGAACGCAGGTCACCGGGCTCGCGATCGGCGACCGGGTGGCCGTGGAGCCGATCCACCTGGCGAGCTGCGGCGTGTGCGAGCGGTGCCGGGCGGGGCGGACCTACCTGTGCGCGGAACGCGGCCTGATCGGCGGCGTCCACACGCACAGCAGGGGGTTCGCCGAATACGACCTCGCCCCGGCCGACCACGTCCACCGCTTGCCCGACGGAGTCGGCCTGGAGGAGGCGTCGATCTTGGACTGCTACGCTTGCGCGGTCCACGCCCTGCACGTCAGCTCGCCGCCTCCCGGCTCGCCGGTGCTGGTCATCGGCAGCGGGACGATCGGGCTGACCCTCGGGCAGGTGGCTCGCGCGCGCGGACATCCGGTCACGATGCTCGGCCACCGCCCCGGCTCCCTCCGGCTCGCGGTCGAGACCGGAGCCGCCGACGCCACCCACGACACCCGCTCCGGCGCCGCGCTGAGCGGCCTGCGCTTCTCGACCGTGTACGACGCCGCCGGCAACTCGGACAATTCGCTCGCCGAAGCACTCGACTTCGTCGCCCCGGGTGGCGAGGTGGTGGTCGTGGGCGTGTTCGCCACCAGTCCCCGCTTCGACCCGCACCTCGCCTACCAGCGCGAGGTCTCGGTGCGCTGGTCCAACAGCTACGGGCGGTGCGTGGGCGGCGTGCCGGACTTCCAGCGGGCATTGGACCTGCTGGCGCGGCGCGAGGTCCGGGCCGCCGAGCTGATCACCCATCGGTTCGCGCTGGAGGACATCGGCGCCGCGTTCACGACGCAGCTCGACCGGACGGCCGGCGCCGTGAAGATCCTCATCAAGCCGGGACCCGCGCCATGACGCCTCTGGTGCTGGCCATCGACCAGGGCACGACCTCGACCAAGGTGGCCGCTGTGGACGGCGCGGGTCGCGTCGTCGCCCGCGCGTCCCGGGAGACCGCCGTGCGCCGCGGCGACGGAACGGTGGAGGCGCGGCCGGGCGACTGGTGGGCGGCGGTGGCCGGGCTGATCGGCGAGCTCGGCGACCGGATCCCGCTGGCCGACGTCCGCTCCGTCGCGATCTGCGGCTTCATGCACACCCTGGTCCCGATCGGCCGCGCCGGACCGCTGGACGAACTGGCCATCCCGCTGCCCGGAGACCGGCGTCCCGGGGTGAACGAGTCCGGCTTCGGCAGCGTGGGTTCGGCCGGGGGGCGCGCCGCGCTGGCCCGGTTCGCCGCCTGGGCAGCCGACCGCGATCTGACGACCGCCGTCACCGTCAAGGACTACCTGCGCGCCAAGCTGACCGATGCGATCGCGACCGACCGTTACGACGGCGCCGGATGCGGGCTGCTGGTCGCGGAGACCGGTGAGCCGGAGCCGGCCGCCGCCGCGCTGCTGCGCGGCCTGGGGGCCGAGCCGCCGCCCGTGCTCGGGCCCGCCGAGGTCGCTGGCACGGTCAGCGCGGCGGTTGCCCGGCTGACCGGCCTGCCCGCCGGGACTCCCGTCGCCGTCGGGACCGGTGACTGGGCGGCCACCTGCCTGGGGGTGCGGGCCGTGCTGCCCGAGCGTGGGTGCCTCTATCTGGGCACTTCAGCCGCCTACGGTGGGTTCCCTGACGAGGAGTCTTTGCGAGAGGCAGCGCCGCCGCGTTGCCTGGCCGTGGCCGTCGGGAGTGGGGCGTTGCTCGGCTGGGCCGGGCGGCTGCTGGTCGGGCCGCAGGCCGACGAGGGTGCGGCGGTTGCGGCGTTGCTCGACGCGGCCGAGCGCGGCAGGCCCGGTGCTCGCGGTGCCCGGTTCATCCCTGGGTTCGCCGTCGCGACCGGGCCACGCGAGCGTGGTCTGGGCCGGGGCGAGCTGCGCGGGCTCAGCCTCGACGTCGGCCGCGACGACGCCGCCAGGGCTGTGGTTGACGGTGTCGCGATGGGCATCCGCAGGTGCCTGGAACCGCACCTCGCGGGGGAGTTGGTGGTGTGCGGTGGTGGCACGCGCGACCTGCGCTGGGTCCAGGTGCTGGCCGACGTCCTGGCCCGGCCGTTGACGGTGTCGGGCGAACCGGACGCGGCCATCGCGGGGCTGGCCGTACTGGCGTGGAAGGCCGTCGGGGCGGCGGCGGACTGGCCCGCGCCCGCCCCCGCGACGGTGACGGTGGAGCCCCGGCCTGAGCTCGCGGCCGAGTACGCGGCGCTCTGCGCCGAGTTCGCCGCCGAATAGTTGCCGCGTCCCAGCAGACTGGCATACAAGGGATGAATGGCCAGTTACGCCGCATACACCCCAACCCTCCCGCTAACAATTCCGCAGATCTCTTGCGCAGGTAACGCAATGTGGACAAGATAGGAACCTGTCTGACAGTCGGGTAGCCAGGCATCTCAACTGGAACCCGTCGCTGATCAGGCAGGTGATTGGCACACCGGTGCCGGCAGGCGATCCAACTCGAGACGACGCCCATTCAACGCACGAAGAAGGATTCGAGATGGGGAAGAAACACAGCCTGGCGGCGGTGATCGTAACTGCCGCGGTAGCGATGACCGCGTGCGGTGGCGGGGGGACGGGTGCCGCCGAGCAGAAGGAATTGAACGTCTGGTTCAACGATCCGGGACCGAAGCTGCAGGACACGGTCAAGACGCTGATAACCGGCTTCGAGAAGTCTCACCAGGGGGTGAAGGTCAACCTGCGATTCATCGGCGGAGCCGACACCCACCAGCAGTTCGTGACCGCGATCGCGGGCGGGGCGCCGCCCTGCGTGGCGACCCTCGGCAACACCTGGACGCCCGAGTTCGCCCAGATGGGCGCTCTGGCGCCGGTGGACCTGACGCCTGACCAGGCCAAGCAGAAGTTCGTCGGCTCGATGGTGGACAGCGTCACGAACGACGGCAAGATCTACGGATATCCCTACAACGTCGCCAACCGGGCGCTCGTCTACCGCAAGGACCTGCTGGAGAAGAGCGGCCTCGAGGTGCCCAAGACCTGGGACGAGACCAAGGCCGCGGCCAAGAAGCTGGCCGCGGACAACAAGGCGGACGGCGTCGCCGGGTTCGGCATCGTCGGCGGCGAGATCTGGTACTACCTGCCGATGGTCTGGAACTGGGGCGGCGAGATCGCCACCCGGCAGGCCGACGGCAAGTGGCAGGCGACGATGAACACGCCCCAGGCCAAGGCCGCCTTCGACTTCTACGCGAGCATGGTGCGCGACGACAAGGTCGCCCCCGCCGAGTCGGCCGGCTGGCTGGGCCCGGACGCGGTCCAGAGCCTCAGCCTCGGCAAGGTCGCGATGGGTCTGTACGGCCCCTGGCAGGTCAAGTCGCTGGTCGCGCAGAAGCCCGAGCTCAAGGACAAGCTCGGCGTCGCCCTCATCCCCAACGGTCCCGGCGGCAACAACGACACCTTCGCCGGCGGCAGCAACCTGGTCATCTTCAACCAGTGCCAGTACAAGGAGGACGCCACGGCGCTGCTGCACTACATGGTGCAGCCCGAGAACGTCACCAAGTACACCTCCGGCATCGGCATGCTGCCGGCCGGGCTCGACGGGATGAAGGCCGAGGCGGAGACCGGCTCGTTCGCCGACGACCTGTACCGGCCCTTCGTCGAGCAGGCCAAGCACACCCGCTACATCCCCACCGATCCAGGCTGGGGCCGGATCGAGGGCAAGGGTTCGATCATCAACGCCATGCAGGCGCTGATCGGCGGCAAATCGGATGTCAACACGACCATGTCGGATCTCAACACCGAGATGAACGCCGCCTTCGGCGGGTGAGGCACGTGGCCGACCAGAGGCTCGCTACCCGCCCGCGTCCCCGGTCCGGGGTCGCAACGCGACCATCGGCGTCCCACATCCGGCGGATGAGGCTCGTGCCCTGGCTGCTGATGGCGCCGACGGCGATCAGCGTCATCGCGGTCATCGGGTACCCGCTGCTGCAGACGGTCTGGCTCTCCCTCCACGAGGGCCAGGGCCTGATGACCGGCGAGTGGGTGGGCCTGGACAACTACGTCGAGATGTTCAGCACGCCCGCCAACCAGGCCGCGTTCCTGCGGACCCTGGTGCTGACGGCGGTCACCGTGGGCGGCGCAATGTTCATCGCGTTCCTGACGGCGCTGGTGCTGAACTCGGGGCTGCCCGGCATGCAGATCCTCACCGTCCTCGTGGTCCTGCCCTGGGCGATGCCCAGGGTGTCGGCGGCCATCCTCTGGAAGTGGGCGTTCGACAGCCAGTACGGGCTGGTCAACTGGGTCCTGGTCGCGCTGGGCCTGGACCAGTTCGACGGGTTCAGCTGGTTCAGCACCGGGCCCAGCGCCCTGGTCGTCGTGTCCATCGCGATCATCTGGGCGAAGGTGCCGTTCCTCGCGGTGGCCCTGCTGGCGGCCCTGAAGTCGGTGCCCGGCGACCTGGTCGAGGCGGCGCGGCTGGACGGCGCCTCCGCCTTCCAGACGCTCATGCGCATCAAGCTGCCGATCATGCGGCCGGTGGTGATGGTCCTGCTGATCCTGGCCACCATCCAGGCGTTCCAGGCCTTCGACCACATCTTCGTGATGACGGTGCCGCCCGGCGGACCCAACCACTCGACCGAGATCCTCTCGCTGTTGACGTACCTGGAGGCGTTCGCCTTCCTGGACGGCGGGATGGGCTCCGCGCTGGCGCTGCTCAGCTTCGCCGTGCTGGCGCTGATCACCTACGTCTACGTCCGCATGCAACGAGAGGAGCTGCGGTGAGCACCCCCACTGTCCCGCCCGGCGTCCGCAGGCGCCGGGTGCTGCGCCGGGTCGGCCGCTCGGCCCTCGGTCTGTACGCCATCGGCATCGGCGTGGTCAGCGTCTTCCCGTTCTTCTGGATGATCCTGACGTCGATCAAGCCGGATCGGGAGATCTTCACGGTCACCCCGCAGTTGTGGACCTTCCACCCGACCCTGGAGCGGTTCGAGCTGCTGCTGTCCGGCGAGATCGGCAGGCAGCTGCTCAACTCGCTGGTCATCGCCCTGGGGGCGACCGTGCTGGCGATCCTGTTCGGGACGCTGGCGGCGTACGCGCTGTCGCGGTTCGACGTGCCGGGACGGCACGTCATCGCGGTGGCGCTACTGGCCATCCAGATGTTGCCGGCGATCGTAGTGATCATCCCGCTGTTCACGCTCTACCGTACGGTGGGGCTGCTGAACACGTACGCGGGCGTGATCATCGCGCACATGGCGTTGTCCGTGGCGCTCGCGGTCTGGCTCGTCCGCGGCTTCCTGGCCGGCATCCCGGTGGCGCTCGACGAGGCCGCGATGGTGGACGGCGCGAGCCGCAACCGGGTGCTGATCCACATCATCTTCCCCCTGGCGCTGCCCGGCATCGGCGTCAGCGCGATCTTCGCCTTCATCACGTCGTGGAACGAGCTGCTGATCGCGATGACGTTCCTGCAGCAGGAGGAGATGAAGACGCTGCCCGGCGCGCTCCAGCAGTTCACCAACCAGTACGGCACCGACTGGGGCGGCATCATGACGGCCAGCACGATCTTCGCGGTGCCGGTGATGATCTTCTTCATCGCCATCCGCCGCTACCTGGTGGCCGGGATGGCGATGGGAGCGCTCAAAGGTTGAACCCCGCCAAGAAAGGAACCCCCTGATGGAACCCATGAAGGTCGCCGTGCTCGGCGCCGGCAACATCGCCATCCAACCCAACGGCGTGCTGCCCAACCTGCACCACATTCCGGACAAGGCCGTCGTCACGGCGATCGCCGACCCGGTCGAGGAGAAGGCGAGCTGGGCGGCTGAGCGCTTCGGCATCCCGAAGTCGTTCATGTCCCTGGAGGACATGCTCGACTACGGCGACTTCGACGCGGTCGTCAACCTCACCCCGATCCCCGTGCACGGCGAGACCTCGCTGAAGATCCTGCAGGCGGGCAAGCACCTCACCACCGAGAAGCCGGTCGGCGTCACGATCGAGGAGGTCGACGCCCTGGAGCAGGCGGCCGCCGCCAACGGGCTGACGATCGTCTGCGCGCCGCCGAACATGCTCTACCCCACCCGCAGGGAGGCGCGTCGGCTGCTCGCGGCCAACACCATCGGCCAGCTCTGTTTCGTACGGCACCGGTCCTCAGGTCCCGGCCCTGGCAGCATCGCGTGGCCGAGCGACCCGAGCTGGTTCTACGAGAAGGGTTCGGGGCCGATGTTCGACATCGGCGTCTACAGCATGCACGAGATGATCGGCATCCTGAACCGGCCGGTCAAGCGGGTCTTCGGGTTCTTCGGCATCACCGAGGCGATCAGGACCGTGCCGGCCGGGCCGTACCGGGGGCTGGAGATCCCGGTGACGGCCAATGACAACAACCTGGTGCTGATGGACTTCGGTGACTCGCTGTTCGGCGTGGTGGACGGGACCTACAACGTCTGGGCGGCCAAGTCCCCGCGTATGGAGATCTTCGGCAGGGAAGGCGTCCTGAACATGTGGCGCAACCTGAACGAGACGACCGGGCAGCAGCTCGAGGTGTTCCGGGTGGACAAGGAACGTTCCGTGCGGGGTTGGTGGGACGTCGCGCTCGGCGACCTCAATTTCGCGCAGACGCATGTGGACAACCTGAAGCGGGCCCTGATCGTGGAGCACCTGGTGGACGTGGTCCGCGGCGACCGGCAGAACGAGTTGCCCCTCGACCAGGCCAGGCACGCGCTGGAGATCATGCTCAGGGCCGAGGAGGCGAGCCAGACCGGGCAGGCGATCGAGCTGACCACCACGTTCGAGCCGATTCGGTTCGACCCGAGCGTCAAGGAGGAGGCCCTGGTCCATGGCTGACGTGCTCAGGTTCGGCGTCGTCGGCCTGAGCAGCGATCACGTCTGGCACCTGCTGGACGCCCTGCGCCGGCAGGACGGCGTCGAGGTGGTCGCGGTGGCCGAGCCGTCGCCCGCCCTGCGCGAGCGGGCGGCCACGGAGATCCCCGGCGTGACCGGCCACGAGTCCGCCGGGCAACTGCTCGACTGCGGCTCGCTCGACGCCGTGCTCGTCTGCTGCGACAACGCCGCCAAGGCCGTCGTCGTCCCGGCCGCCCTCGCGCGGGGCATCGCGGTGTACCAGGACAAGCCGCTGGCGGCGACCGTGGCGCAGGCGTCGGCGATCGCCAAGGCGCTGGCCGAGCACGGCGGGACCCTGATGTGCGCCTGGCACACCGTCTTCGACCCGCTGTACGACGAGGTGGGCGAACTGGTCCGCGGCGGGCTGATCGGGGACGTCCGGTTCGCCCGCGGCCTGGCCGGGCACGCCGGGCTGACCGGGCTCGGGGTGTCCGGCGACTTCCGGGCCTGGCTGACCGACCCGGAGCGAGGGGGTGGCGGGTCGTTCGTGGACCAGGCCGGGTACGTGCTGACCGCCTTCGCAGACTACGTCGGGCCCGTCCGCCGGATCAGTGGGTTCGGCGGTCGCATCGATCCCGGCCTGCCCGCGCGGATCGAGGACAACACCGCCGCCATCGTGGAGTTCGAGTCGGGGGCGCTGGGCAGCGTGGACACCCGGTGGGGGCAGATCGGGCCGCTGCCGCTGCGGTACGCCTTCCACGGCGGCAAGGGCACCGTGTCGTGCTTCTACGACCGATGGGAGATCGTCACCGAGGCGGCCCGGCTCGACGGCTGGGATCCGATGCCCGCGCCGCCGGGGCTGCACGGGTTCCGGCGGGCGGTCCAGCCGAGATCCGGCTATGACGACGAGGCCCGATACTTCGTCGAGCACCTACGGAGCGGCGAGCCGATGAAGCGGGCGGTGTCGGTGGAGTCGGCGCTGCACGTCCAGTCGATGATCGCGGCCTACTACGCGTCGGTCGAACAGGGGACGGCTCAGCTCGTCGACCCCGCGCCCTGACCCGGGGGTGGCGTCGCCGCGGCCCCCTCGGCGGCGCCGCCGCGCGACCGGCGAGGAGACCGTTCGGCGCTCTCTGAGCGCCGTCCGTCGCGGCGTCGCGTGTGTAGGCGACGGTGATCGGCCGTTCGTCGCAGCGCTATCACAAGGTCATTCTCGGCTGTGAAATCCGCCCGTACCGTGACAAATGATCACATCGCATGCTTGCGGTCCCGGGAGGACGAACATGCAACGGCAGCACAGCACCCGACTGGCCATGGCGATCGTATTCGCCGCCGCACTCACCGTGACGTCAGCACCTCCAGCCCTCGCCGCGCCCGCCGACCCGGCGGGCGCCTCGTGCTTCGGGCCGAAGTTCGGCCGCGAAGTCCACTCGCCCACGCCACGCCCCGTCAAGGGCTCCCTGCCCGGCGGCGATCCCCGTCCCGGACCCGACCTGCTGTACGCCCCGCTGGCCGACGCCCCGCAATTACGGAACACGACGCCGTGGCAGGCCGACCCGATCCTGGTCTCCGGAACGAGCGCGTACCGGCGGGGCGAGTTCCTCTACCAGGACTTCCTGTACGACGACGCGGGCGCGGGCCCGTACACCTATCCGACCGATCCGGTCTACGCCAGGAACGCGGCGGACCTCGTCGAGTTACGCCTGAAGCCGCTCGAGCGCGGCACCGCCATCCGCCTCACCTACAACACGATGCTGAACCCGGACCTGGCCGCCACGACGATCGCCCTGGGCGACGCCGCGGGTGTCCGCCCCCTCCCGTACGGCGCCGGTGCGCAGGCCCCTGCCACCGTATTCGTCACCGTTCACGGCTCGACGGCCACGATCACCGACGCGGCGACCGGTGAGCCGATCGCGGGCACGCCACCGCAGGTCGCGGTGGACACGGAGCGCCGCCAGGTGCACGTGTGCGTGCCGTACGACGCGTTCGACCCGCGCGGTCAGCGCTCCGTACGGGTGGCGGCGGGGACTGGCCTGTGGGACCAGGCCGGCGACAAATACCTCGTTCCGGGCGCTGCCCCGGCCGATGCCACCCATCCCGGCGGAGCCGGCACCCTCACCAACCCGCCCGCCTTCTTCAACGCCGCCTTCCGCTATGACGAGCCGCTCAGCGGCTTCCGCACCGGCCGGCAGCTCGCCGTTCTCCGTACGAACGACCTGAGCCCCTTCTTCGCCGACGTCGACTTCGTCAAGCTCGCGTACGGGGTCAACGACGACAGCGGGGTGCCGCGTACCGGATACATGAACCGGATCCTGGCCAGCCACTTCGAGTCCGCCCAGGGTCGTGGCGCCGCCACCACCCTGCAGCCGGACCTGTGCCCCGCCGGGGGCTGCCAGCCGCCGAGCTATGCCGGCCGGCTGCAGCCGTACGAGATCTACGTGCCGCAGACGGCGGCGCCGCGCGACGGCTACGGCCTGATGTTGAACCCGCATGCTGCGGGCGGCAACCACAACAGCTACGCGGGAGGCCAGTCACGCTGGCAGCAGGAGATCGGGGAACGGGACACCCCGTACATCTCGGTCACCCCGAACGCGCGCGGCACCACCTACTGGTACTACGGGCAGGCCGGTGCCGAGGTCTTCGAGGTCTGGGCCGACGTCGCGCACCGCTACAGGCTGGACCCGAGCCGCACCATGATCGGCGGCCTGTCCATGGGCGGGTACGCGACCTGGAAGCTCGCCGGCCAGTTCCCGGACCTGTTCGCCGCCACGCCGTCGATCGTGCCCTGCCCCAGCGCCGGCGTCGCGTACCGGCAGGGGGGACCCGTGCCGGGCGGCGAGGCGTCCCTGACCCGGCTGAGCGCACCCTCGTTCCGTAACGTGCCGCAACTGGTCTGGGCCGGCACCCAGGACACGGTCTGCTCGTACTGGGCCCAGACGGAGTACATCAACCAGCTGGACACGCTCGGCTACCGGTACGAGTTCTTCTCCTTCCCGGTCGGGCACGCCTTCCCGCTGGGCAACGAGTTCCAGCCGATGGTCGACTGGATGGGCACGCGACAGGTGGTCCGGGATCCCGCCCACGTGACCTACGTCATGAACGGCATGATGCACGAGCCCGGGGTCGGTCTGAACGCCGACCACGCGTACTGGCTGTCCGGCCTGAAGCTGCGGGACGCGGCGGCCGGCCCGCCGACCGGTACGGTCGACGTCTTCTCCCACGGCTTCGGCCGCGGCGACCCGGCGGCGACGCCGACGCACACGGAGTCGGGCCAGTTGCAGGGCGCCACCCAGCCGATCTCGTACACGATGCAGTCGCGGGATTGGGAAGCGGCTCCGAAGATCCCCACTCGCAACCGGCTCGACATCACCGCCACGAACATCACCGAGCTGACCGTCAACGTGGACCGAGCCCGCGTGAGCTGCAAGGCCGACCTCAACGTGCGAAGCGACGGCCCGATCGTCGTCACCCTCGACGGCTGCGGCCACAAGGGACGCCACGTGTACCCAGGCGGCCCCGCGTAGTTTCCCGAGGCATGGGCCGGCGAGTGTCCTGGCAGGTCAGGGCACTCGCCGGACTATGATCACGGTACGGCCTCCCCGTCGCGCATGCTGTCGACCCGCAGTCTCTCGGACCTGAGCGAACGGCTCGGAAAAGAATCTCGCTCGCAGGTGTCGATTGCGGCCGGTCCCGTTCCTCGTATTCAGTGAGGGCGTCACACCGATGCCCTGGAGCGAAGGGAACGGCATGCGGAAACTGATGGTCACCACATTCCTGTCGCTGGACGGCGTCATGCAGGGGCCGGGCGGGCCCGACGAGGATCGCGACGGCGGGTTCGAGCACGGCGGCTGGTCCGTGCCGCACTTCGACCAGCACCTCATGCAGGTGATGACCGCGCTGGTCGACCGGGGCGACGCGCTGCTGCTCGGGCGTAAAACGTACGACATCTTCGCCGCCTCCTGGCCGCTGGCCGAGGCCGATGACCCGATCGGGGCGAAGCTGAACAGCATGCCCAAGTACGTCGCGTCGCGGATGCTGGACCGCGTGGCCTGGCAGAACTCCACGCTGCTCACCGGCGACGTCGCGGCGGCGGTCGCCGAGCTCAAGCAGGGGGAGGGCGGCGAGATCCAGGTTCACGGCAGCGGCGACCTCATCCAGACGCTCGTCGAGCACGACCTCGTCGACGAGTTCCACCTGCTGGTCTTCCCGGTGCTCATCGGCTCCGGCAAACGGCTCTTCGCGGAAGGAACCATCCCCGCCGGGCTCCGGCTCGTGGACAGCACGACGTCGAGCAGCGGTGTCATCGTGGCCACGTACCAGCGGGCGGGCAAGGTCGAGTACGGCGCGATGGGCCCGGAGACCGGCAACTGGTAATCCGGCCGCGGGCCCGACATTCGATCGGGTACGTCTCAGAGTTCGGGCAGCCGTACGGCGATCATGGCGATGTCGTCCTTCTTGGCTATGGGCATCCGGGCGAGCAACTGGTCGGAGAAGGTGTCGAGAGGCGCGCGGGCCAGTGACGTGGCGTAGCGGCGCAGGCGTTCCAGTCCCTCGTCCAGGTCCTCACCGGGAACCTCCACCAGTCCGTCGGTATAGAGCAACAGGGTGCTGCGCGGCGGCAGCGCCGCGACGGTGCTGGTACGGGGCTGGTCGTTACCGACGCCGAGGATGGGGTTGAGCGCGCCCCCCAGGAAACGTCCCTCGCCCTCATGGGTGACCAGCAGCGGCGGCGGGTGGCCGGCCACCGAGTAGTGCAGCCACCATCGGCCATGTTCGGGACCTTCCAGCCGGGCCAGGATGCACGTCGCCGTGCCGTCGCCGTACAGGGCCTCGGTCGCGATGTTCAGGCGCCGCAGGATGTCACCGGGCGGCTCGCGACGGTCCATGGCGAGCCCTCTGAGCATGTTGCGCAACTGGCTCATGGTCACCGCGGCGGCCAGGTCATGCCCGACGACATCACCGATGGTCAGGATCGTCGCGCCGTCGGGCAACAGGAACGAGTCGTACCAGTCGCCGCCGATCTCGACAGCGGTGGCGCTCGGCCGGTAACGAGCGGTGATCTCCATCCCCGGCACATCCGGCGGATCGGGAAGCAGGCAGTTCTGCAGGGCGAGCGCCACCCGCTGCGTACGCTGGAAGCGCATGGCGTTGCTCAGGTGAGCGTGCGCGTGGTCGAGCATCCGCCCCAGCAGGTCGACGTCCGACGTGCTGATCGGTTCCCGGGACCCGCAGATCACCGCGTCCAGCACCGCCGCCACGGCGCCGTCGACGATCACCGGCACGAGCGCGACGCTGTTCGCCCCGGATCTTCTGAACCACTCTTCCGCGCCGTGCGGCGCCAGGCCCGGTGAGGGCTCTCCCACCGGAAAGGTACCGTGCACCGGGCGGCGGGTCGCGACCGCCTGGACGAAACCGCAGTCATGATCGAAGCGCACCGTCCCCGGCTGCGGCGCCGGCCTGAGATCTTCCCGCACGATGCTGACGAACCTTTCGGCGACCAGGGGCATCGGCGGCGGCCCGTCGAACTCGGGAACCAGGTAGATCCCGCATCCGTCCAGCACCGAGGGCACGATCACGTTGGTGAGCATTTCCAGCACCTCGTCCAGCCCGGCGATGTCCGCCGTCGCCGCGGCCGCCCGATCGAGCAGCTTCCTGCGCCGCGCCTCCTGCCACTCCTGCTCGATCTCGGCGCAGGTGCCGACCCACTCGACCACCGTGCCGCTCTCGATCACGGGAACGGCACGCGAGCGGACGTGCCGGTAGCCGACGCCCGCCACGTTCAACCGGAAGACGTGGTCCCACCGGCTCACCTGCCGGGCCTGGCGCCAGCTCTCGCGCAGCGGTGCCAGGTCGTCGGGATGGACGGTCCGCAGCCAGCCTTCGCCGCGGTAGCCCTCCCAGCTCTGCCCGGTCAGCTGCTCCCAGCCCGGACTCGGTTCCGCCACGTGTCCCAGGGGCTCCATCACCCACACGACCTGGGTCTCGACCTGCAGCAGGCTCTGGTAACGCTGGAGGAACCTGCGCCGTTCCTCGGCGATGGAGTCGAACATCTCCCCGGAGTCGTCCTGACCGGCGACTTCCGGCGCCACCAGCAACACGCCCTTTTCGCCGGCTTCGAGAGAGATCTTCGACATGCTGAGCGAACAGTGTGGTTGATGCCCCGAGCGACCTTCGAACTCGAAGGGAAGCTCCCTCAGCCAGAGCGACTCCCCCGTCTCCAGCACCCGGTCGAGCAGGCACAAGCAGTCCCGTGGGCGCAGGTCGCCGAACGTCTCGCGGAACGGCAGCCCGAGCTCGCGCTCGCCGACGATCTCCTGGAAGGCGTTGTTGGTGTAAACCAGCCGGTGGTCGGGGCCGCTGGTCGCCGCCACCCCCACCGGCGCGGGATCGAAGACGTGAAGGGCCAGGCCGCTGAGCGTTCTCTCGTCAGCATCACCCATCCGTGCCTACGCCTCCTCACCACCCCAGCGCACACGCCGCCCCCGGGATGGTCCATCCGTTGGGGTTTTTTGCCCCATTAAGGGACGGTACGTCACTATTCACCCTGTGAGCACGACCTCACTCATCCACCCGGGCAGTTATTGACCTCTGAATGGCAGAAATATGGATCGGCAACGAGGCTTGCGCCTCACCCCGCGCAGCCCCGCCCCGTGGCCGCGGTAAAGGCCACGGGAAACGCCGCCCTCCCCTGGATGATCGGCGTAGCGACCCTGCTCGCCGCCGGAGCGATGATCACTCTCTTCGCCCGTTCACGCCGCTAGACCGGCGGCCTGCCCGCGACCGTGCCGGTATGAGATGCGACCATCAGAGTCGTTGACCCCTGAGCGATAGGCGGAAGCATGACAGGCAGAAAGGCCCTGGTGGTGCGGGGCGGCTGGGAAGGGCACGCCCCGGTCGCGGCCACCGACCTCTTCGTTCCCTTCCTCGAAGAACACGGGTACGAGGTGTCCCGGGCGGACTCTCCGGCACCGTACGCGGACCCGGAGTTCATGGCCGGTGTCGACCTCATCGTGCAGTGCTACACCATGGGCACGATCGAGCCGGCGGAGTTCCAGGGCCTGGAGGCCGCGATCCGCGCGGGCACCGGAATGGCGGGCTGGCACGGCGGCATCGCCGACTCCTTCCGCAACTCCTCCGACTACCTGCACCTCATCGGCGGGCAGTTCGCCTGCCATCCGGGCAAGCACCCGGCCGAGCGGGAGGGCTCGCAGGCCGACAACTTCGTGCCGTACACGGTGAACATGCTGCCCGAGGCGAGCGGCCACCCCATCACCGAGGGCATCGCGGACTTCAGCCTCGTCACCGAGCAGTACTGGGTCCTGACCGACGACTACATCGACGTGCTGGCGACCACGACGCAGCAGGTACGCCCGTGGGACCCCTGGCACCGGGATGTCACCTCGCCGGCGATCTGGACCCGGCGGTGGGGCAGCGGAAAGATCTTCGTCACGACCCCGGGACACAGCCTCGACGTGCTGCAGGATGACAATGTGCGCATCATCGTCGAAAGGGGAATGTTGTGGGCCAGCCGGTGAACGTCGGCGTCGTCGGGTGCGGTGCCATCTCGGCGCAATATTTCCGGACCATCGACCGGCTGCCGCAGTTGCGGCTGGTGGCCGTGGCCGACCTGGACCTTGACCGGGCGCGGGAGGCGGTGCGGTCCTATGCGGGCGTCGATGTGCTGAGCGTGGCCGAGCTGATGGCGGACGCCCGCATTGACGTCGTGCTCAACCTCACCATCCCAGCCGCCCACGCCGAGATCGCGCTCCAGGCCATCGCGGCCGGCAAGGACGTCTATTGCGAGAAGCCCCTCGCCGCGACCGCCGCGGACGCCGGGCGCATGTTGCGGGCGGCCGACGCCGCCCAGGTGCGCGTGGGCTGCGCGCCGGACACGGTGTTAGGGACGGGTACGCAGACCGCGCGCAAGGCGATCGACGACGGCCTGATCGGCAGACCGGTCGCCGCGACCGCGACGATGATGACGCCCGGCCACGAACGCTGGCATCCGAACCCCGACTTCTACTACGCCCCCGGCGGCGGCCCTCTCCTGGACATGGGCCCCTACTACGTCACCAGCCTGGTGACGCTGCTCGGGCCGGTGGCGACGGTCATCGGCGCCGCCAGCCGGACGCGGGCCAAGCGCACGATCGGCTCGGGCCCCCGCCGGGGTGAGGACATCCCGGTCACCGTCGACACCCACGTCACCGGAGTGCTCGTACACGCCTCGGGAGTGTTGTCCACGCTGGTGATGAGCTTCGACGCGGCGGCGACCAAGGCGCCCCGCATCGAAGTGCACGGCGAGGAAGGCTCGCTCGTCGTACCCGACCCGAACCACTTCGACGGGGACGTCCTGCTGTCAGGCGTGGGCGATGAGGGCTGGCGGGCTCTTCCCGCGGCGGCCGGGTACGTCGGTGCCGGGCGCGGCGTGGGCCTGGCGGACTTCGCGTCCACTCCCGCGGGCGAGGAGCCCCGTGCGGGCGGAACGCTGGCCTTCCACGTGCTCGACGTGATGGAGTCGTTGCTGGCCTCGGCCCACTCCGGCACGGCGGTGCACATCACCAGCACCTGCGAACGCCCCCGGCCGGTGGCCCTGCTCGATCAGGTGGTCCCCCGGTAGGCCTGCCGGAGCTCGCTCGCGGCCAGCAGCCGCTGCCCGAGGGCGCGCGCGGCCTCCTGGATCGCGGGGCACCGCACGATCCGGTACGGCGCCGGGATCGTGGCGAGCTGCTCGGCGTACCACACCGGGTTGCTGGTGCTGCCGACCAGGCGGGTGGTGTGGGCATCGAGCGGTTCGAGCAGTCCGATGGCGCGGGAGACGCAGGGCGCTACGGTGTCGAGGGGCGCGTCGATGACGACCTCGACGTCGTACTCCCATCCGACGGCGAGGTGCGCCTCGAGGTCCGCGACCGGGTCGAGGCCGGCGGGTGGGGTGAAGGCGCCGTCGAGGACCTCGACGGCGGTGACCCGGTCGATGCGGTACGCGCGCCGGGCGTGCGCGTGGTGGGACCAGCACAGCAGGTACCACCGGCCGTGGCGGACGACGACCGCCCACGGGTCGACCTCGATGACCCGCTCCGACCCGGCCTCGGAGCGGTAGCCGAGCCGCACCTGCCGGTGGTTGGAGCAGGCGTGCACGAGCGCGGTGGTGGTCTCGGGGTCGGGCCGGGCGGCGCCGCGGTCGGGGACGGGCGCCGTGGTGCGGCGGACGGCCTCGACCTGGGCGGCCACCGGCTCCGGGAGTGCCCGCACGATCTTGCCGAGCGCGCTGCCGACCGGGTCGGTGGGATCGCTCGCGTCGCGGTGGCCGTCGAGCACGGCCATGACCAGGCCGAGGGCCTCGGCGGCGGTGAACATCAGGGGCGGCAGCCGCAGGCCGCGGCCCAGGCGGTAGCCGCCGTGGGGCCCGCGTACGGACTCGATCGGGATGCCGGCCTCGCGGAGGATCCCGACGTAGCGCCGGGCGGCGCGCTCCGAGACGCCGAGCTTGCCGGCGAGCCGGTCCGCGGTGATGCCCGGGCTGCCCTGGACCAGTTCGAGGGCCAGCAGCGCCCGTGCCGTGGGGCTTTCGTCGGGCTTCACGACATCCCCGCAATCCGGCAGCAGAACGTCCGGAATGGACCCTAACATGCTGCTCATGCTGGACACCACGATTCAACTATGATCGCGCCGATTCCCGTCGAGCGGCTGACCATCGTGCCTGCCAACGAGGCGTCGTGGGACGACCTCGTCGCGATCTTCGGCACCACCGACGCGGGCCACTGCCAGTGCCAGAGGTTCAAGGTCGTCGGCTGGATCTGGCGCGACTCCACACAGGAGCAGCGGACCGCGAGGCTCCGGGCGCAGACCGCCTGCGCGGACACCAGCGGGCTGGTGGCCTACGTCGACGACGAGCCGGCGGGCTGGGTCGCGGTCGAACCGCGGACGGCGTACCCCAAGCTGCGCACCTCTCGTGTCCCGTGGAGCGGCCGGGACGAGGACAAGGACGACGACGACGTCTGGGCGGTGACCTGCTTCGTGGTCCGGAAGCGTTACCGGGGCCGCGGCCTCACCTATCCCCTCGCCCGCGCCACGATCGACTTCGCCCGGGAGCGCGGCGCCAGGGCTCTGGAGGCGTACCCGATGATCACTCAGCCGGGCAAGGAGATCACCTGGGGCGAGGTGCACGTGGGAGCTCGTCAGGTGTTCGAGGACGCTGGGTTCGAGGAGGTCAGCCGGCCCACCGTCCGGCGGGTGGTCATGCGGATCGACTTCTGGCTCGATGGCCGCGACCCGCACAACGGCCACCAGAGAGAAGGCGATGGAGGCGTCCCGTTCGGCCCGCCTCCCGCCGTCCACTGACTGACACGGCTATTGACAGAATAGCGACTCGATGTAAAGAGCCGTCTTCCGTGAATTCTGCCAACGAAATTGAGCAAGATCTGCTTCCGTGTTTCCCGGAATTTCGCTTCATCGTTAGGAGGTCGGGCGAATCTTGCCGCGACAGGTATCCGGCACCCGGGCAACAGGAGCAGGTTCTCATGGTCAGACGATCCCTGGCAGTGCTAACCCCCATCGTCCTCAGCGTCCTCGCGTTCGCCTTACCGGCTTATGCGGTGACTCTGGAGCAGAAACTCGCCGCGCTTTCCGGATTCACCCAGCCCACCGCCCCCAGCGCCGCCTCCTGGCGCAGCGCCTGGCAGAACCAGGCGTCATGGACCGACTACACCTTCGACTGGTCCACCGACCTGTGCTCCAGCAGCCCCGACCAACCGCTCGGCTTCGATTTCCGGATGTCCTGCCGGCGGCACGATTTCGGCTACCGCAACTACAAGGTCGTAAACCAATTCCCGGCGAACAAGGATCGCATCGACAGCGCCTTCTACTTCGATATGCGGCAGGTGTGCGCCGGATACTCGGGAATCTCCAAGTCCACCTGTGACGGCCTCGCCTGGACGTACTACCAGGCGGTCCGGCAGTTCGGTGACCTCCGCGTCACGGACGAGCAGATCCAGCAGGTCCGGCGGCAGGCCGAACTGAACGCGCAGAATTCCGACGCCTGAAAGAAAGGGGCGGGGATGCGATCGCATCCCCGCCCCTGTTCGTCCCTGCACATCCTCGTCAGGGGAGGTAGCCGTGGGTGACGACGTGGGCGGCGCGGTGGGCGTAGAGGGCGGGGTCGTCGGGGGTGGTGGTGGACAGGCCGTCCACGTACCGGTTGAACATGCAGAACGCGGCGGCGATCAGGACCGTGTCGTGGATCTCGGTGTCAGTGGCTCCGGCCTTCCGGGCCGCCGCGACGTCCTCGGGGGTGACGGCGGTCCCGCTGCGCTGTACGGCCGCCGCGACGCGCAGCAGCGCCCGTAGCTTGTCGGAGATATCGGCGGTGTCGGGGGCCGAGCAGGCCTCGGCGACGACCGGCTCGCCCCCGGAAAGCTGGGCGGCGGCGAAGGCACCGTGGGACATCGCGCAGAAGCGGCACCCGTTGAGCGTGGAGACGTACGAGGCGATGAGCTCGCGCTCGCCCCGCGGCAGCGTGTTGTCGCCACGCAGCAGGACTTCGGCCAGCTCGCTCAGCACTCTGCCGGTCTCGGGCCGGTACCGCAGCAGCCCGATGATGCCCGGGGCGTCGTTGCCCAGCTCGATGTACGGCATCGGTTTTCCTTTCGAGGGTCTGTCCGGGTTGTGGGGACCCTCCTTGACTACCTCACGGGAGGTGTGACAGGAAGGGCCGTCACCGGCGCGCGAGCCCGGCGCAGGTGGCGGCGAGCAGCCGGGTCAGCGTGGCCGTGAAGTCGTCGACACCGACGATCGAGAGCGACGGGTCGCGTCGATAGGCGGCCACCAAGCCGTCGGCTGGGTGCGCCACCTGCCACAACGTCGCCGCGAGCGCATTGGCCGCGATGACGACGACTCCGGGGAGCGGGCGCGCTGGAAGGAGGGTGGATCCACGGGCCACGATTTAACGCACATGCTGTGCGTTGCATTGCGTCACCTCGGCCGTACTTGAGGGTCTACAAGATCGGTGCGATGTGTGACGATGATCGCGAGCCAGCGCATCCGAGCCCATGGGAGGCAGTCCATGCGTAACATCCCTTCCGCCGCAAATCGCCGTTCCGTCAGCCGGCGGGGGTTGTTCAGGGCCGGTGGGGGACTGGCGGCCGGGGCTGCCCTCGGATCGGCCGGTGTGCTCCTCGGGGCCGGCCCGGCGTGGGCGGAGGTGCCGGATTCTCCCCGTTTCGACCTGGTCGGCGCGGGAGGCAACCCCGTCTGGAAGAAGTCGCTGCACGCCAACTGGGTGATGCAGTCCTTCGCGTACGACAACGTGCACCAGCACATCTACTTCGCACAGGTCAACTCCCAGAATTCGGACCCCGACCGCGTCGGCGACCTGTGGATCACCAAGACCGACACGGCCGGGAACCAGCTGGGTTCCATGGCGCTGCACAACTTCGGGCATGGGGTGTCGATCGCGGTCGAGCCGTACAACAGGTCGGTGTATCTGTGGACGGAGTGGATGTCGAGCTCCAGCGGGTTCGGCACCAAGATCGGGCGGTTCGCGTTCGCCGACGGTGCTGTTCTGGAGAAGACCAGCGGTGCGATCCAGGATCGTACGCCCTCCATCGGCGACACCATGATCAATCCGCAGCCCGCGATCGACCCCTCGACCGATCGGCTGCTGGTGCGCTACAAGACCGGCACGGATCAGCCGCGCATCGTCGCCTTCCCGCTCAGCGACGCCCGCGCGGGCCGGCTGGCCAGCGAGAACCGCCTGGTCGAGCGGGCCCTGCCGGCCCGCGGATCCTGGGGGACCGACAACCCGTTCCAGGGATACACCGCCTACGGCCGTTACGCGTACCTGCTGGAGGGCAGGGCCAACGGCCCGTCGTACATCACCGTCATCGACCTCAACGACACCGGGCAGTCGACCGTGATCGACAGATGGCAGACCACGGCCGGCGAGTCGCTGTCAGGCCGCGAGCCGCAGGGCATGGCCGTCTGGCTGCACTCCAGCGGTCCGCGGCTGGCTTTCGGGTTCCACTCCAACACCGACGGTGTGCGGCAGGCCAGCGTCTTCTACAAGAGTGAGTTCGTCTGACCGGGGAGCTTGTCGGACAACTTGATCTCCTTATGCGTTCACCGGCGTCGAGGCCGGTTCGGGTGGTGTGACGAAGGCCGCGGCCAGTGCCAGCGTGAGAGCCCGCTCCGCCTGGAAGGCGGGTCTTACAGGCCGGCCAGGCCGATCCCGATCAGGACCAGGCCGGCGAAGGACGCTATGGCACGCAGCGTGTTCCAGGCGGTCCACCTCGGCGAATAGTCCTTCCACGACATCGTGCCCGCGTTGACGGCGTTGTTCATGGGCACGTTGATCGCCACGGTGACCAGGAACGAGCCGGCGAAGTTCACCGCGGCGGCGGCGAAGAACCAGAGGGCGGCCGGAGCGTCCGCGAGGAGTCCGGCCGCCAGCGCAGTGAGCGGTGCGCCCAGGAAGGCGATGTAGAGCCAAGGGTTGAGGATCTTCTTGTTGATGCTTCGCATCGCCGTCTCGGCCTGGGCGGGTTCGATGGCGTTCAGGCCCGGCATGACGGACATGGAGAAGGCGTAGAAGAGGCCCGCGAGGGCGCCGTGCAAGGCAAGTGCGACAAGAGCCAGTACCAACATGGTCATATGGTGTTCCCGCCGGATGAGACGGTCCATGCCTGACCCGCTCAATCGCATACGCGGGCGTCTACGGCCGAAGCCCTAACCGGTTCCTGTGTGATTACTGTCAGACTTGACCAGCGTAAACACCGGTTCGAAGGGGCGTGACCAGGCGATTCTCCCAGGAAGGCGGCGTAAGGTGACCTGCCGCCGTCCCCGGAGCCGACCGCCAAGGAGCGCCACCACGCATGTCCGCCACTCCCCGAGGATTCACGCATACGCCGGCCGGCCAGTGGCCCGGATTCCGCTCGATGGAGGCGGCGTGAGGCGGGTACGCGGGAACGACTACCGGGTTCTCCAGCCGCCGGAGCGCTTCACCCCCGAGCTGCGGGTCAGCGTGATCATCCCGGCCTACGGCGCCCAGGACAAGCTGGACCTGGTGTTGCAGGGGCTGGCGCGGCAGACGTACCCGGCGGAGCTGACCGAGATCATCGTCGTGGACAACGGCAGCCTGCCCCCGCTGCGGCTGCCGGCGGGCGTGGACGCGCGGCTGATCCGGTGCGAGCTGCCCGGGCGGGCCAGCGCCCGCAACGCGGGGCTGGCCGATGCCACGGGCGAGGTCATCCACTGGCTCGACTCCGACGTGGTGCTCACGCCTGGGGCGATCGAGGCGCACATGCGCTGGCACCACACCGCCCCATACCTCTCCGTCACCGGCTACATCAGGTTCACCGAGGTCGAGCCGCCGGCCGTGCTCCCCGACGACCTGGAGGCGGCGTTCGAGCCGGCCGAGCCGCACGCCTGGCTCGTCGGCCTGGTCGAGCGCACCGACGGCCTCACCGCCAACTCGCCGCGCCCGTTCAGCCTGCACGTCGGCGGCGCCACCTCGGTCAGCGCCCGCCTGGTCGAGGCCGCCGGCCCCATGGACGACGAGTTGATCCTCGGCCAGGACACCGAGATGGGCTACCGCCTGGCGCAGGCCGGAGCGGTGTTCGTGCCCGAGCCGCAGGCCCGCGCCTACCACCTGGGCCCCACCATGCGGATGCGGCACCAGCAGCGCATCGACCGGGTCAGCCAGGCCTTCGTCGCCGACCGCATCCCCGCCTACCAGTGGCTGCGTACGCACCCGTACCGGCAGTGGAAGGTCCCCAACGTGACCGCCGTCCTGGACGGCACGGCCGGGTACGAGGCCGTTCGCGCCGCCGTGGACGCGCTGCTCGCCGGTACGGTCGCGGACCTGTCCGTCGTCCTGGTCGGCCCATGGGACAAGCTCGACCGTGACCGCCGCGCCCCGCTCCAGGATCCGGACCTCGACCTCGTGCTGGTCCAGGGGCACTACGAGCACGAGAGCCGGGTGCGCCTGGCGGCCGAGGAGGAGGTGCACCCGTCCGTACCCTTCGTGCTGCGCCTGCCGCCGGGCTGGGTGCCCGGCGAGGACAGCGTGAGCCGGCTTCTCAACGTGGCCCGCGCCGACGGGGCGGGCCTGGTCAACGTGCTGCTGGAGGAGTCGACGGAAGGGATCGTGGCGGCGCGGCTCGAACGCGTGTCCGCCTTCGCCCGCGCCCGCCTCGTCGCCCGGCCCGATGAGCCGCTCGACGACGCCGTGGACGACGTCTCCGCGGTCCGGTGGGTCATCGGGGAGAAGTACGGCTTCACCCGCGAGCCCGCCGAGCTGCTCGGGCGGCGGGCCGCGTACCAGGCCAGGACCCGGGCCGCGGCCGAGGCCGCCCGCCTGGCAGGGGAGACCGAGCGGCTGCGCGGCCAGGTCGCCAAGTGGCGCGACGAGGCGGCGCGCTGGCGCAAGAGCACTGTGGAGCTGCGCCGCGAGGTCGGCACGCTGCGCCGCCAGGTCCACGCGGCCACCCGCGCCCGGCGCGGCATGCGCGCCATCGTGGCCGGCACGGTGAAACGCGCCCTCCGCCGCAAACCTCGCTAAAGACCCGGCAGTGGCTTGTCGTGCAGCCAGGCGGACAGCAGCGGCCCGACCGGTCGCGAGGTGTGCCGCTGGACGTGCCCGGCGAACTCCTGGGTGGTGACGTTCCCGTGCCGGTGCTGGGCGGTCCAGGCGCGCAGGACGGGGAAGAAGACCTGGTCGCCCAGGGCGCGGTGCAACGCGTGCAGGGCCAGCGCGCCCCGCTTGTAGACGCGGTCGTCGAACAACATGGCCGCGCCGGGGTCGGCCAGCACGAAGTCCTGCGGGAGCTGCGCGAGCCTCTGGTGCCAGCGCTGGGCGTGGTCGCCGGCGGGCGGGCCGCCCGAGGCCTCCGACCAGAGCCACTCGGCGTAGGTGGCGAAGCCCTCTTGCAGCCAGATGTCGCGCCAGCAGGCCACGGTGAGGCTGTTGCCGAACCACTGGTGCGCCAGCTCGTGCGCGATCAACCTTTCGAAGCCGCGCACGCCGTCGACGTGGTTTCTACCGAAGATCGACATGCCCTGGGCCTCGACCGGGATGTCCAGATCGTCGTCGGCGACCACGGCGGTGTAACCGGTGAACGGATAGGGCCCGAACAGGTCGGTGAACAACACCATCATCTCGCCCTGCCGGCCGAAGTCGTGCCGCGCGCGCGTGGCGAGGCGAGACGGGTGGGCGAGCCGGGTTCCCGCGACCTCGGAGAGCTGGTAGCGCCCGATCTGCACGCTCGCCAGGTAGCTCGCCATGGGCTCGCTCTGGTCGTAGATCCACGTCGTGGACCCGGCCGCGCGGCGCTTGGCGGCGAGCACGCCGTTCGCGATGACCTGGTACGGCGACGCGGTGGTCAGCGAGATCCGGTACGACGCCTTGTCGTCGGGCCGGTCGTTGCATGGGAACCAGGAGGGCGCGCCGATCGGCTGGCTGGCGACGAGCGCCCCGTCGGTCAGTTCCTCCCAGCCCAGGTCGCCCCAAGCGCTCCGCACTGGTACCGGGCTGCCCGAGTAACGGACCTCGACACCGGCACGCGCTCCCGCGGGCAGCGGCCGGGGGAGGGTCACCCGCAGCTTGCCCCGCCCGTACGAGTAGCGCGCGGACACGCCGTCCACGGTGACGGCCGAGACCCGGAACTGGCCGAGGTCCAGGTCGAGGGCGTCGAGCGGCTCGGCGGCCGACACCGTCAGCCGGGCCAGGCCGTCGAGCCGGTTGGCCGGGACCCGGTATCTCAACGTCAGGTCGTAGTGCGAGACGCGGTACCGGTGGTCGCCGTGCCCGGGGAAGTACGGGGTCATCGCCACGCCGAGATGGGGTTGCCGAACCACCGGGTGCGGCCGGGCACGGCCTCGCCGCGCATGACCAGCGAGGCGGGCCCGATCGTGGTGTCGGCGCCGACCCGTGCGGCGGGCAGCACCACGCCGTGCGGGCCCAGCGTCGCGCCCGCCTCCAGCGTCACCGTGTCCATGCTCATGACCCGGTCGTGGAACAGGTGCGTCTGCAGCACGCAACCCCGGTTGACGCACGCGCCGTCGCCGAGGGTCACCAGATCCGCCTCGGGCAGCCAGTACGTGTCACACGTGACCCCATGACCAATGCGTGCCCCGAGCGAGCGCAGCCACACGTTCAACGGCGCGGTCCCCAGCCATGGCTGCGCGAACCAGGGCGCCGCCAGCATCTCGACGAAGTTGTCCGCCAGCTCGTTGCGCCACACGAACGAGCTCCACAGCGGCCGGTTGCCCGCCCTGATCCGGCCGACCAGGGCCCACTTGGCGGCCGTCGCGACCATGGCCGCGAGTGCCCCGGCGGCCAGCATGACCACGCCGCCCAGCGTGGCCGCGGCGGCGAAGCCGTACCGTGCCGCGAGCCATTCCACGGCGGCGGCGGCCAGGACGGCGAGCGCGACCGCGCACATCGCGGGCACCACGCGGCACACCTCGACCAGCGCCCGCGCCGCCTTGAACCGCGCGGGCGGGTCGTAGGTGCGGCTCCTGTCGCCCTCCTCCGTGGTGCGGCGCAGCTCCATAGGCGGCATGCCCACGTACGACGAGCCGGACTTGGCCTTCTTCGGCGTCGCCGACAACACCCCGACCAGGCCGTCCTTGGGCACCTTGCGGCCGGGCGCGGTCATCCCGGAGTTGCCCAGGAAGGCGCGCTTGCCGATCCGCGCGGACGCGATGCGCATCCAGCCGCCGTCGAGCTCGTAAGGGGCCACCATCGTGTCGTCGGCCAGGAAGGCGCCGTCGCCGACCGACGTCATCGTGGGCAGCGCGAGGACCGTGGACAACTCGGTGCCCCGGCCCACCTTCATGCCGAGCGCCCGCAGCCACGCGGGTGTCAGGACGCTCGCGTACAGCGGGAACAGCCAGACGCGGGCCGAGGCCATCAGCCGTCCCGTCGCCCAGGCCTGCCAGGCCTGACGGCTGTGCACCGGGTGATGGCCCGGGCGCAGGCGCAGGCCCAGCAGCCGCACGCTGACCAGCGTGATCAGGGCGAAGGCGGCCAGGCCGGCGATCGTCGCGAGCGGCACGGCGGGAAGGGCGGCGGTGAGCGCCGCGCCGAGCGTGCGGGCATCCCCGGCGAACGCGGCCAGGACCGCGAGCGCGGCTCCGGCCGCGACCACCGGGAGCAGGCTGAGCGCGATGGCGGTCAGGCCGTACAGCGACACCCAGAAGCGGGAACGGGCGGCCCGCTCGGCGGGCCGCGTCCGGCGTGACTTGCCCTGCCTGAACGCCGGCGCGCCGGCCCAGAGCGCTCCCGCGGGTACGGAGCCGGCGACCGCCGATCCGGGCGCTATCTGGGCGTTCTTCCCGATCTTCGCGCCGGGCAGCAGCGTCGTGCGGGAACCGACCGTGGCGCCCGCGCCGATCCGGATCTCGCCGATGTGCAGGCGGTCACCGTCGTACCAGTGGCCGCTGAGGTCGACCTCCTGCTCGACCGACGCGCCCCTGCCCAGCTTGAGCAGTCCTGTGACGGGCGGGGGCGAGTGCAGATCGGCGTCCGCTCCGACCTGGGCGCCGAGCAGCCGGGCGTACCAGGCCATCCAGGGTGCGCTGGCCAGGTCGGGGACGCCGAGCCTGACCGCGAACTGCTCGGCGAACCACAGTCTCAGATGGACGCCGCCGCCACGCGGGTGGCTGCCCGGCCGTACGCCGCGCAGTAACAGCCGGGCGAGTGCCGCCGACAGGCCCATCCGTCCCATGGGAGTGACGAACGCCAGCGCGCCCAGGGCCACCCACCACCACGACAGAGCCGGCGCCCACTTGGGCGCGAGGAGGTTGTTGAGCGCGGCGAGCAGCACGATCCAGCGCATCGCACCGGCGGTGAGCAGCGGGATCATGAGCACCGACTGCGCCAGTGCGGCCCGCCGGGGCATGGGGGCCACCGGTGGCCGGGCGGCCTCGGGCTCGCCCCGCTCGGCCAGCAGCCCGGCCAGCCCGGCGAGCGTCGGCTGCGCGTACACGTCGCCCACCGCCACGTCCGGATAGTCGGGGCGCAACACGGACACCAGCCTGGCCGCGGCCAGGCTGGTGCCGCCGTCGGCGAAGAAGTCCGCGCCGGGTCCTTCCGGCGCCACGCCGAGGATGCCGGTCCATCGCTCCGCCAGCAGCGCCTCGGCCGGGCTCAGCTCGGCCGCGGGCGCGGACGGCTCGGCCAGCGGCCAGGGCAGCGCGTCACGATCGATCTTGCCGGAGGTCCTGGTCGGGAGCGAGTCGACGGGCGCCAGGCGCGGCACCAGGGCGGCGGGCAACGAATCGGTGAGCAGCTTGCGGGCCTCGCCGGCGTCGAAGCCGGGCTCGGTGACGATGTAGCCGACGAGCACCTGGTGACCGCCGGAGCTCGCGCCCGCGGTGCGTACGGCGGCAGCCGCGCCGGTGACACCGGGTAGCGCCCGCAACGCGGCGTCCACCTCGCCCAGCTCGATCCTGCGCCCGCCGAGTTTCACCTGGTCGTCGGCCCGGCCGACGAAGACGAGGCCCTCGGGGTCGGCGCGTACCAGGTCACCGCTGCGGTAGGCGCGCTCCCAGCCCAGCGACGGCAGCGGCGCGTACTTCTCGGCGTCCTTCACCGGGTCCAGGTAGCGGGCCAGGCCCACGCCGCCGATGACCAGCTCGCCGGTCTCGCCCATGGCCACCGGCTCGCCCGAACCGCCGACCACCGCCAGGTCCCACCCGTCGAGGGGCAGCCCGATGCGTACAGGTGCGTCGCCCGTGAGCCGCGCCGCGGACGCCACCACCGTCGCCTCGGTGGGCCCGTAGGTGTTCCACACCTCACGCCCTGGTACGGCCAGCCGCTCCGCCAGCTCGGGAGGGCAGGCCTCCCCGCCGAAGATGAGCAGCCGGATCCCGCCGAGGTGCTCGACGGGCCAGAGCGCGGCCAGCGTCGGTACGGTCGACACGGCCGTGACGCCCTGGGCCGCCAGCCAGGGTCCCAGGTCCATCCCGGTGCGTACCAGGGCTCTGGGCGCGGGCACCAGGCAGGCGCCGTTCCGCCAGGCCAGCCACATCTCCTCGCACGACGCGTCGAAGGCCACGGAAAGCCCGGCCAGCACCCGGTCGCCGGGGCCCAGCGGCCGCTCCGGCAGGAAGAGCCCCGCCTCGGCGTCGGCGAACGCGGCCGCGGACCGATGCGTCACCGCGACGCCCTTCGGCCTGCCGGTGGATCCGGACGTGAAGATGATCCACGCGTCGTCGTCCGGGACGGGTGGCGCGGGAGCCGTCGCCGCGCCGCCGTGCACCGTCAGCTCGCCGGCGATGACGGCGTCGACCTGGGCTTCGGCGAAGACCAGCTCGGCCCGCTCGTCCGGGTCGTCCGCGTCGACGGGCACGTACGCGGCGCCGACCGCGAGCACGGCCAGGATGGAGACGTACAGCTCGGCGGTTCCCGACGCGACGCGCACACCGACCCTGGCACCGCGGCCGACCCCGGCCTCCGCGAGCTCGGCGGCGACCCGGTCCACCTCGGCCCGCAACGAGCGGTAGCCGAGGCGCACGGTGCCGTCGTCGAGGGCGGGCGCCTCCGGATGAAGGCGCACGGTCTCGTCGAGGATGTCGAGCAACGTGCGGGGCGGCGGCGCCAGCAGGCCCGCGGGATAGATCGCGGACACGGTTCTGGGGCGCAAATCGGCCGAGTTACCAGGCAAACGCTGCTCCCTGAGTCAGGCGGTCCGGGGGCGGCCGCCCCTGAAGGGCATGTGCCGCGGCATCCGAATCATCCGCCACCATCGTGGCGTTCGCGCCACCAAGTGCCCAACGGCCCCCTATCCACCGCTATTCCGCGGGTGCGACACACCCCAGGTCAGTCGCGCTGCCTCTTGGCCTGGTCGCGTAGCCCGCGTACGCCGAGGAACGCGACGACCAGGGCGACGATGGCGACGACCGGACCGATGATCGCCCACATGGTGACGCCGCTCATCACGCTGCCACCGATGACGCCCAGTCCTTGGAGCGTCCACACCCCGCCGAGCAGCACGAAGAGCACGCCGACGACTAGCAGAATCCATGATTTCACTGCTTTTCCCGCTTCTTTCTCTGGTGGGTTGAACACCCCCCGGCACCGCTCATTGTGCTCCCCACCCAGCGGCACGGCCATCCCGCTCTGCCCCCGGGGCCTCCAGCCTGCGGTCGGGCGTGATCTGCGCCGGGTCGGTGCGGATCTCGACGACGGCCGGCCCGGGATGCGCCCGTGCCGCCGCGAACGCGTCCGCGAACTGGCCGGTCTCCTCCACCACCCAGGCCGGCGCCCCGAACGACCTGGCGTACTGCGCGAAGTCGGGGTTGCGCAGGTCGGTGGCGATGACCCGGCCCGGGTAGTGGCGCTCCTGGTGCATCCGGATGGTGCCCAGCATGCGGTTGTTGACGACGATCACGACGAGGTCGAGCTGCTCCTGTACGGCCGTCGCCAGCTCGCTGCCGCTCATCAGGAAGCAGCCGTCGCCCGCGAAGGCGACCACCGGGGCCTCGGGGCGGACGGCCGACACGGCGAGCGCCGCGGGGAACCCGTACCCCATGGCGCCGTTGTGCGGTGCGATCTGCGTGCCGTGCCGGCGGAACTCGAAGAAGCGCTGCAGCCACACGGTGTAGTTGCCGGCCCCGTTGGTGACGACCGCGTCGTCGGGGAGCACCGACCTGACGTGCCGGACGATCCGCGCGAGATCGACCCCGCCACCGGGCGCGGGAGGCTCGGAGAAGCGCTCGTGGCTCGCCCGCAGAGCGCGCAGCCACTTGTCCCGGCCGGCCGGCGGCTCGGCGGAGCGCTCGGACAGCAGCCGGGCCAGCGGTTCGAGGGAGCAGACGAGCACCCCGTCCGGGATCAGCGCGCGGCACGCCTCGTCCGGGTCGTCGCTCACCGTGATCACCCGCCGGCCGGGCACAGGACGCTCGGTCAACGCGAACCCGTCGGTCGTCGGGTCGTCCAGCCGCGGCCCGAGCGCGACGATCAGGTCGGCCTCCAGGGCCGCGCTCCGCAGCTCGGGCGATCCGCCGAGACCGAGGTAGCCCACGTACGCGCCGCTGCGGTTGTCCACCGCGTCCTGGCACCTGAACGCCGCCGCGACCGGGATCGTGTTCCGTTCCGCGAACGCGCGTACGTGCTCGCCGGTCTCCTGCGACCACTTCGGGCCGCCGACGATCAGCAGCGGCCGCTCCGCCGCGGCCAGCGCCGCGACCAGGCGGTCGGCCGCGCCCGCGGCCGGTGGCACCGGCTCGGCCACGGGCGCGGGGATCGGCTCCGCGTCCGACATGTCGGAGAGCACGTCCTCCGGAACCGCCAGGACCACCGGTCCCGGGCGGCCGGAGGTGGCCAGGTACACGGCCCGGGCCACGTGCTCGGGGATCCGGTCGACGTCCGAGATCTCGACCACCGACTTGGCGGTGGTGCCGAACACGGCGGAGTAGTCCATCTCCTGGAACGCCTCGCGGCCCCGCGTGGCGCGGGCCACCTGGCCGACCACCAGGAGCATCGGCGTGCCGTCCTGGTAGGCGGTGTGCACGGCGATGCTCGCGTGCATGGCCCCGGGGCCGCGGGTGACGAGGCACGCGGCGACCCGGCCGGTGAGCTTGCCCGCGGCCTCGGCCATGTTCGCGGCGGCGGCCTCGTGCCGGGTCGTCACCAGCCTCGGCCCGGTTCCGGTCCCGGTCACGTCGTACAGGGCGTCCAGGATGGGCAGGAAGCTCTCTCCCGGCACGCATGTCATGAAGTCGACCCCGTTGCGAATCAGGGAGTCGACGAACAGCCGGCCACCGGTACGCACTCCGATCAGCCCTCCTTGCTCGTGTTTCACGGCGCCTCGACGGGCGTCGTGGGGGCTTTCCCGGCCGGCGAGCGCCGGGCCTTGAGCACGACCATGACGATGACCGCGATGGCGAGAATGGACCCGGAGATGGGCCTGGTGAAGAAGACCAGCGGGTTCCCGTCGGTCAGGACGAGGCTCTGCCGGAAGGCCCCTTCGAGCCGGTCACCCAGCACGAAGGCGAGCACGATCGGCGGGAGCGGGAACTCCAGCAGCTTCAGCAGGCAGCCGACCACCGAGAACAGCGCCAGCAGCAGCACGTCCGAGATGCTGTTGTTCACGCTGTAGATGCCGACCACGCTCACCACGACGACCAGCACGCCCAGCACGTCGGCGGGGATGCGCAGGATCAGCACCCACATCCTGACGAGCGGGAAGTTCAGGACGAGCAGGATCACATTGCCGACGATCATGCTGGCGATGACCCCCCACGCCACGTCCGGCGAGTCGGTGAACATCGCCGGCCCCGGCGTGACGCCCTGGATCAGGAACGCGCTGAGCAGGATGGCCAGCGCGGCCGACCCGGGGATCCCGAGGGTGAACAGGGGGACGAAACTGGCGATCTCGAACGCCTTGTTGGCGGTCTCGGGGCCGGCCACTCCCTGGATGGCGCCGCGGCCGAAGCGTTCCGGGCGCTTCGAGACCCGCTTCTCGGCGACGTACGAGGCGAAGGTCGACACGGCGGCCACCATGCCGGGGATCAGCCCGAGCACGAAGCCGATGACGGTGCCGCGGATCGCGGGCCCGGTGGACGCGCGCAGGTCGGCGAGCCCGGGAGTCAGCCGCTCGATCTTCGCCATGACCTGGCCGCCGTGCCGCTGCCCCGCGCTCAGCAGCACGTCCGAGACGCCGAAGAAGCCCATGATCACGGCGAGCAGCGGGATGCCGCCGAGGAGCTCCGGCAGCCCCAGCGTGAAGCGCGCGCTGCCCTGCACCGGGTCGGTGCCGATCTGTGACAGGAACAGCCCCAGCATCAGCATGATGACGCCCTTGATCAGCGATTTCTCGATCAGCGCGACGACCAGGCAGAGGCCGAGGACCATGAGCGAGAAGTACTCGGGCGGCCCGAGGTGCAGGGCCAGCCGGCTCAGCGGCAGCGCCGCGAAGGCGAGCGCCACCACCGACAACACGGCGCCGGCGAACGAGGCGATGGCCGACGTGCTCAGCGCGACGCCCGCGCGTCCCTGCTGGGCCATGGGGTAGCCGTCGAAGGCGGTCACCACCGACTCCGACTCGCCCGGCACGTTCATCAGAATGCTGGTGATGCGCCCGCCATAGGCGGCGCCGTAGAAGATGCTCGCGAGCATGATGATGGAGCCGGCCGGCGGCAGGAAGTAGCTCAGCGGGATGAGCAGGGCCATGCCGGCGCTCTGCCCGATGCCGGGCAGCACGCCGACCAGCATGCCCACCAGGCAGCCGATCAGCGCGAACAGCAGGTTCTGCGGTGTCAGGGCGACACCGAAGCCGTGCATCAGACCTTCGACGGAGCTCATGGGTTCATCCAGGCGAGAAAGGGGACGGTGGGCCCGGGCAGGTAGACGTCGAGCAGGACGCCGAACCCGTAGTAGACGCCCAGCGAGAGGGCCAGCGTCAGCACGATCGACAACACCAGGCCGCGGCGGGCGACCAGCGTCATCAGCGCGAACGTCAGCACGGTCAGGGTGACCACGAAGCCGAAGTACGGCATGGCGACGACGAAGGCCACCAGCAGCGCCACCGCGGTCGCGAGCCTGGGCCAGGAGACCGCGGTGAAGGTCGAGGGCTCCCCACCGGAGGCCGGCTCCCCACCGGAGGCCGGCTCCCCACCGGAGGCCGGCTCGGCCTCGGGCGGCGGGCGGCGCCGGGCGGTGGCCGTGACCGCCCCGGCGACGCCGAGGGCCGCCAGCAGCAGCCCCGACACGAACGGGAACATGCCGGGCCCCACGCCGAGCGCGTTGGTGAGGCCCATGTGGACGGAGGCGACCACCACCACGACGCCGAGCAGGGCGATGGCGGCCATGGTGGCCGGCTCCGCGACGGCCCGGACGCGGTGTTCCCGGTCCGCCGCCGCCGATTCGCCGTGTTTCGCAGGCATCTCGGATCGGCTCAACTGCTGGCGCGGAACTGCTGGGCGATGGGGGCGAAGGTGGTGTCGAACTGTGTCCACAGGGCGGCGACCTGGGCCGAGTCCATGTAGTTGAGCTGGAGCAGGCGCTTCTTGGCCTGCGCCTGGTAGTCGGGCTGGCCGATCGACTTCTTGATCGACGCCGACAGCTTGTCGATGATGGCCTTCGACGTCCCCGCGGGGGCCACCAGCACGCGGTTCGTGGCCAGGCTGGAGTCGGCGAAACCGGACTCCTGCACGGTCGGTACGTCATCCAGCCCCGGCCACCGCTTGTCGGACATGATCGCCAGAATGCGCATGTCCCCGTTCGCCTTGGCCGCGGTCAGCTCGGAGACCGGCTGGACCTCCAGATTCACGCTGCCGCCGAGCACGCTGGTCCGCAGCTGGCCGCCGTCGTCGAAGGAGGTCCAGGTGATCTTGATGCCGGTGAGCTGCTCCAGTTGCAGCAGCCCGAGGTGACCGGCCGCGAGCACGCCGTTGCTGCCGGCGGTGATCTTCCCCGGGGCGGCCTTCGCCTCGGACACCAGCTGGGCGAGCGACTTCAACGGGCCCTTGGCGGAGGTGCCGATGGCGATCGGGTCGGTGTCGTGGTTCGCGATGGGCTCGAAGTCCTTGCCGGAGAACGTGGCACCGCGCTCCTTGTCGAGGTACATCATGTTCGTGGCCGGCAGCGGGGTGAAGGCCAGGGTGTACCCGTCCTTCTTCGCCGCCGCCAGGTTGCGCATGGCGTTCTGGCCGCTGCCCGACGGGTCGTTCTCCACGACGACGCGGGCGCCGAGGTCCTTCTCCAGCCCGGAGGCCAGCAGCCGGCCCGCCAGGTCCGTGCCGCCGCCGGCGCCGTACGGGATCAGCAGCCGGATGCTCTTCCCCTTGTCGGGATAGGCGGCCGGGCCCCCTCCCGCGCTCGCGGCCGGGCCACCGGTCGCGCAGGCGGTGGCGGCGAGGCAAGCCGCGGAGAGAACCGCGAACAATCGCAATCTTGACATCATGACAATCCTTCAGGAGGGGGTGGGGCTTCGAAGGTTCACGCTCGACCGCAGGCCCGGGTATCGCGTGAGGTCAGGCGTCGGTGATGGCCGCTTCGACCGCTTCGGCGAACTCCACGGTGGTGGCGGACCCCCCGAGGTCGCCGGTCCGCGGGCCGTTCTCCAGGGTCAGGTCGACCGCGTTCTCGATCCGGGTGGCCGCCTCGTGCAGGCGCGGGTCCGCGTGCTTCGTACCCATCCAGGTGAGCAGCATCGCGGACGACAACATCATCCCGACCGGGTTGGAGATGCCCTGGCCGGCGATGTCGGGGGCCGAGCCGTGGGCGGCCTGGGCCATCGCGTGGTCGTCGCCCGCGTTGAGCGCCGCCGACATGCCGAGGCCGCCGACCAGCTCGCCCGCCAGATCGGACAGCGTGTCACCGAACATGTTCTCCGCGACGATGACGTCGAAGTCCTGCGGGTGCCGTACGAGGTGCGCCGTCATGGCGTCGAACAGGTACGCGTCGAGCCGCACGTCCGGGTAGTCCCGCCCGACCGCCTCGCACTCCTCGACGAACAGGCCGAAGGCCAGCGGGATCACGTTGGACTTGTGCACGACGGTGACGTGCCGCCGCCG
The DNA here is from genome assembly GCF_043197025.1 of Nonomuraea marmarensis. Classification (NCBI taxonomy): domain Bacteria; kingdom Bacillati; phylum Actinomycetota; class Actinomycetes; order Streptosporangiales; family Streptosporangiaceae; genus Nonomuraea; species Nonomuraea marmarensis. Next base: position 98,097 of record NZ_JBICRM010000018.1, read on the forward strand.
GGTCCTGGCGAGCTCGAAGGCGGTCACCGCGATGCGCCGGATGGCCTTGCGGGTGAAGACGCCCACCACGAGCGCGGTGTCCGGGGTCGGCATGAACTCGCCGGAGCCGCGGACCATGTTGCGGTCCACGTAGAAGCCCTCGGTGTTCTCCCGGACCGTCACGAGGTCGACTCCGCCGACGACGCCGCTCACCCCCGGCCGGTTCCGGCTGGGCCGCAGGTTGGCGTACAGGTCGAAGAAGTGCCGCAGCTCGCCGCCCGGCGGGCGCTCCAGCCGCTCCAGCCACTCCTTCGGGTACGAGGCGCTGTCATGGGGTCCCAGCAGCCAGCCGTCGCACTCGGCCAGGATCTTCTTGTTGGCCGCGGGCATCGGGCTGCCGTGCTCTTCGAGCGCGGAGGCGCCCATGGGCAACTCGACCCACTCGAGCGGGGGAGCGCCGGCCACCGCCACCGCCCGCTCCACCGTCAACCGCGCCGCGGGCACGATCTCCGGCCCGATGCCGTCACCCAACATGTAGCCAACCCGGTAGGGCTTGTCCATTAGCGAGCCTTTCTCAATTGGGAGGTTCAACGGTGGCCCGGCCGATCAGCGCGGCGAGCTGGTCGTACTCGGGGCCGGTCAGGTCGGTGAGCGGGGGCCGCACCGGGCCCGCGGGCCGGCCCACCGCCCGCATGCCGGCCTTGACGATGGAGACGGCGTATCCGGGCCGGCGGTCACGGATGCCGAGGAAGGGCACCACGAAGTCGCGCAGCCGCCGCGCCACCTCGTCGCGGTCCGCGGCGCGGACCGCCGCGTGGAACTCCATCGCCCACCCGGGCAGGAAGTTGAAGATCGCGGACGAGTACGTGGCCGCCCCCGCCGCCAGGTACGCCGAGGCGTTGATCTCGCTCGTGGGCAGCCCGTCGACGTACACGAGCCGGTCGCCGACGGTCGCGGCGAGGCGGGAGATCAGGTCGAGGTCCCCGATGCCGTCCTTGAACGCGACCAGGTTGGGGCACTCCTCGGCGAGCCTGGCCACGCTCTCGGCGGTGAAGCGGGCCTGGGCACGGTGGTATACCAGCACGCCGAGACTGGTCGCCGCGCACACCCGCCGAACGTGCTCGACCAGCCCCTCCTGGTCGATCTCGGTCAGGTACGGCGGCAACAGGAACAGGCCGTCCGCCCCGGCCCGCTCGACGTCCCTGGCCATCTCGACGGCGGTGGCGGTGCCGTACCCGGCGGCCCCCATGATGGCGGTCCCGCGCGGGGCCACCCGCACCGCCGCGCGGATCACCTGCGCCGCCTCGGCGAGCGTCAGGGCGAAGAACTCTCCCGTGCCACCGGCCGCGGTCATGCCCGCGGGGCCGTACGAGGCGAGCCACTCCAGGTGCGCCTGGTACGCCTTCTCGTCGAAACGCAGGTCGGGAGTGGCGTGGGTCACGGGGAAGCACAGCAGCCCGCTGCGCAGGGCAGCCTTGAGCTGGTCTGGTTCGTATCGGGACATTTGTTTCGCACTCCGCACGCTAGGTGATTCTCGGAGGCTAGGACCCCGTATCATTGCGCGTCCAACTCAGTCTTGGCATCGATTAATACACTTAGTGCATCGATCGAAAAGGACGCTCGTGTACACACTCGACCAATTGCGTGGTTTCGTCGCCGTAGCCGAGGAAGGGAGCTTCGGCAAGGCGGCCATCAGGCTCCGGATGACCCAGCCGCCGCTCAGCAGGCAGATCCAGCGGCTCGAACGCGCCGTCGGCTTCGAGGTGTTCGTCCGTACCTCGCGCTCGGTCGCCCTCACCCCGGCCGGGCGGATCTTCCTCGAAGAGGCGCGGCGGGTGCTGCACCTGGCAGACACCGCGCCGCTGCTGGCGCGGCGGGTGGCGCGCGGCACCGCGGGCCAGATCCGGATCGGCTTCACCGCCGTGGCCGCGCTGAACGTCTTCGGCGACTGGATCCGCCGCATCCACCGGCAGTTGCCGGACATCGACGTCGTGCTGACCGAGATGATGACGAGCGCGCAGGTCGAGGCGCTGCTCGCGAGCGAGATCGACGTCGGGATCATGCGCGGGGTGCCGCGCTCGAACGTGCTCGACGCCCGGCTGATCCACGCGGAGGCGCTGGTGGTGGCGGTCCCGGACGGGCACCCGCTGACCGCGTTCGGCCGGCCGCCGACGTTGACGGAGATCGCCGACCACGACGTCGTGACGTACGGTCCCGCGCCGGCGCGCTACTTCCACGAGCTGGTCATCTCGACCTTCCACAACGCCGGGGCGGCGCCGAACTACGTGCAGTACGTCTCCCAGGTGCACAGCCTGCTCGTGCTGGTCGACGCGGGGATCGGGATCGCCCTGGTCCCGCGCTCCGCCGCCCGCCTCGGCCCGCCCAACGTGCGTTTCCTGGAGGTCGCGGGGATGCCCGAGGACCACGTGGAACTGCACTGCTCCTGGCGCGCGCACAGCGACAACCCCACGCTGTCGGCCGTCCTGGCCGTCCTGGACGAGGTCACCGGCTAGTGGGTGACATCGACCGTGCCGGTCGGCGCGAGGCCGCGCAGCACGTCGAGCAGGCCCTGCGCCGCCAGCAGGCCGGACCGCCGCTGCGCCTCCTCGGTGCGGCCCGCGCGGTGGGGCGTGGCGACGACCTGGTCCAGGGCGAGCAGCGGGTTGTCCGGCCGGGGCACCTTGCCCTCCCAGACGTCGACGCCGGCGCCCGCGATCCGGCCCTCGGCAATGGCCTTCGCCAGCGCCTCCTCATCGACGACGCCACCACGTGAGACGTTGACCAGGACGGCGTCCTCCCGCATCCGGGCGAACTGCGCCGCCCCGAGCATCCCCTTGGTCTGCTCGGAGTACGGCACCTGAACGGTCACGACATGGGATCGCCGCAACAGGTCGTCGAGGCTCCCGACCGGCTCCGCGCCGAGCGCCCGCACCTCGTCGTCCGTACGGCGAGGGTGGAAGGCCAGCACCTCCATGAGGAACCCGTGCCGGGCGATCCGCGCGACCTCCCTGCCGATCCGTCCCATGCCGATGACGCCGAGCGTCCTGCCGGACAGGTCGTGCGACAACTCCCCTTCACGAGCCAGCGCGAGGCCCGGCTCGCCCGCGCGGGTGCGCCGCTCCCAGGCGGGAATCCGCCGCAGGGCGGCGAGGGTGAGGGCGAAGACGTGCTCGGCCACCGTACGGGAATTGGCGTCGGACGGCACCAGCACGGGAATCCCGCGAACGCGCGCCGCCTCGACGGGGACGTTCTCGAAACCGGCCCCGGCCCGGGACACCGCCCGCAGCCTGGGCGCGTCCCTGATGACCTCGGCCGCGACGCCGTCGTGCCGCAGCAGTAACCCCTCGACCCGGTCCAGCACACCGTCCAGGGACTCGGCCGCCACCCCGAACCCGACGTGCACCTCGGCCTGCTCCCGCAGCAGCGCCAGCGCGTCGGGATGGATCGCCTGGGTCACGTAGACCACGGGTCTGTCTGTCACAGCCACGAGGCTACAACCGCCCTGGCCGCCGGGGCTCGGCCTTACCTGGGGGCTCGCGGGAGGACCATCCTGGCCGGGTCGACCAGGAGGAGGCCCGCGATGCCGAGCAGGGGGAGGAGGGTGATGGCCGAGGTCCGCCACCCCGGCGCTCGCCGAGGAGCTTTGCATGACGTGTCCGGCGTTCTGGCATGTGGGATTGCGTTCTGCATGTTAGATAGAGGCATGGAGCGCCCAGCATCCGAAGACGTGCCGAACTATCCCATCGGGTCGGTGGACAACGCGCTGCGTCTGCTCAGACTCTTCGGCAGGCAGAAAACCGTCCGGGTGGCCGAGGCCGGCCGGGACATCGGGGTCGCCCGATCCACGGCACACCGGCTGATGCAGATGCTGCAGTACCACGGCTTCGTGAGCCAGGATCCGGATTCCAAGGCCTACACGGCCGGGCCCGAGTTGATCGGCATGGCCGTGTGGCTCGTGGGCGGGCTCGACCTCCGCACGGTCGCCCGTCCGATCATGGCGGACCTGGTGCGCGAGCTCGGGGAGACGGTGCACATCAGCGTCCTGCGCGGCTCCGACATCTTCTTCGTGGAGACGATCGAGACGACGAAATCGTTGCGCGTCGGCTCGCGGACGGGGATGACGCTTCCGGCGCACGCGACGGCGGCGGGCAAGGTGCTGCTCGCCGCGCTGGATCCGGGCGAGGTCCGGCGCCTGCTGGGGCAGGCCAGGCTCGCCGCCCTGACGGGCCGTACCCTGACCAGCCGGCGTGACCTGGAGGCGCACCTGGTGCGGGTCCGCGAGCTGGGATACGCCTCGAACTTCGGTGAGAGCGAGGAGGAGGTGCGCTCGGTCGCGGTGCCGGTTCGCGACTCGGGTGGCAACGTACGCGCGGCGCTGGCCATCTCGGCTCCACCGTCCCGGCTGGACGAGGAGGCGGTGGCGGGTGTCGCCACGGTCCTGCGGAAGGGCGCGGAGCGGATCAGCGCCGTGCTGCCCGCCTGAGGTGCGGTGGCCGGCCGGGCCCGCCCGAGGTGCGGGGACCGGCCGGCTCGCGCCCGTCCGAGCTCAGACCACGTGGGATTCGGCGAATGACGAGGGGAAGAGGTCGTCGGGAGCGACCAGGCGCTCGCACACCCCCTGCTCGTGGGCGTAACGGAGGAACGCCTCAAGGGTCGTGCGGTTCGGTGCTATCCCATACGGCCACAGATCGCGCCCGAAGACCTGCTCCGCCGCGCGGGCACGGTCCGGCCCCCACGGCAGGGGGAAGTGCGGTGCGGTCGGGTCGAGCAGCCTGGCCAGACTTCGGTCCTTGGCGACGGTGAACGCCGTGGTCAGGTTCCGGGCCGCCCATGGATAGCGCTCGTACACCTCACGGCGCAGCACCACCAGGTGCATGACCGGGAAGATGCCGGTCTTCTGATAGTACGCCTCCTCGACCGCGGGGCAGTCGCTGAAGAGCTGGACGATGCGTCCCGAGCGATCCACGAATCCGGCGGGCGGATGCGGCACCATGATCGCATCCAGCTCGCCGTCGATCAGCAGCTGATTCAGCGACTTCTGCCGTTCGGGCCGGACGTCGATGCCGTCGGGCAGCCCCACGGGCAGCGTCTCGATCCGTCCGGGCTCGTTGATCCCGCCCTGCACCCACGTGATGCCGGTCAGGTCCACGCCGTACTCGTGCCGCAGGAGCGCCCGCTGGTAGATGGTCGCCGTCACCGTCCACTCCGGAATGCCGATCCGCCCCCCGGCGAGCTCGGCCGGCTTGTCCACCGGGCCGTCGGCGCGGACGAAGATGCCGGAGTGCCGGAAGGAGCGGGACGGGAACACCGGCAGCCCGACGAGGGAGTCGTCGCCGCGGGCGCGCAGCGCGGAGTACTTGCCGAGCGACATCTCCGAGATGTCCCACTCGCGGAATTTCGTAAACCGGAAGAAGATCTCCTCGACCTCGAGGAGGAGGCAGGTCAGGTCGATTCCGTTCACCGGAACCCGCCCTGTCACCAGATCGCGCACCTGATCGGAATCGTTGATCGCGAGCGTGAGGCGGACGTTGGAAGACGCGTTCACAGGAAATTCATCCCTCCGTCGATGACGATGCTCTGCCCTGTGATCGTGCGCGCGGCCTCTGACGCGAGGAAGACCGCCGCGCCGGCGATGTCGGCGGGCCGCAGGCGCCGGTGCACGGCCTGGCCGGCGATGATCTGCTCGGCCTGGCCCGGGCTGACGGAGTCGCGGGGGATGCCGGTGTCCACCGAGCCGGGCATCAGCGCGTTGACGGTGACCTGCGCGGCTCCCAGTTCTCGCGCCAGCGATCGCGTCAGGCCCACCACGCCGGCCTTGGACGCCACGTAGTGCAGGTAGTTCGGGCGGCCTTGGAGCACGGCCGCCGACGAGACGTTGATGATGCTGCCGTGGCCCTGGGCCCGCAGGTGGCCGCCGACCGTGCGGCAGCAGAGGAACACGCCGGTCAGGTTGACGTCGATGACCTGCCGCCACTCGGCCGCGGTGATCGCGTCGAACGGCTTCATGACGATGGTCGAGAAGATCGCGGCGTTGTTCACCAGCGTGTCCACCCGGCCGTAGTGCTCGAGCGTCAGGCGCAGTAATTCCTCGACGCTTCGTTCGTCGGCGACGTCGACGGTCACCGCCGTGGCGTCGTGCCCGTCCTTGCGCAGCTCGGCCGCGACGGCTTCGGCGCCGACGGTGTCACGGTCGGCGACGACGACGCGTGACCCGGATTCGGCGAAGGCGCGCGCGAAGGTGCGGCCGATGCCCTGGGCCGAGCCGGTGATGATGACGACCTCGCCGTCCAGGTCCCGCCCGGACCGTGTCCGGGCAGGTGGGGGATTCTCCTGTTCGATGGAGTCCACCAGGTGTCTCCTGTCTCTTCATGGCCTCGACACCGCACACCGGGGCTCGTCTGAGTGTTAGCGGTTGAAGAGGGATGTCTTGACGGTGTACGACGCGGGTGCCTAACATCCAAACGTTCTGCAACATGGTCTACCGTTCTTGAGAATAGAACGCAAGGCTCCGAAGAGACAACGCATCGCAGGCCGGATCGTTGACGGACCCCGGGCCTGAGCTGATCCGAAACCGCCCTCATATCCCCAGTGAGCGGGAGGAGCGACGCGCGAATGATGAATCCACCGGACGCCGCATCGGTCATTGAGCGGGAATGGTCAATGGTCGTCGACAACCAACTGGTCGACGCCGTAGGCCGAGGCAGGCTGGAGGTCGTCGATCCGGCGACCGCCGAGGTCGTCACCACGGTGCCGGCGGCCGCGGACGTCGACGTCGATCGCGCGGTCGCGGCGGCGAAGCGGGCGTTCGGCGGATGGGCGCGTACTCCGGCGAGCGTGCGTGCCGCGCTGCTGAACGAGGTGGCCGACGCGATCGAGGAGCACGGCGAGGAACTCGCCCGCATCGACTCGATCGACAACGGCACGCCGATCAGCATGCTGCGCAACGACGTCCGGCTCGCGGTGACCCAGTTGCGCTACTTCGCCGGGCTGGCGCTCGAGTTGCGCGGTCAGTCGATCCCCCCGCCGGCGGGAGGGCTGAACTACACCGTGCACGAGCCCTTCGGCGTCGTCGGCCGGATCGTGCCCTTCAACCATCCGCTGATGTTCGCCGCGACGAAGATCGCCGCACCGTTGATCGCCGGCAACACGGTGGTACTCAAGCCGTCCGAGCACACGTCGCTGTCGGCGCTGCGCATCGGCGAGCTGTGCGCGGGGATCCTGCCGCCCGGCGTGCTGAACGTGGTCACCGGGCTCGGCGTCACCGCCGGCGCACGCCTGACCGCGCACCCCGACGTGAGCCGGATCGCCTTCACGGGCAGTGTCGCGACCGGACTGGCCATCCAGCGGCAGGCCGCCGCGGACCGGGTCAAGACGGTGACGCTGGAGCTGGGCGGCAAGAACCCGCTCCTGGTCTTCCCCGACGCCGACCTCGAGGCGGCGGTCGCCGGGGCCGTGAACGGCATGAACTTCACCTGGCAGGGACAGAGCTGCGGGTCGACCTCGCGCGCCTACGTGCACCGCACACTCTGGGCGGAATTCCTCGGGCGGCTCCAGGAGGCGGTCGGCAGGCTCCAGGTCGGCGATCCGCAGAACGACGACACCGACGTGGGCGCCATCGTGTGCAGGTCCCAGTTCGAGCGGATCGCCCGCTTCGTCGAGGCCGGACTCGCGGACCCGCGAGCGCGCCTGATCGCGGGCGGCGAGGTCAAGGATCCCGGCGCCGGCTTCTTCGTGCCCCCTACCGTCTTCGCCTTCGACGGCGGCGAGTGCGACTCGCCCCTGCTGGCGGAGGAGATCTTCGGCCCGGTGCTGTCGGTGGTGCCCTTCGACGAGTACGGCGAGGCCATCGCCCGCGCGAACCGGCTCCCGCTGGGATTGACGGCCAGCGTCTGGACCACGGACCTGGGCACGGCCATGCGGGCGGTCCAGGACCTCGAAGCGGGCTACGTCTGGGTCAACGCGAGCTCGATCCACATCGCGGGCGCGCCGTTCGGCGGATTCAAGAACAGCGGCGTGGGGCGCGAGGAAGGGATCGAGGAGCTCTATTCCTACGCGCAGCAGAAGAACGTCTACATCAAGTTCGATCGAGAGGGCGATTGCCATCAACGGTGAATACGACGGGATCATCATCGGGTCCGGCCAGCACGGCCTGATCCTCGGCACCTACCTGTCGCGGCTCGGACTCAAGATCGCGCTGCTGGAACGGCGCATGATGTTCGGCGGCGGCCTCAGCACCGTGGAGCCCGGGCCTCCCGGGTTCTACCAGAACCCCCATTCGATCAACCACTTCAACATCACCGAGGCGCCGTGGTACCGCGACCTCGGCCTCGCGGCGACCGTGCCGTACGCGACGCCGCGCTTCGACTTCGCCCAGCCGCACGCCGACGGCACGTCGCTGGTCTTCTCCCGCGACGTCGACGAGACCTGCGCGTCGATCGCCCGGTTCTCGCAGCGCGACGCCGAGACCTTCCGCGAGTGGAACCGCCGGGCCGACGCCATCAGTGACGCGATCTTCATGGCCGAGCGGTACTCCGAGCCGCTCCCCGAGGACGAGCGCAACGCCCTGCTCTCCGGCAGCGCCGTTGGGCGTGACTTCCTGGAGATCATCGAACGGCAGCCGCTGGACCTGATGAACGAGCTGTTCGAGAACGAACGCGTCAAGCTGCTCATGCTGTTCAAGCTCTCGATCTTCGGCACCGTCCTGTACGACGCGGTGAGCCAGCGCAGCCCGATGGGCGCGGCGATCCGCGGCTTCGACCTCGCCGCCGGCTATCAGGTGTGCGTCGGCGGCAGCTGGAACCTGGCGCGCGGGCTGATGGAGAGTTACATCCGAGCCGGCGGCACGTTCCTCAACCACGCCGAGGTGGAACGCATCGTCGTCGACGACAACCAGGCGAAGGGCGTCGAACTGGCCGACGGGCGCGAGCTCACCGCGCGGCGGTTCGTCGCCAGCACCCTCGATGTCCCGCAGACCTTCACCAGGCTCGTCGGTTCCGAGCAGTTGCCCGCCGGCTACCGGACGAAGGTCGCGAACTTCAAGCCGACCGCCTGGACACTGTTCGGCGTGCACCTCGCGCTCCGCGAAGCGCCCGACTACCTCGGCTCGGACTTCGACCCGAACGTGAACCGGGCCCTCAAGTACAACGTCGGATGCGAGAGCGTCGAGGAGCTGTTCGCCCTGCACGACGAGGTGGCGGCGAACAAGATCCCGGAGCACATCTCCTTCGGCACCGGGCACATCACCCAGTTCGACCCCTCGCAGGCGCCGCCCGGGCACCACACCGCGTACGCCTGGCACGTCATGCCATACGCGCCCGAGGGCAGCCCGGACAACATCGAGCCGGTCAAGGCGGAGTTCACCGAGCGCGTCCTGGAGAAATGGCGGGAGTACGCGCCGAACATGACCCGCGACAACATCCTGCACGCCTGGACCATGACGGCGAACGACTACAGCCGCACGCTGATCAACATGCGGCAGGGCGACATCTTCATGGGATCCTTCGCCGGCGAGCAGAGCATGTGGAACCACTTCGGCTACCGGACTCCCATCGACGGCCTGTACATGGCCGGGTCGCCCACCCACCCGGGCGGGGCGATCTCGGGCGGCGCCGGCTACATCGTCTCGCGGATCATCGCGGAGGATCTCGGGCTCACCCCGTGGTGGGAGCCGGTCGACGCCCGGGCCGCCATGGAGAAGGCCGCTGAGAAAGGTTGGACATGACAGACATAACCGGTTTCCGGGGTTGGGTGCGGTATCAGGACTGGTTCGAGATCCGCGATCTCAGGCTGCGGCCGAGGCGGCCGACCGACGTGGTGATCCGCAACCTCGCGGCACAGGCGTGCTACACGCTCGTGCCGAACGTCGCGAGCCTGCCCGCGCACCAGGGCAAGGCCAGGAGCCCCGGCCACGGCGCCATGGGGATCGTCGAGGAGGTCGGCTCCCAGGTCCGGCGGGTCAAGGTCGGCGACAGGGTCGTGACGCCGGTGCTGCCGAGTTGCGGCACCTGCTACAGCTGCGTACGCGGGGAGTGGCACGCGTGCGGCCACAAGAACGACCTCGACTTCGCCACCGAGGACGCCCCGCCGTTCGCGGAGCTGGCGGACGGCACGCCAGTCTGGCAGGACCACACCGGCGGGTTCGCGGAGCTGGCGGTCTGCCCCGAGGCCTGGGTCGTACCGGTGTACGACTCCCCACTGTCCGACGTCGAGCTCGCGTCGCTGGCCTGCGTCCCCGGGCCCGGCTGGAGCTTCGGGCTCTTCGGAATGCCGGTGGAGATCGCCTCGAAGGTCGCCGTGATCGGCTGCGGCGCGCTCGGCCTCTCGATCATCCAGGCGGCCAGGATGATGGGCGCGCAGCTGATCATCGCGGTCGAGCGCATCCCGCATCGGATCGACGCGGCCAAGCGGGCTGGAGCGCACATCGTCCTCAACTCGGACGAGCTCGGCGCCGGCGTCGTCAGCAAGATCCACGAGCTGTGCGCCCCCGACACGCCGAACATGGCCGCCGGCGGGAAGCCGTACCAGGGCTTCTACCACGGGCGTGGCGCCGACCACGTCTACGAGGCCGCGGGCAAGACGATCGGCGACCCGACGACGGGCAAGCCGGCGGACACCACAGGAGCGGCGCCGGTCGGCTGGGGTTACCAGGCGACCCGGCGAGGCGGCACGTTCGTGCACACCGGATGGATCGAGCCGACGAGCGACCCGCGATTCTGGCCGCCGTCGCCGGGCCCCTTCGACTACGAGGGCAAGAAGTACCTCTCCGCGTCCTACGGCGGCGCCAACGTGCTCCGGGACATTCCGCGCCTGGCCAAGCTCATCGAAATGGGCTACCTGGACGCGAAGTCGTTGTGCGATCCCATCCTGCCTTTCGAGAAGGGAGATGAGGCGCTGTGGAACTCGCTGAACCGCGAGAGCCTGCTTCCGATCATCACCTACGACGAGTGAACCGCGGCGCGGCATGATCGAGATCGACTACACCGTCGAGATCGCGGCCTCGATCGACGAGGTATGGGAATACCTCTGGCACATCCCGAACTGGGCGCACCTGATGATCGGCTATCAGACGGTCAAGGTGGTCGACGAGACCCACTCCGTCTGGACGCTGAAGGGCGACGTCGGAGTGCTCAGCCGTGAGGTCGACCTCGAGGTGACCATCGACGCATGGGAGCCGAGGAGTTTCCTGAACTTCACGGTCAACGGGTTGACGGAGCAGATCACGGGCGGCGGGACGTTCAGGATCGGCGAGGTCGAGGACGGCTCCCCGGCCGCCCCCGCAGGCGTGGCACCGGCCCCCCGCGAATCGTGGCGACGGCGACTCCGGCGGCTCTGGGCGGAACTCCTGTTCAAGATCGTCAGTGGCGGCGCGAAGACGCCGACCGGCACCACGAAGACCGCTCCCGCCGCCGGGGACGGCGGTCCCACGTCCAGGCTCGACTTCCACCTCGAAGTGAGCCCGGGCGGGCCGATGGCACCCATGATCGAGCTGCTCATGTCGCCGCTGCTCGAACCGGCGGCGAAGGACTTGGCGGTCGGCATCCGCAAGGAGCTGGAAGGACGGGAACAGTAATGACCGAAGAAACCGACGCGGTCGTCATCGGATCAGGGGTGGCCGGCCTGACGGCGGCGCTGTCGGCGGCCTCCCGCGGGCTGCGGGTCACGCTGCTGGAGAAGGCGCCGGTGTTCGGCGGCACGTCCGCCGTCTCCGGTGGCTCCGTGTGGGCGCCGAACAGCAAATACCCGGCGGAGGGGAGCCGGCCCGACAGCCGCGAGGACGGTCTGGAATACGTGCGGGCGCTGGCCCTGGGCCGGGTGGACGACCGCCTCCTCGAGGCATTCGTGGACAACATCAACCCGGCGTTGGACTTCCTCGAGAAGGAAACGCCGATCGAGTTCTCCTCGAATCCGCACCATCCCGACTACCAGCCGCAGCTTCCAGGTGCCCGCCCGGGCGGGCGGACGCTGCAGGTCGGCCTCTTCGACACCAAGCTCCTCGGCGAGCACACGCAGCAGCTGCGAAAGGGGCACAGCTCGGTCCCGATCACCCGGCTCGAGGGCGACGAATGGGGAATGGAGCGGCCGGAACGATGGGACTGGAAGCTGCTCGCCGAGCGCGTCGCGAACGGCCTGGTAGGAATGGGCGCCGCCCTCGCCGGCACGCTGCTCGACGCCTGCCTGAAGAAGGGCGTCCAGGTACACGTCAACGCCCGTGCCGACGAGCTCGAACGCGACGCGCAAGGCCGGGTGGTCGGCGTGCACGCGGTGGTGGACGGCGAGCGGCGGTCGTTCCGGGCGAGCAAGGGGGTCGTCCTGGCCTCCGGCGGGTTCGAGTGGAACAAGGACCTCGTCAACACCTTCCTCGGGGTGCCGATGGACGCGCCGGCGAGCCCTCCGGCGAACGAGGGCGACGGTCTGACCATGGCGATGTCCGTCGGAGCCGCGCTCGGGAACATGAGCGAGGCGTGGTGGGGACCCATGATCGCCGCATCGGGTGACACCTACGACGGCGTGCCGCTGTACCGGCCGACGAGCGGCCTGCGCACGCTACCGGGCGGGATCATCGTCAATCGCAGGGGCCACCGGTTCCTCGACGAAGCCATGAACTACAACGACTTCGGCAAGATGCTCGCGGCCTTCGACTCCCACGACTACGAATACTCGAACCTCCCGTGCTGGCTGGTCTTCGACGAGCGCTTCCGCCGGTCGTACCCCATAGCGACAGTGACCCCGGAGACCCCCACGCCCAAGTGGATGCTCACGGCGCCCACCCTCGGCGAGCTCGCCGAAGCGGCGGGAATCGATCCGGCCGGTCTCGCGGCGCAGGTCGAGGAGTTCAACCGGCATGCGGCGGACGGCGTGGACCCGGTCTTCCATCGCGGCGAATCGGTCTACGACCTCTACCGCGGAGACCCGGAGGTGACGCCGAACCGCAACCTGCGGCCCCTGGAGTCGGGCCCGTACTACGCGGTGCGGCTGTTCCTGGGCTGCCTGGGCACGAAGGGCGGCCCGCTCACCGACACCGAGGGCGCCGTTCTCGACACCCGTGGAGCCCGGATTCGCGGACTCTACGCGTGCGGGAACGTCGCGGCCAGCCCGTTCGGCCCGGGATACCCGGGAGCGGGGGCGACGCTCGCCGCGGGAATCGTCTTCGGCTATCTGAGCGGTCAGGCCCTGGCCGGCGCCTGACTCCTTCCACGTGCATTACACCGTATCGGGGGATTCTGCCAAAACTGGATGACCAGGAGAACCGGCATGCCCACACCACCCCACGAGCGTGTTATGAAGACGAAGACCTCGCGTCCCAGAACGGTCGCGGCATTGGTCCTCGGTCATTTCATCGAAGTTTATGACACGGCCCTTTACGGGCTTTTCGTAGCGCCCATCTCGACGGCCTTCTTCCCCGCCGGAAACGCGGAGGCCGCGCTGATCGCCACGCTCGCCGTCTTCGGCGTCTCTTTCCTGTCGAGGGCGGCGGGCGGCCTGTTCTTCGGGGTGATGGCCGATCGCATAGGCCGGCGTAACGCGATGATGTTGTCGATCCTCCTCGTCGGAGTGTCGACCGCCGGAATCGGCGTCATTCCCACCTACGAGACGGCGGCGCTGCTCTCGCCGATCCTGCTCGTCCTCTGCCGGCTGCTCCAGGGCTTCGCCTCGGGCGGCGAGACCACGGTCGCCCCGGTGTTCCTCGGGGAGTTCGCCTCCCGGAAGCGGCGTGGATTCGTGACGTCGTTCATCGCCATCGCGGGCAACCTGGGGACTCTCGCGGCGGCCGCCACGGGTGTGATCACCGGCCTGCTCGTGAACGCGGCGACGTTCGACGCGTGGGGTTGGCGGGTGGCGTTCCTGATCGCCGCGCCGCTGGCCCTCGTGGGCCTCTACTTCCGCTACGGCCTCGAGGAGCCGCCGGCGTACGTGGCCGCGCGCGCCCGGGTGAAGTCCGCGTCGATCGGTACGGCCCTGCGGCGGAGCTGGCGCATGATCCTCCGCGTGAGCTGCGTCGGCGCGCTGGGGAGCACGTTCTACATCATGTTCGTGTACTACCCGACCTACCTCGTCCAGGAGAGCAACCTCTCGGCCGGGCAGGCCCGCGTCGTGCCGCTGATCCTGATCTCGATGCTCGTGGTCTTCAACCCGCTGGTCGGGTTGCTCGGAGACCGGTTCGGCCGGAAGGTTCCGCTCCTGCTGGGCGGGCTGGCGTCGATGCTCTTCGTCCTGCCGGGCTTCCTGGTCGCCCAGAGCGGCGGCTTCCCCGCCGCCGTGCTGGGCGGCATGCTCATCCTGATAAGCGTCCCGCTGTGCCTCGGCGCGATCCACGCCGTGTCGATGGAGTTCTACCCGACCGAGGTGCGGGCCACGGCGGCTGGCATCGCGTCGACCGTCGGCACCTTCGTCTTCTCCGGCCTGCCGCCGGTCATCGTCAATGTGCTCACCACGCAGTCACACATGCCGCTGTCGCCGGCGTTCGTGATCATGGGGACGGCGGCGATCGGGCTGATCGCGGCGTGGGGGCTGCCGGACAGCCGGAAGATCGAACTGGAGTCCGTGGAGGCCTCGATCAAGGAACAGGAGGAAACCACGGCGGCGGCCGATGATCCGCAGCAAGCCCCCGGCCGGGTCACACCGTGACGACACCGGCGTCCATCGGGGCGGGCCTGCAGCCGGCCCCGAACGCACCCGGCTGCTGAGGCGGCTACGCGTGCATCGACGTCGGTGTCCTGCCCGAGCGCCTCGTTCCCGGCGGATCGTTCCGGTCAGTGCCTTCCTGCTCGCGCCAGGGCGTCCTCGGCCTGCGCGGCCAGGGTGGCGACCAGCTCGGCTGCGGATGGCAGGTCGGTGATGAGATCAACGGCTTCGCCGGCCCACACCGGCAACGGCGGCAGATCGCCTCGTGCCACGGCATCCTGATAGGCCCGTTTGGCCTGAGGGTCAGCGGCGAGTTCCGCTTCCCGGCCGCGCCATTGGTCAAGGTAGGGGTGGCCGAGGGTGCGGGCGGTGTATTTCGCGCCGACATCGATCGCCCAGCTCAGGAAACCGACGCCCCACGGCTTTGCGGTGCCCTCCGCGACGATGGGCAACTCGCGGGCCAGCCACTCCCGATCCCCATTGCCGCCACCCAGCAACCCGAGCCCCCCGCCGCGAGAGACCGCCGCCGTCAGCTCACCACCTGCCGACCCGCCCATGGGCGCCAGCGCAATCGGATGCTCCATCCCGAACAACTTCGTGAACGCCGTGGACAACGCCATAACCACCATCATCACCCCGGGCCGGCGTACCGGGGTATCAAACAGCTGGACCGGCGCCGACAAGACCGAGGTTAGGCGGCCGCTCCGATCTCGACGGTGATCAACCGCGACCGTCTCCCTCGATCAGGCTGAAAGTGCCGTCGACCACCACGAACACATGATCGACGGCTGGTCGGGAAACGGACAACTAGCACTACAGCCGACAAGCGAGCACATCTTTACTTAGCCGAAACATGGGCATATTGACACTCCTTATCCTGTGGTCTCATCATCTTGTCATGACAAGTTATCTCGACCGAAGCGCCACCGAACCGCTCCATGTGCAGTTAAAGCGAGCGCTGCTGGCCGAGATAAGGGAACGACAGTTGCGGCCCGGTGACCAGCTCCCCTCCGAGCCGGAGATCGAGAACCGTTACCGAGTTTCCCGCACCACGATCCGTCAGGCGCTCAACGCCCTGGCGTCGGACGGAGTCGTACACCGTATCCAGGGCAAGGGCACGTTCCTGCGTGAGCCCGGCGTCTCGCACGTGCCCCGGCTGACCTCCTTCACCGACAACATGCTCGCGCAGGGGCACGTTCCATCACGACTGATGTTGACCTCGACCAGGGTCGACGGACCTCTGTCGCCGAAGCTCGCGTCCACCGATGACGAGTTCGGCGGCCAGTGCCGCTACCTGCGGCGGCTGATGCTCGCCGACGGACGGCCCATCGGCATCCAGGAGACGTGGCTTCCGCTGGCCACGCTCGGCGGCCGGGACGAGGTGCTGGAGTTCACCCGGCTCGCCGACCAATCGCTCTACGCCGTGTTGTCAGCACCGCCGATCAACCTCGAACTGCGACGTGGCGTCGAAATGGTCTACGCCGGACTTGCCGCCGCCGAAGAGGCCGAACTACTCGACTGCGCCACCGGCGAGGCGCTGCTCATCGCCGAGCGCACCTCTTATCTGCACGACGACACGATCGCCGAGTTCACCCGGATGAAGTTCGTCGGCAACAGGTACGTGTACCGGGTCGATCTGGCGAACTGACCTGGTGCCGACCCTCCGAGCATGAAACCCCCACCCGGCGTGGCTCGCGGCACGCGGACCGGCCGGTCTGCCACAACCATGCCTGCGTTCGGAAGAGAGAAACCATGACAACCCTGAGCAGGCTGCGCCGCGCGGTCACCCTTGCGGTGCCGATCGCGATGAGCGCGCTTCTCGCCACCGCCTGTACGACCGCCGACTCGACCACGCCTCCCAACTCCTCCGTCGCGGCCACCACGTCCGATGCGGCGCCCGGTGAGCTGGCAGCCTCCGGCAAGGTCACCAAGACCGTCGGACCCAACGGCGCCACGGGCGTCCCGATGTCGGACCTGCAGCTGACCGCGGACGACATCGCCAAACTGAAGGCGGGCAACTACTCCGCGGCCCTGTTGCTGCAGACCACGAGCGACTGGTCCAACGCGGTCACCGAGGGCGCCAAGAAGCGGCTCGCCGAGCTTGGGATCAGCCTGAGTGCCACGAGCAACTCCAACTACAGTGCCGCGGACCAGGCCAACGCGGTGAAAACCGTGCTGGCCAAGAAGCCCAGCGCGATCTTGACCTGGCCGATCAACCCGCAGGAGCTGGCGCCGTCGCTCCGCCAGGCCACGGCCGCCGGTGTCAAGCTGGCCTTCATCAGCAACCTGCCCACGGGGTTCAAGCACGGCAGCGACTACGTCGGCGTGGTGGGCGACGATCTGTACGGCATGGGCAAAGTGGTGGCCGACCAGTTGTCCGAGGCCATCGGCGGCAGCGGCGACATCGGCTTCCTCTACTTCAACGCCAACGCGTACGTGGTCAACCAGCGCGACGCCGCATTCCGCACCGCGATCGAGCAGGACCACCCCAACATCAAGATCGTGGCGAAGCAGGGCTTCTCCGACCCCAGCCAGGCGTTCCAGATGGCCAGCGCGATGTTGCTGCAGAACCCGTCCATCAAGGCGATCTACGCGCCGTGGGCCGAGCCGGCGGCGGGCGTCGTCCAGGCGATCGGCTCGTCCCGGCGCAATGACGTGTACGTCGGGACGATGGACCTGTCGAACACCGTCGCGCTCTCGCTGGCCCAGAACGGCGCGGTCCGCGGCCTGGTGATCGACAATCCGTACGGCATCGGCCAGGCGATGGCCACCGAGATCGGCATGGCTCTGCTCGGCAAGGAGGTGCCGGCCTACGTCCAGGTGCCCGCCGTGCCGATCACCCGGGAGAACCTGCTGCAGGGCTACCGCGATTACTACAGCGCGACGCCACCGAAGCAGGTCGTGGACGCGGTCGCCAAGTGATCACAGAACCCAGGTGTCTGACATGACTACCAACGTTGACAGCAAGGCGGAGGACGTCCGGGGCGGGTCCATCACGGACCGCCTCCGGGCGGTGCCCGCGCACCTGAGCTGGTCCGACCTTGCGGTCTATCTCGGCTTCGTGGTGGTCTTCATCTACTTCTCGGTGACGTTGAGCGACAGCGGGTTCCTCACCGGGCGCAACTTCATCACGATCATCGAGCAGACGACGCCTATCACGCTGATGGCCTTCGCGACGGTGTTCGTGTTGTCCGCGCGGGAGATCGACCTGTCCATCGGCTCGGTGGTGGCGCTGGCCGCTCTGGTCGGCGCCACGACGGTCAACAGCTATGGAGTGGTCGCCGGCACCATCGCCGGCATCGGCGTCGGGTTGCTCGCCGGTCTGCTGAACGGTGTGCTCGTCGTGCGGTTGAAGGTGCCCTCGTTCCTGATCACGCTGGGCACGATGGAGCTCTTCGCCGGCTGTGCCGAGCTGGTGACCCGGCTGCAGGACGTGCCGGTCAGCAACGTCGCCTTCAACACCATCTTCGGGTCCGGACTGATCGCCGGGGTGCCGGTCACCTTCTTCTGGTGCGCCGCCGGGCTGGCCGTCGCCCACGCCGTATACCGCAAGACGGCGTTCGGGCAGCGGGTGCTGGCCACCGGCGACAATCCCACCAGCGCCCGCTCGGTGGGGATCGACACCAACCGGGTACGGATCGCCGTGCTCACCCTGAGCGGCGGCGCCGCGGCGCTGGCCGGTCTCATCTACACCGGTGAGATCCACGGCGCCATCCACACGCTGGGCGCCACCGACATGCTGACCACGCTGGCCGCGGTCGTCATCGGGGGCACCAGTCTCTTCGGCGGGCGGGGATCGATGGCCGGCGCGCTGGTGGGCTCGGTGCTGATCGGCATCATCCGCAACGGCCTGATCCTGGAGGGGCTTTCCGCCTCCCAGCAGCGGGTCGCCATCGGACTCATCATCGTCGTCGCCGTGGCGATCAGCCAGCGCCAGACGCGGGACTGAGAGCGGGAGTCGGAGGAACCATCATGACCAGCGAAGAAAGAAGGCCCGCGCTCGCCGTACGAGGCTTGAGCAAGTCGTTCGGTGGCTTGCACGCTCTGCGGGACGTCAGCTTCGACCTCATGCCCGGCCAGGTCACGGCCCTCGTCGGCGACAACGGCGCCGGCAAGTCCACGCTCGTCAAGGCCCTGTCCGGCCTGCAGCCCGCAGACGAGGGGGAGACCCTCATTCACGGCGAACCGGTAACCCTCAAGAGCGCGCGGGCAGCGGCAGCGGTCGGCATCGAGACGGTGCATCAGAACCTGGCGCTGATCGAGCACAGCAACGTCACCCAGAACCTCTTCCTCAACAGGGAGATCCGCACACGCGTGCCGGTGCTGCGCCAGCTCGGCTGGCTGGACCACAAGAAGATGCATGGGGACACCAGGGACATCCTCAGCGAGCTCGGCATCAACATCTCGTCGGTGCGGACGAAGATCCGCGATCTGTCCGGTGGGCAGCGGCAATGTGTCGCGATCGGCCGCGCCGTGGCGTGGAGCCGGGAGATCGTGATGCTGGACGAGCCGACCGCCGCACTGGGCGTGCACCAGACCGGCCTCGTGCTGGAGCTGGTCCGCCGGCTCGCCGGGCGCGGAGTCGCCGTACTCATGATCACACACAATATGGAGCACGTGCTCCAGGTGTGCGATCGGGTGCTGGTGCTGCGGCTGGGCCGCCTCGTCACCGACCGGCCCACCAGCGAGGTCGACGGTAGATCCCTTGTCGAGTACATCACCGGCCTGCGTAGTGACGGGCCGGCCGGCAACGTTCCCTTGAAGGAGGCGGACACCGGTGCCTAGCACCCCTCATCCGACCGACCGTTTCACCCGGCTCTTCGACGGTCGCAAACCGCTGATCGGCAACATTCACCTCGACCCGCTGCCCGGTGCGCCGGGCTACCGGGGGGAGGACGTCGAGGCCATCTACGCCAAGGGGGTCCGCGACGCTCTGTCCCTGGTGGACGGTGGCATCGACGCGATCGTCGTGGAGAACGCCGGCGACCTGCCGTACGTGCGGCCGGAGAAGATCGGCCCCGAGACGGTGGCGGCGCTGACGGCGGCGACGTTGCGGGTGGTCGAGGCGGTGCCGGTGCCGGTGGGGATCACGTGCGTCGCCAACGGTGTCATCCCCGGAGTCGCCGTCGCGAAGGCGACGGGGGCATCCTTCGTCCGCGCGAACATCTGGGTCACCAGCTACGTCGCCAACGAGGGACTGCTCGACGGGGTGGCGGCCGAGGCGGTGCGCTACGCCCACACGATCGGCGCCGCCGACTTGGTGTTCCTCGCCGATGTGAAGGTGAAGTTCGGGGCGCACGCGCTCACCGCCGACCGGGGCATCGAGGAGCTGGCCCGCGACGCGCAGATGTACTGCGCGGACGCGGTGATCGTCAGCGGCCTGCGCACCGGGCACGCTACCAGCGTCGAGGACGTGCTGGCCGTCAAGGGCGCCACCGACCTGCCGGTGCTGGTCGGCAGTGGACTGACCGCCGACAACGGCCGGCCGCTGCTGGAGGCCGCCGACGGAGCCATCGTCGGCGCCGGCCTCAAGCACGACGGGTTGTGGTGGAACCCGGTCGACCCGGCGCGGACGCGGGAGCTGGTGAAGGCGGTCCGATGACGGGTCCCCGTAAGCTCGACCTGCTGGCGATCGGCGACGCCGATGTCGACGTGTACCTGCGTGGGCCACGGGCGGAGCCGGGACAGAAGGTGCTCGGTGACCTGCTGGACGTCGCGCCGGGCGGCATGAGCGCCAACGTGGCGTGCGCGGCGGCCCGGCTCGGCTCGCGGGCGGGCCTTGCCGCCCCGCTCGGGGAAGACCCCTTCGCGAGTGCGGCACTGGCCTACTACGCCGAAGTCGGGCTGGACACGCGATATGTCCGCCAGGTCGCCGGCGCGCGTACGTACATGAGCGTCGTGCAGCTCGACGAGCAGGGCGAGAAGTCGCTGACCGTCGCCCGTACCAGCGCTTTCTTTCCCACTCTCGACCACCTGAGGGACATCGATTTCCGGGCGGTGCGCGCGGTGCAGATCGCACCGTTCGCCGAGGCGGAGGCGCGGTGGGCGGCGCGGTCCGCCCGGGACGCGGGGTGCCTGGTGGCCATGGACATCGAGGCCGGCATGCTCGATGGCATCACCGACCTCGACGCGCTGGTCGCACCTGTCGACGTGCTGTTCGTCAACGAGTTCGCCGCGGCTGCCGCGGGCTTGGACTTCCTGCGTACCCTCAGTCCGTCCGTGGTGGTCATGACGCTCGGCGCCCATGGTGCCGTGGTCGCCGCCGGATCTGATGTGGAAACGGTCGAGGCCATGCCGGCCGACGTCGTCGACACCACCGGCGCCGGCGACTGCTTCTCGGCCGGGTTCCTCGTGGCGTACCTCGACGGCGCGAACGCCTTCGACAGCGCGAGGTTCGGCGCGGCGACAGCGGCGTTCGCGATCGGCGCGATCGGCGGCAGCCAGGGAGTTCCGGACCGCGACGTGGTCACCGCCGCGCTCGCGGATCGCCCGAAGCGATCTCGAAGCGGCTCCAAGTGATAGAGAAACGAGTAGCGCATTGCCTTTGAAAGACATCACGGTCGGAGTCGTGGCCGACGGGGGAGCCGCCGGGTGGCTGCGGGTGCTTGCCCAGGAGGGCATAGCGCATCAGATCGCCGACATCCCCGATAGTCCCGTCGTGCTGGTGTCCGGCCGGTCGCCGGCCTGGCTGGAGGCGTACGTCGCCAAGGGCGGCGTCGCGGTGGTGAGCGGAGCACGCCAGTTGCCGTTCGACATCGACGACGCCGGTTCAGCCGTGGTCTCAGGTTTCGAGACCCCGGTCGGCGGCCGGTTCTGCGCGGCTCCTGGCCTGGTCACGCGATTCCCCGGGGCCGGCGAGGGCGTGCTGCGACTGCACGAGGACCGGATCGTCAAGTACGGCTCGGACCCCGATCGATTCCCCGTCGTCCTGAGCCGCAGGATCGGAGCCGGCGCGATCGTCTACAGCGGAGTGGCGCTCACCGAGCTGCTCATGGCGCAGGGCGACCGCCTGCGTGCGTTCTGCGAGTTCACCGAGGTCACGGAGCGGGTCGCGGCCGTCGACAAGGCGGACGTGGCCGATACGCTGCTGCACATGCTGCGCCTGGGGTTCCAGCGCGCGGGGCTGCCCATGGTGCGGCTCCCACGGTTCCCCGGCGGCGCGAGGTCGGTGTTCATCCTGCGCGTCGACGTCGACGGAGCGTACGCGCCGCACACCCAGAACCTCGTCGACGCCGCCCGAGCGGCGAACCTGCCGGCCTCCTTCTACGTCAACGCCGACCTGAGCTCGCGGTTCCCCGGGCTGCCCGACAGCTGGCCGGCGGAGTTCGAGGTGGGCCAGCACGCCCAGGCGCACACCCTCTTCGACACCTACGAGGAGAACCTCGCCAACCTCAAGGAAGGTCGCGCCTGGGTAGAGGCGAGAGTCGGCCGGGACGTGACCTCCTTCGTCGCGCCTAGAGGCATGTGGAACGCCTCGCTAGGTGAGGCACTGGCCCAGATCGGCTACTCGTACTCGTCAGAATTCGGCCTCGACTTCGATTCGTTGCCCTTCAGAGCGGAGGGCGGCATTCTGCAGGTGCCGGTGCACCCGTACTCACCGGAGCGGGCCAGCAGGTGGGCCGAGGAGCGCGGCGTCACCCCACCCGGCGGCGAGGAGACCAGGGACTACTTCCTTGCCGTGATGCGCCGGCAGCTGGCACTCGGCCGGCCCATGCACGTCTACGGCCATCCGGAGGTGCTCGGCGGCATGGCCGACACGGTCGTGCCGGCCATGGCCGCCTTCGCCCTTCGGGAGCAGACCCCGTGCCTGACGCTGGGCGCCTACGCCGCGTTCTGGCAGCGCCGGGAAGAGGCGTACCCCACGGTGCGGTACGACCTCGCCGCAGGCACCCTGCAGGCTTCACCTGCGGATTCGTCCCTGCCCCTGATCATCGAGGTGTGGGAACCCACAAATGTACGCGTTCGGGAGCGCGAGACGCGGCTGCCAGCCGGCACGACCTTGATTGAGGAGAACACATGAGCCTTTACCTTGACTCCGCGGACCTGGGCGACGCCCGCAGCGCCGCCGCCTCCGGCATCGCGGCGGGGATCACCACCAACCCGGCGTTGATGTCCAAGGTGTCCGCCGACCATGTGACTCACCTGTCGGCGCTGCTCGACGCGTTCCCGGCGGGCAAGGTGTTCTACCAGCTGACCGCCACCGACGCGGATCAGGCGGCTCAGGAGATCGCCGCAATCGACCGGCTGGGCCCTGGCGACCGCGAGCGAGTCGTGTTCAAGCTGGCGGCGCAACCGTGGCTGTACGCCATCGGCGCCCAGCTCTCCGCCGCCGGCAGCGAGGTGGCCTTCACCGCGGTGTACTCGCCGGGCCAGGTGTTGTGCGCGGCGCAGGCCGGCGCGCGCTGGGTGATCGGGTACGTCGACCGCGCCGCCCGGCTCGACGGCGCGGACGGGCCGCTCGTATCCCGGCTCGCGCCCTTCGTCCCGGACGGGATGGTGCTGCTCGCGGCCAGCATCAAGAGCACCGAGCAGGCTGTGCAGGCGGTACGAGACGGCGCCGGCGGCGTCACCACCTCCTGGACGGTGTTGTCGAGTCTGATGCGACACCCGTTGACGGACTCAGCGGTCGACGAGTTCCGCGCCGCCGTGCGAGGGTCGTGACGACCGCGGCGACCCGGACCCGCGGTATACGAACAGGGAGAACGAGTGTGACGAAGATCGCGACCTGTGCTTTTCCGCCCACGTACAACATCGCCAAGAGCCTCGAACTCCACCTGTCCTACATCGACGAAGCGGCCGGCAACGGTGCGGATCTGGTCGTGTTCCCAGAGACCAGCCTGCAGGGCTATCCGCCGAACTTCCGTGCGTTCGATCCTGAAGGCGCCATCACGCGCATGTTCGAGGTGGCCGAGCCCGTACCGGGCGGTTCGAGCGTGCAGGCCATCGCGGCCAAGGCCGCCCAGCGGGGGATCCACGTGATCTACGGGCTCACCGAGGCGAGCGACCGTCCGGGCATCGTCTACAACACGATGGTGCTCACCGGCCCGCGCGGGCTCGTCGGCACCTTCCGCAAGGTCCACGTGACTCCCGTGGAGCAGCTGGTATGGCGGCCCGGCAACGACTGGCCCGTGTTCGAAACGCCCTTCGGTCGTATCGGCATGCTGATCTGTTACGACAAGTCGTTTCCCGAGTCGTGCCGGGAGCTGGCGCTACGTGGAGCGGACATCTTCGTGATGTCCACGGCATGGCCGATGATGCCGGGTCACGGCGATGGCCGGGACAACCTGTGGGTCCGCCAGTACGACGCGCTCGAACGTGTCCGGGCGATGGAGAACGGCCGATGGTTCGTCTCGAGCAACTTCATCGGCGAGTTGGGCGGAGTGGAGTTCTTCGGAATGAGCCAGATCATCGACCCGGTCGGTGACGTGGTCGTTTCGACAGGGACCGACACGGTCGGGCTGGTCTATGGGGAGATCGACGTGCTCGGTGGGATGGCGGCCGCGCGGGCGGCGTTACTGGGCCCGTTCCTCGTCCGCGACCGGCGTCCCGACACCTATCTCGCTTTGCGGGGTGAACGCCCGGCCGGAGTGGACGGCTGAGAGAGTTCCAACCATCCGACGTCAGGCAGCAACCGTCCCTCGTGTCGACCTGCTCGTGGGGGACCAACACGGACGAGGGCAGGCCTCGTCCCCGTGAGTTCTCGATCGAACCGCCCGGCCTGGTGATCGACCCCGACGACGCCATCGGCATGCGGCTGCATCCGGACGGTTTCCGGATCAGCGGCTGCTGCGGGATGTCGTACGCCGACGACTGATCATGCTCATCGATGTTCCCTGTCGCCTGTTCGAGCTCCGTGGCCGGCGAGCGAATGTCATCGTTGAATACCCGAGCTCGGGATGACTTCAGCAGCAGTGACAGTGCCGTCTATCTGGGCGACTGGCCCTTGGTAGAGGATCTGGCCGCCGTGCTTGCCGGGGCCGGGGCCAAGGTCGATGATCCAGTCTGCGTGCCGGATGACGTCGACGTTGTGTTCGATGACGACGACGGTGTGGCCTTGGTCGACGAGCTGGTCGAGGATCTGGAGCAGGGTGGCGATGTCGCGCAGGTGCAGACCTGTGGTGGGTTCGTCGAGGACGTAGAGGGTCGGCTCCGCGGTGTCGCGCAGCTCCTTAGCGATCTTGACTCGCTGGCATTCACCACCGGACAGCGTCGTCAATGGCTGGCCGAGGCGGAGATAGCCGAGTCCGACCTGGCCGAGGTGTTGCAGCGCCTTGCGGATCGTGCGGTCGGGCAGCTGCTGGATGGCGTTGCTGATGGTCAGGTCGTCGATGTCAGCGATGGACAGACCGTTGACTCGGTGGCGGAGCACATCGCTGGTGAACCGTCGGCCCTGGCAGGTCTCGCAAACGGTCTCCTGGCCGTCCATGAAGGCTAGGTCTGTGTAGATGACGCCCAAACCCTTGCAGTCGGGGCAGGCGCCTTCGGAATTGGCACTGAAGAAGCCGGCGGGCAAGCCGCTGTGCTTGGCGAAGAGCTTGCGGATCGGGGTGGCGATGCCGGTGTAGGTGATGGGGGTGGAGCGCCGGTTGGTGCTGACCGGCCGCTGGTCGATCACGACCGCGCCCTGCTGAGTGACCAGCTCGGTCGCGAGGCTGGACTTGCCTGACCCCGCGACGCCGGTGAGGACTGTGAGGACCTCGGTAGGGATGTTGACGGTCAGGTTATTGAGGTTGTTGCGGGTGGCGTTGGCCACCGTGATCGCACCGGTGGCTGCTCGCGGGTCAGTGGTGATCGGCGTCTGCATGGCGAGGGCTGCGGACGTCGCCGTTCGCGCTGTCTGGAGCTCGTCGAAGGTGCCTTGGAAGACCAGTTCGCCGCCGTCTGCGCCGGCGTCGGGTCCGATCTCGACTATTTGGTCGGCGATGGCCATGACTGCGGGGTCGTGCTCGACGACCAGGACGGTGTTGCCCTGGTCGCGGAGCTGCTGCAGCAGGGTGATCATCGATTTGATGTCGTGCGGGTGGAGGCCCACGGTGGGTTCGTCGAAGACGTAGAGCATCTCGATGAGGCTGCTGCCGAGGTGCTTGACGGTCTTGATTCGCTGTGACTCCCCGCCGGACAGGCTGGTGGTGGCGCGGCCGAGGTGGAGGTAACCAAGCCCTATCGTGACCATGGCTCCGAGCCGGTCCCTGAGGGCGGCCGTGACAGGCGCGACAGCCGGGTCGGCTACCCGCTGGACGAGGTCGGCGAGCTCGGTGATCTCCATGCGGGCCATTTCCCCGATGGTGTACCCGAGGACGGTGGCGGTGCGGCTGGCCTCGTTGAGCCGGTCGCCGCGGCAGTCCTGGCAGATCTCTGAGCGGGTGAACTGGGCGATCGTCTCTTGCTTGCGATCGGAGAGGTTGTCGGAGGTGTGCAGGTAGATCCGTTCGAAGCGCTCCACGATGCCTTCGTAATCCGTGGGAGGCCTGGTGCCCAGGCGTGCAGCGTGTTCACCGCCGTACAGCAGGGCTTGGCGTTCCCCCTCGGTCCAGTCCCGGAGCGGGGAGTCCGCATCGAAGCTGCCGATCTCGGCGTATTGGGAGTACCAGTAGCCGCCGTTGCCGAACCCGGGAAGCAGGATCGCCCCCTGGG
Organism: Nonomuraea marmarensis; assembly: GCF_043197025.1. Classification (NCBI taxonomy): domain Bacteria; kingdom Bacillati; phylum Actinomycetota; class Actinomycetes; order Streptosporangiales; family Streptosporangiaceae; genus Nonomuraea; species Nonomuraea marmarensis. The sequence continues at coordinate 124,332 of NZ_JBICRM010000018.1, forward strand.
CGAGCGACTTGTCCAGGTCCAGGAACCGGTCGACGGCGCTCACCACGACCTCGCCCAGCCCAGCGCAGGTGGGGCACATGCCGGCCGGGTCGTTGAACGAGAAGTGGTTCGACTCGCCCACATGCGGTGAGCCGATGCGAGAGAACAGCAGCCGTAGATAGGTCCAGGTATCGGTGATGGTGCCGATGGTGGAGCGGGCGTTCCCGCCGATTCTGCGCTGATCGATCACCACCACCGGCGACAGTCCCTTGATCTCGTCTGCATTGGGGCGAGTCCACTTCGGCAGTCGATTACGGCAAATGGCGGGAATGTCTCGTTCAGTTGGTGCCCGGCCTCTGCCGCGATCGTGTCGAACACGAGCGATGACTTCCCCGACCCTGACACGCCCGCGAACACGACCAACCGGCCGCGAGGGATGTCCACGTCGACGGACTTCAGGTTGTTGGTCCGGGCACCCCGGATGCGGATCGTTCGCCTCTGCATGTCGGTGAGGCTATGAACAGATGTGGACAGAAAGCGACCGCAACGTTGGTGAGACTGGATGCATGGCGGACGTCACCCAACGCATCCTCGCCCTGCTCACCACGCTTCAGTCCGGACGGGCGTTCAGCGGCGACGAGCTCGCCGCACGGCTCGACGTCAGTCCCCGGACCCTACGCCGCGACATCGACCGCCTCCGCGGCTACGGCTACCCGGTCCAGACTCAGCCCGGCCCCGGTGGCCACTACCGGCTTACCGCAGGCAACGCCATGCCACCGCTTGTGCTCGACGACGACGAGGCGATCGCGACTCTCCTCGGGCTGGCCACCCTCGCCGCCACTGGCAGCGCCACCGAGGGAAGCGTGGACGAGGCCGCGACCCGCGCCTACGGCAAGGTCGACCAATACCTGCCCAAGCGCCTCCGGCACCGCGCCACCCAGCTCCGCGCAAGCCTGGAAACCAGCATTTCGCTCGGCCCGAGCACCAGCGCCGACGACCTATCGACCCTGGCCGACGCCATCCAGCGCGGCCTGATCGTCACCTTCGACTACAGCGGCAAGGACGGCCCAGCCTCCTCCCGCCGCGTCGAACCCCACCGCCAGATTCACCACCACCAGCGGTGGTACCTCCTCGCCTGGGACACCTGCAAAGACGACTGGCGGCTCTTCCGCATAGATCGCATCACCCGTCTCCAGACGTCAACCAGCACCTACACGCCAAGGCCGTTGCCCGCCGACACCGCCGTGGACTATCTCCGGCAAGGACTCAACAAGCACCGCAACCGCGTCGTTCTCACCGTGGACGCGCCCCTCCCGGCGGTCGCCGACGCCCTCAAGTACCAAGAGGCCGAACTCGCGACACTGGACGACCGCCGGACCAAGGTCGTCCTGATGCTCGACACCTGGGAATGGCTGCTCCTGAGCCTCGCCTTCCTGAACGCCGACTTCACCATCCATGAATCGCGCGACTTCCGAACCGCCTGCCGGGCCTTCGGCGCCCGCCTCCTCGATTGCGAGTGACAACCCCATCCGGTGCGTCTCGGTGACGTGAACGAGTCCTGGCTGGTCGTCGCTCCTTCAGCGTGGAGACCCTGGTACGCGACGCTGGTCTTCGTGGAGCATGATCCCTTACTGGCCGGGCAGGTCCTCGTACGGCTGCTGACCGGCCTCGTCCAGCGGCGCATCCGTCGTCGCGTCGTTCGGGTCCTGGTGCTGTTGCCCTCGGCGTCATACACCGTCGTCTTCTCCGCCAATCGCGGCTCTGCCAGCTCCTCCGGTCGCAGGTTCAGCTCCTCGGTCGCCGCGACGACCACCGCCCCCGAGCCGCCCACGGCGGGCAGCGCGAGCGCCGCGGTCACCAGCCCGGCCGCGGTGGCGGCCGCGGCCAGTCGGGCAATGCTGGACATGCGGGTACGAGGATGCGAGCTGGACATGGCGGCCATGACAGCACAGCCGCCCAGATACTGTCCAAGACTGATATGAATCATCCATTGATATCCGAACCGATATCATCCCAAGTCATCACCAAGGATCACATCGCGACCGGAATGACCATCAGGCAACTTTGTGATGCCGCCTATCTGCGCGGATTCGGAGACACCATCAGCCGCATGGATCACTACGTACGGCCAGCAAAGGTTTTGTGGTGGAATATGCCGAATGGAGCGGGCGAGGCAGCTGGTCGGCGAGATGCTCATCTACTGTTTTGTGGTCGTCCTGCTCACTGGCGGCTTCCTGGCCTTCTTCTACGCCCCCGACGGCGAGATGGTGTCGTACGACGGCGGCTACGAGCCGCTACGAGGTGTCCCGATGAGCGCTGCCTACGACTCCGTCCTGAAGATCAGCTTCGACGTGCGCGGCGGCCTGCTCATCCGGCAACTGCACCACAGCTCCTCGGTCCTGCTCGTGCTGGGAACCGTCGTGTGGGCTCTGCTCGGCCGTTTCCGGTACGCGCCCGCGCTGCTGGGCCTGGGCCTGGGCCTGCTCGGCGGACTCGCCGGTTACGGATCCGCCGACGACCTGCTGTCCGGCACCGTTCTGGGCAAGCTCCCCATCGTCTTGTGGTACGGCCTGCACGTGCTGGCGGCGCTGGCCCTGGCCGCCACGCTGGTGATCTCTTCGCACCGGGAGGCCGCCCGCCACCCCAGAACACCGGCTTTCGTGGCACTGAGCCTCGGCCTCACCGCGCTGGTGTTCTTCTGGCGCTGACGCGTTACCCAAGCCGCACACGTACTCCCAGTACCGGCGTACCTGCTCGACAGGGTGGAGCGTCTCACCGCCCGGCACGCCGTCCACGATGACCAGATGCTCGCCCGACCCGGAGGGCTCGGCACGGCTCCATTGCGTGAGCTCGACGACGACGTAGGAGTCTTCGCCGGTCCGCGGACGCGCACCGGCGAGAACCACGTCGGCCCGCCTGCTGGCCAGCGGGAGACCGCCAGACGCAGGCCGCGGGGCCATCCGGCCCGCTTCAGCGGATGAGCGGCCCGCCGCGCCCGCCCGGGTGGGCGGGTGCGGCGGGGCACGGCGTCGGCCGTCTATATGAGGATGGAACCGGACCAGAGGTTGGCGGCAGCCCGGTAGATCTCGTTCGTCTGGGCGTCGAAGTATGGCGAGACACCGGTGTCGTAACGGTTGTCGCCGTCGGTGTCGGAGACGCTGATCGTGATGCCGTTGAGGTAGCCGACGCCCACGTCGTTGCTGTAGCGCTCCAGCCAGGAGGAGCCGAGGGAGCCTTCACCGGGGAATGGGGAGTCAACGCCGATGGGCTGGTCGGCGGGGAGATCGGAAAGCGTCATGGTGAACGTCGGCCCGGTGGATCCTTCCAGGGTCTCGCCGGTGTAGGGCTTGGTTCCGTCGGGGTTGGCGCCGGCCGGGTAGCCGAAGACGTCCCTGGAGGAACCGATCGGCTGGTTCCAGGAGAAGCCCTGCCCGCCGACGTTGTCGCCAAGCCTTCCCTTGTTGGTCAGCACGCCGTCAGAGGAGGAGACGACGCCGCTGTACACATTCACGAAGGCGAAGTCGCGGTCGTAGTCCGTGTACGCGTCGAAGTCGTAATGGGCGGAGACCTGCTTTCCGACGTACAGGCCCCACGGGGTCGTGCCCTCGGAGTAGCCGGGAACAAAGACCCACTTGTCGAACATGGTGTCAGAGCGCTGGATGTCGTACACGCAGTGGCCGGCCGTGGCGACAAGGTTGCGATATTGCGACTGTACGGCGGTGCCCGTACACCAGTGTGGCTGACCGTCGGCGCCGACGAAGAACACCTTGCCCGAGGTCGTGGGCGACTTCGCGGTCGTCGAGACCGGGCTCGTCACCGGCGAGACCTGGCCGGGTTTGCCGTCCTGCACGACGGGGTTGGACAAGCGTTCTCCGTGGACCACGGTCTGCACGGCATAGGGGGTGGCATTCTTCAGGTTGGCGGCCCCGTCGGTGAGCCAGAACGTCGCGACCTGCCGAGCGGTCGTCGTAGTGGCGGCCAGAGGGGTGGTCACCACGTTCGCGGCCTGAGCCGGTGCGGTGACGACGGTGGATCCCAGCAGGCCCAAGCCGATGCCTAACGCGATCGCTGTGCGCCTCATAATTGATCTCCTCGTCCAGTCAGGGGCGTCCTTCACGGCGCCCTCGTCAGCATGGAGAATCGGCCCGAGTGATCAATCCGGCCGACCTGGAGCATGATCGTAACTCCTGCTGGGTGCCATGTGAAGCCGTTTTATAGATCCTATGTTCGGATTCGGAAAGGGCTCGGCCCGACCTCGATGTGGTGAGCGCCTCGTAACCGGGGGGCGCGATGTCGAGGGCACCGATCGAAGTCGTCGCGCGGGCGTGTCGGTCGCCGGACGGCGCTGTACCTTCCTGTCAGCCGTTGCCCGGGGGTAGGGCTGGCCGTACCTTGAGCGCTGCAGTGCACGGGATGGATCAAGGGTGCCGTCCACCGACATGCTTGGTGATGTCCGAAGCGGACAACCCCTCACCAAGAAATCAGGAGTGTTTCCCCATGTCGCGTACCTCTTCCGAGTCGAAGTCCCCCCGGCGCGTGCGGGTTCTGGCAGCGGCGGTGCTGACCGGGCTGACGGGGCTGGTCGTGGCGGGGACGCCGGCCGCCGCGGCTACCGGCCTTGACCGCAGCGCGAACGTGGTGCGGCAGAGCCCGGACGAGGACCTGTCCTCCAAGCTGGCCGAGATGCGGGATGAGCTGAAGCGCAACCACCGGCCCGACGCGGTGCAGAAGAGTTTGGACGCGCTGGTGAGCAAGGACAGGTTCCCGGCGGCGCTGGCCGCGGTGCAGGACGGCAGGCGTCGGATGCGCTACTACACCGCCGGGGTCGCGGATCTGGCGACCAAGGCGAGGGTCCCGGTCGACGGCCGGGTGCGGATCGCCAGTAACACCAAGATGTTCACCGCCGTGGTCGTGCTGCAGCTCGTCGGGGAGGGCAAGGTGAGCCTGGACGAGCCGGTGGAGAGGTACCTGCCGAAGGTGGTGCGCGGTCAGGGCATCGACGGCAGCAAGATCACGGTGCGGCAGTTGTTGCAGCACACCAGCGGCCTGCCGGACTATGTCCGCTGGATGCCGAACGTCTTCACTGCCCGTGACGCCTACTACTCGCCTCAGGACCTGCTGAAGGTGGCGTTCGCGCACGAGGCGTCGTTCGCGCCGGGCACGAGCTGGGCCTACAGCAACACCAACTATGTGCTGGCCGGTCTGCTGATCGAGAAGGTGACCGGCCGCCCGCTGGCTGAGGCGATCACCGATCGGATCATCAAGCCGATCGGGCTGCACCACACGTACTGGCCGGCCAAGGGGGATGCGACGATCCGCGGGCGTCACCCGCAGGGGTACGGCTCGGAGAAGCCTGGCGGCACGCTGGTCGACGTCACCGACCAGGACCCGTCGCGGGCGTGGGCGGCCGGGCAGCTGATCGCCACCCCGAGCGACCTCAACCGTTTCATGAGCGCGCTGCTGGGCGGCGAGCTGCTCAAGCCGGCGCAGTTGGCGGCGATGCAGCACACGGTGAAGGCCACCGGGATGCCGGCCGGCTGGGAGTACGGGCTGGGCCTGGTGAAGATGCCGCTGACCTGCGGCGGCGTCGCGTGGGGCCACGGCGGCGACATCGACGGCTACGAGACCCGCAACGGGGTGACCGAGGACGGCCGGGCCGCCACCGTCGCCGTCACCGCGCTGCCCGCCACCCCGGACACCATGCAGCACGTGATCGACGCGATGGACACCGCTCTGTGCACCAAGCGGTAACCACGACATAACCGAGACGTATCCGTACAGCCCCGGGAGCACACCAGTCCCCGGGGCTGACCCCTTGCGGCGACCGCGCCGTGACCGCCGCCCGGCAGCTCGAGGACTGCCCATGCGAAGGCATGTTCGGCTGACCCGGCCTCGGGCCGTGCTCCCGCCGGAGCACGGCCCCGTGGCGTTCAGTCGCGGGCGAGGCCGAGCAGCAGACCGTCGGCGGAGACGGCCGGGCTGCTCGTCAGGAACAGGGGCGTGCCCGCCTCGGGCGCCCGCATCTCGGCGAACACCTCGCCCCACACGTCGGCCATGGTCCCGAGCAGCCCGCCGGCCGGCACCGACTCCCCGACCGACACCGCGGGCTCCCACCAGCCGGCCCGGTCGGTGCGCAGCCAGTGCCAGCCCTCGTGGCGGCGGGCCTCGCGCGCCGGCCACGGCTCGCCGTCCAGCACGCCGATCGACCTGGCGAGGTTGGTCAGCCCGGCCAGGTGCCGGTCGATCGCCGCCCGGTCGAGCAGGCCGTTCTGACCCGACTCGGCGATGATCGCCGGGATGCCGGCGTCGGCCGCCGCCGCGCAGGTGCTGCCCGCGACGGTCCGCGCCGCCGCCGCCTGCCGGACGATGTGTCCGAGCCCGAAGGCCGTGGCGAGGTCGAGCGAGGCGGCCTCGACCGGCGACTCCTCGAAGATCGTGAACGGTTCGAGCGCCTCGGGCACGTCGCCCGCGTGCATGTCGACCAGGTAGTCGGAGCCGAGAACGAACGTTTCGTACACGTGATGGGCGAGCACCTGCGTGTACGTGCCGGCCGGGTCACCGGGGAAGTTGCGGTTCAGGTTCTCGCCGTCGGCCGGGACGACGAACGGCGCCCTGGCCCAGAAGCCCGGCACGTTCACCACCGGCACGACGACGATCCGCCCCGAGACGGCGCCCGCGTCGAGGTCGCGGACGAACTCGCGGACAGCGGCGATCGAGGCGTACTCGGCGCCGTGCACGCCGGAAAGCACGGTGAGCCGCGGCCCGTCCGCGCGCCCCTGGATGTCGAAGTAGGGGATGGCGAGGTCGAGCTCGGGGATGTCGAGCGTGCGCCGGGTGATCACCGGTGCACCGCCGCGATCTCGGGCAGCGCCTCGGCCAGGAAGTCGCGCATCGTCCGCTGGAACAGCTCGGCCTCCTCGGTCTGCGGCGAGTGGCCGGACTTCTCGAAGACGACCAGCTTCGAGTTCGGGATGAGCGAGGCGATCGTCTCGGACGACGACACCGGGGTCACCCAGTCGGCGCGGCCCACGGTGACCAGGGTGGGGCAGGTGACCGACGGGAGCTGCGGCTTGATGTCGTAGATCGGTGCGTTGTGCTGGAAGCACCAGTTGTGTGCCTCGTGGCGGTAGCTGCCGGCCTCGACCCGCGCGGCGGCGGCGACCGGGTCGTACTCGAAGTCGTACAGGGGGATCAGCTCGGCCCAGCAGGCCTTGAGGTCCTCGTCGTCGCGGATGTTGCCGCTCCAGTAACGCTCGTAGTTCTCCCAGTTCAGCTTCACCCGGGTCTGCTTGCGCGCGTTCTCGGTGGCGACGGCCAGGTTGGTGCGGTCCGGCGAGGTGTCGCGCAGGATCATCGCGCTCACCCGGTCGGGGTAGGCGATCGCGTACTCCATGGCGATGAACCCGCCGTACGACCCGCCGGCGATCACGATCTTCTCGGCGCCGGCCCACTCGCGCAGCGCGTCGACGTCGGCGGCCCACTGGGCATGCGAGTACGGTGGCACGCCCTCGCTCAGCCCGCAGCCGCGGGCGTCGAACACCACGACGCGGAACAGGTCGGACAGCGGGCCGAAGGTCGACTTCGGCTCCGCGAGCGAGCCGATGCCGCCGCCGCCGTGGTGGGCGATCAGCACCGGCGCGCCCTCCCGGCCGAGCACCTCGACGTTGAGGCGCGCTCCGTTGATGTCTACGTACACTGGCAACTCCTTGCGAAGAGGGGGACGTCAGGCGGCGTCGACGTGGTCGATCCAGTCGGACACGATCTGGTCGAGCACGCCGAGCGGTACCGCGCCGTTGCCGAGCACCGTGCCGTGGAAGGCGCGAACGTCGAACCGGGCTCCGAGCCGCTGCCGGGCGAGGTCGCGCAGGCGGCGGATCTCGCGGCGGCCGATCATGTAGGCGAGCGCCTGTCCCGGCCACGCGATGTAGCGGTCGATCTCGTTGCGGACGTTGGCGCGGGTGGTCGCGGTGTTGTCCCACATGAACCGCATGGCCTGCGCGCGCGACCAGCCCAGGTGGTGCATGCCCGTGTCGACGACCAGGCGGCAGGCCCGCAGCGCGTCGAACGACAACATCCCCAGGCGGGAGAGGTCGGAGGTGTAGAGGCCCATCTCGTCGGCCAGCCGCTCGCTGTACAGGCCCCATCCCTCGACGTAGCCGCACACCTCGGCATCGAGGAAGCGCCGGTACTCGGGCAGGTCCGTCAGAGTCTGCGCGGAGGCGATCTGGAGGTGGTGCCCCGGCGTGCTCTCGTGGAAGGCCAGCGCCTCGTACTCGTACACGAACCGCTCCTGCGGGTCGGTCGTGAGCACGCAGTGGGCGCCCGGCCGCGACCCGTTGCCGGCCGGCGGCCGGTAGTGGGCGAGCGCGGCGTTGCCCGCCTCGATCGGGTTGATCTCCTCGATGACGCAGCCGGCGATGTCGTACGCGGGGAACCAGTCGTCGCGGGCCTCCTCCGCGCGGCGCAGCGCCCCGGTGACCGTGTCGACGATCTGCGCGCTGTCGGTGAAACGCAGCGAGCGGTCGTCGCGCAGCCGGGCGAGGATCTCCGCCACGTCGCTCGTGCCGAGCACTCGGCCGCCCAGCTCGGCCCACTCGGACCGCAGCTCCGCGAGGCAGTCGAGCCCGATCTGGTGGATCTCCTCCGGCGACAGGCCGGTGGTGGTGTGCCGCCGCACCGCGTCGCGGTAGCCCTCCTCGCCGCCCGGGACGAACCGGATGCCGGCCCGGTCGTCGGGACGGGCCACCGGCAGCAGTTCGTCGCGCAGGCCGGCCAGCAGGCGTCGCATGGCGGGCCGGACGGAGCCGTCGACGATCTCCGCCGCCCGTGCCCTGACCCGGTCGCGGTCCACGTCGTCCGGCAGGCGCGGGCTGAGCAGCGTGTCGTCGGTCAGGCTCAGCGCGAGGTGGCCGGTGAGCTGGTCGATGGCCTGGCCGACGCCGACGCGGGTGGGAATGCGTCCTTCGTCCTTCGCCGCGCGGTAGCGGTCGAGGATGGCGTCGATGAACGCGGGCAGGCCGCTCAGCCGCCGGATGTAGTGCTCGGCCGCCGCCGCGTCGGTGACGGACGCGGCCGGGACCGACATGAACATCATCGCCTGTGGCGCGGAGTAGCCGTCGGCCGAGGCCCCGCTCTCCCACAAAGCGTGCTCCAGGTCCGACCTGGTCGCCCAGGCGAGGCGGCCGAGCACCGCGTGATTGACCCGGTCGGCCGGATTCAGGCCGGCCGGGTCGACGGCCTCCAGCCGCCGCTCGATGCCGGAGATCTCGGCGGCGACGGCCGCCGAGCCCTCGCGGCTGGGGTCGGGCACCAGCCCGTCGAAGCCGGAGACCCCGAGCAGCGTGGCGCTGAACGGGTCGGCGGCATGCTTGACCTGGAAGAACTCCGCGCTCAGCCGGGCCAGCTCGTCGTTCGGTGCCGCCGCGGGGGTGTTGTCAGCCACCACTCACTCCAAAGGGGGTCACGGCAGGGCCCAGATGCGGTCGAGGGCCCTGAGGATGTTGCCGCCCAGCACCGCGGCGATCTCGTCGTTGGAGAACCCGTCGCGCACCAGCCGGCCGCAGATGTTGCCGAAGTTCTCGGTCGGGTTCTCCAGGCCGTCCACGTACTCCACCTTCTCGAAGGAGGGGCCTCCGGGGGCGGCGGCCCCGACCTTGAGCAGGTGCCCGAACACGGTGTGCAGGCCGACGTGGTCGCCGTAGAGGGTGTCGGGCCCGAACGCGACGTGCTCGATGCCGACCAGGTCCACGCAGTACTTGAAGTGGTCCATCACCGACAGGATGTCGTGCCGGGGATGCGCCTCGGACAGTGTCGTGTGCGGCGCCGCGGACATCCCGATGACGCCGCCGGTCTCGGCCACGGCGCGGAGGACGTCGTCCGGCTTCATCCGCGGCGTGTCCCAGACCGCGCGCGCCCCGGCGTGCGTCATGAACACCGGACGCTCGCTGGCGGCGCAGACGTCGAGGCCGGTCCGGTCGGAGGAGTGCGAGATGTCGATGGCCAGGCCGAGCTGGTTCATCCTGGCGACCGCCCGTCGGCCGAAGCCGGTCAGGCCGCCGTCGACGCTCTCGTTGAGGCCGCTGCCGAGCGCGTTCGCCTCGGAGTAGGCGATGCCGATCTGCCGCAGGCCGAGGCCGTACAGCACGTCGAGCCGGTCGATCTCGTTCTCGATCGGGGTGGCCGCCTCCAGGCCGAACAGCAGCCCCACCTTGCCGGTGCGGTGGGCGTGCTCGATGTCGGCCATGTTCCTGACCACGATGACGTCGCCCTGGTGGGCGATGTCGGCCTGGCGCATGCCGAGGTCGGTGATGACGTCGAGCCAGCGCCACGGCGCGTTGCCGGTGACGCAGGCGGTGCCGTCCATCATGTTGTCGAACACGACGGTCATGCCGGAGGCGAGGAGCCCGGCGAACGCGGTGTGCTGTCGTCCGGTGCGGTTGTACTCCGGGGTCTGGCGCATGTCGGCGGGGAAGCGTACCGGATGGTCGTGCAGGCTGATCACGATGTTGTCGCGGAGCAGCCGCGCGGCCCGCGACCGCTCTGCCGCGTCGAGCCCGCCGTCGTACGGCGGGAGGCGGCCGAACTCGGGAGCGAGCTCGAACTCGGGGAGGTCTTCGCCGGGGGTGAGGTAACCGTAGGACCGGTACGGCTCACCGGTCATCGCGCGGACCCGTCGCGCGAGACCGGCGCCAGCCGATGCGGCCCGTCGGCGAGCAGCCGCCACAACTGTTCCCAGGCGCGCATGCCCTCGCGCAGCCGCGAGATCCGCATGAACTCGTTCGGGGCGTGCAGGTTCTCGTCCGCGGTCGAGAAGGAGAAGAACAGCGTCTTCGCGCCGAGCACCTCCTCGAACAGCGCCGTGGCGGGCAGCGTGCCGGCGATGACGGCCAGCAGCACGTCCTGGCCCGGGTAGACGTGCTCCAGCGCGGCGCCGGCGGCCCGGATCGCCGGGTGGCCGGGCGAGATCGTGTACGCGGGCACGCCGCCCTCGTCGGGGTGGACCGCGACGCTCACTCCGGTGAGCTTGTGGGCGAGCACGTGGTCGGTGATCGCCCGCAGCACGGCTTCCGGCCGCTGCCCCGGCACCAGCCGGCACGAGATGTGGGCGCGCGCGGTGTGCGGGATGACCGTGTACTTCCCGCCGCCGGAGACTCCGTTGATCTCCAGCGTGGGGCGTTCCCACAGTCGTTCGAGCGTGCTGTAGCCGGCCTCGCCGAAGACGTGGTCGAGTCCGAGGCCGGCGCGGTATCCGTCCTCGTCGAAGGGCACCGCCGCGATGGCCGCGCGGCGCTCATCGCTCAGCTCGGGGATGCCGTCGTAGAAGCCCTCGACCGCGACCCGGCCGTCGGGCGCGTGCAGCCCGGCCAGGATCTCGGACAGCGCGTGCAGCGGGTTGGCCACGGTGCCGCCGAACCGGCCGGAGTGCAGGTCGGCGTTCGCGCCCGTGACCTCGATGTCCAGGGTCACGAGGCCCTTGGAGGCGATCGACAGCGACGGCTCGCCAGGCCGCCACATGGCTCCGTCGGCGGAGATCACGAGGTCGGCCGCCAGCTCGTCCGCGTGCTCGTGCAGGTAGGCCGGGAGGTGCGGGCTGCCGATCTCCTCCTCGCCCTCGAAGAGGAACTTGACGTTCAGCGGGAGCGCGCCCTCCTGGGCGATGAACGCCTGGGCCACCTTGAGCACGATGAACACCGGGCCCTTGTCGTCGGTGACCCCGCGCCCGCGGATCACGTCGCCGTCGACGGTGAGCTCGAACGGCGGGGTGCGCCACTCGGCCTCCGAGCCGGTCGGCTGCACGTCGTAGTGGCCGTAGACCAGGATGGTGGGCGCCCCGGGAGCCCCCAGCCACTCGCCCCGCACCACCGGGTGCCCGGAGGTGGCGACGACGCGGCCGCCGGCGAAGGAGAGCCGGCCCGCGAGCCACTCCGCGGCCGAGCGCATGGTCTCCTCGGTGGCGTCGCGGCTCACGCTGGGCACCGCGACGTAACCGGCGAGCTCGTCGAGGTATTCGGCGTCGGCAGGGTTAAAAGAGAGCATGTCCGCCATCAATCGAGAGGGTCTGGCCGGTGATCCAGGACGACGCTTCGGAGACGAAGAACCGCACCCCGTGCGCGATGTCCCCGGGCGCGCCCAGCCGGCGTACCGCGATGCCTTCGACGAGCGCGGCCTGGCCCTCCTCGCCGTAGCTCTCCCACTGCTTGATCGTCGTGGGGTTCGACAGGACGAATCCGGGAGCGATGCAGTTGACCGTGATGCCGTACGGGCCCAGCTCGTGGGCCATCTGGCGGGTGAAGCCGATCTGCCCCGCCTTCGAGCTGGCGTAGGCCTGGATGCCGGTCAGGCTGACGCTGCGGCCGGCGCCGGACGAGATGTTGACGATGCGGCCCGAGCCGCGCCGCTTCATGCCCGGCGCCACCGCCCGGGTGCACAGGAAGGTACTGGTCAGGTTGGCCGCGACCACGGCTGCCCAGTCGTCGTCGGTGATCTCCTCGATCGGGTGGTGCACCTGGCCGACGACCCCGCCCGCGTTGTTGACCAGGATGTCGACGTCGCCGAGTTCGGCGAAGAAGGCGCCGACCGCGGACGAGTCGGTCACGTCCACCGTGTCCTTGTCGATGCCGTGCACCCGGACGCCGTCGGCTTCGAGCGCGGCCGCGATGGCCGAGCCGATCCCGTGTGCCGTGCCGGTGACGACGGCGATCCTGCCGTTGCCTGATGTCACTGGTCGAGCCATCCCTTCTCCAGCAGCTCGCGGACCTCGGCCACGCCGGCGTCCCAGACGATCTGCATGTCCTCATCACTTCGCTGGTAGGCCCCGCCGAGACTGCCGTCCAGCGAGAGCGCCCTCATCTCCCCGGCCGTCACGTTGTTCGCCGTCGCCCGGTCGATGACGGGGGCGGCGCCGCCGGGGATCTCGGCGCCGGCCACCCTGGTCCAGGCGAAGTTCTCCAGCCAGGAGCCGTGGTACTGGTCGTCGTCGAACCGGCTCGCCGCCTCGGCCGTCTTCGGCGCGTTGTACCAGCTGTGGAACAGCACCTGGACCCGGTCGGCGCCGGGCCGGTTGATCCACTCGCGGATGAGCCCGGCAACGGGGGCGTTGCCGCCGTGCCCGTTGACCACCGCGATCCGCCGGAAGCCCTGACCGGCCAGGCAGTCCAGCAGGTCGCGCACCACCTCGATGTAGGTGCTGATGCGCAGGCTCATGGTGCCGGGGTACGCGGTGAAGTACGGGGCCATGCCGAACGGCAGGACCGGCAGCACCGGCACGCCGAGCGGCTCGGCCGCCTCCACCGACACCCGCTCGGCCAGCAGCGCGTCGGTGCCGAGCGAGAGGTACCCGTGCTGCTCGGTCGAGCCGACCGGGAGCACGATGCGATCGTCGCGCTCGAGATAGTCGGCGATCTGCATCCAGTTGCTGTCGAAGACCCGCACCGGTCCGCACACTCCGTTCTGGGGGTTGACGCACCGCCCGGCTCGACGGTTTGCGAAGTGAAACCCATGTCGGCCTGAAAGGTGGTCATCTGTAAGGAGATCAGAGCCAATACTAACCATTCGTCCCTCAATTACCAGTCCATCCCCCTTCAGATGCATCAGATCGGTTAAGTCGTACGATCGACTTGGGGGGAACCGTGGTTCGCGTACTTGCGGCGAGGTAGCCTTCCCGCCATGCCCCCAAGACGCCGCGCCACCGCCAGCGCCTCCCCCGCTCCGCTACGAGACCTGACCGAGGGTCCGGTGCCGGTGCCGGCGGTGCCGCTCGACGACGTTGACAGGCAGATACTCGTGCTGCTCAGTACGGACTCCCGGCGCTCGCAGCGGGCGCTGGCCCGCGAGCTGGGGATGTCCGCGCCCGCGGTCAGAGAGCGCATCGCGCGCCTGGAGCGCCTCGGCGTGATCCGCGGCTACGGCGTCCGCCTCGACTGGAGCGCCGCGGGGTTCCCGATGACCGTCTACCTGACCATCACGGCCGTACAGGGCTACCAGCAGAAAGAACTCATCGAGAAGCTCTCCCTGATACCCGAGCTCGAAGGGCTCGACATCGTCACCGGCGCGATCGACCTGCTCGCCCGGCTCCGCGTACGCGACCACCTGCACCTGCGGCAGCTGCTCATGGACCGCATCTGGCAGATCGAGGGCGTGCAGCGTACGGAGACGTCGCTGAGCATCATGGAGATCGAGCCGAAGAACCTGGTGGCCGAGCTGCTGTCGGGCCCGCCCGTGGAAGACGACGCCTGAGGGGCGCCGGGTGGCCGGTGGTCATCCCGCCGTCCCGGGGCCGAATCATCGCTCCCCTCCCGGCCGGGCCGCGCGTAGCCGCTCGGCACGCTCGGCGTCGTACTTGAGCAGTTCGGTGTAGATGTAGTCGGCGTCCTCGTCGCGGCGCGGGGCACGCCGGTGCCGGCGCTCCGCCGGCTCCTCCGGACCGCCCGGCCGCACCCGCAGCGGGCTCGCGACCTGGCGGACCGTTCCGAAGTAGGGGTGCTCGGTCTGCACCACCATGCCACGGGCGAGCGTGTGCGGATCGTCCAGTGCCTGCGCCACGGAGTTCACCGGGCCGCACGGCACGCCCGCCGTCCTGAGCAGAGCCAGCCAGTGGTCGCCGGTGCCGGTCGCGAACACCTTCTCCAGCTCGGCCAGCAGGGCTTCGGCGTTCTCCCTGCGGGCCGCGAAGTTCTCGTAGCGGGGGTCGTCCGGCCACTCCGGATGCCCGACGGCCGCCGCGAGCCTGCGGAAGAACTTCTCCTTCGGGCAGGCGACCACAAGCCAGCCGTCGGCCGTGGGGAACGCCTGGAACGGGACGAGCGACGGGTGGGCCGAGTGGTGGGTGCGCCTGGGCACGAAGTCGCCGTTGAGCTGCCAGGCGGCCGGATACGTCAGCATCGAGACGGCCGTGTCGAACAGGCTGATGTCGCAGTCGGCGCCCACCCCGTCACGCCGGGCGGCGTGCAGCGCGGCCAGGATCGAGCCGACCGCGACCAGGCCGCCCGCGTAGTCGACCAGCGAGAGCCCCGACTTCGTCGGCGGCCCGTCGGGCTCGCCGGTGAGGTCCATCCAGCCGGCCATGCCCTGGAGGACGTAGTCGTAGCCGGGCTCCGCGCTGCGCGGCCCGGTCATGCCGAAACCGCTGAGCGAGCTGCACACGATCGCCGGGTTGAGGTGCTTGAGGTCGTCGTAACGGATGCGCAGCTTGGCCGGGACGTCGCCGCGCAGGTTCGAGTGCACCACGTCGCTGACCCTGATCAGGTCCTCGAACACGGCCCGGCCCTCCGGGGTGGAGATGTCGAGGCCGAGGCTGCGCTTGTTGCGGTTGAAGGTCTCGAAGAACAGGCTGTCCTCGCCGTGCTGCTCGGGAACCACGTAACGTCCGACGTCGCCGCCGGACGACGGGTCCTCGATCTTGATGACCTCCGCGCCGAGATCGGCCAGGTGGACGCTGCCGAAGGGCCCGGCGCCGTACTGCTCGATCGCGACCACCCTGACGTCCGACAGCGGCAGCTTCGACGCCGTCATGACAGCACCTCCCGACCGGCGCGCGCCGTCACCGCGCCGCCCGACCGGCGGGCCGCGGCGAGCGCCGCCACCCGTGCCATCTCATTGCCCACGATCATCAACCCCTCGTCCACTCCCATACCCGGCTTGGCCAGCACCTGCCCGGCGCCGCAGGCCATCGCGACGTGGGCGCTGACCTGCGCCGAGCGGTCCGTCTCGTTGCAGGTGCCGCCGCAGTACGCCACCAGGCCCCGGTCGCGCACCAGCAGCAGCGCCTCGATGGTGTTGCCGATGCCGCCGAGGTCGGGCGTCTTGACGTGGATGACGTCGGCCGCGCCCGCCTCGACGAACATCTCGATGTCTTCCAGCGTGTTGCACCACTCGTCCACGACGATCTTGACCGGCGAGCCGAGGCGGCGCAGGGCCGCCCGCAGGCGCACGTATGTCTCGATCTGCGACTCGCGGTCGCCGGCGTCGATCGGGTGCTCGACGACCAGCTCGTGCGGCGCGGCGAGGTCGCCGAGGCGGGCCAGGTAGCCGGCGACCGCCTCGACGTCGCCGCCGAACGCCAGGCCCACGGTGCCGTAAGTGTCGAAGTGCAGCCTCGGCTCGTACGCGTCGTCGGAGCGAAGCCGGGCGATCCGCCCGACCAGCCAGCGGACGTACTCCTCCAGCAGCTCACCCCGGCGGCCCAGCTTGGTCTCGACGTTGTTGATCAGTCCGTGCGGCAGGACGTCGACCCGTTTGAGGATCATCTTGTCCGCGTTGGCGTACCGGTCGTCGCCGGTCTGGGCGAACATCGGCACGGGCGCCAGGTCCACGCCGGTCGCGTACTCGTCGCGCACGACCTCGGCCATGGTGAGCCGCCGGCTCTGCGCGACCGCGTCGAGCACCGCCTGGGAGACGCCGTAGCGCACGGCCGTGTGCAGCGGCCCCGAGGCGGTGCGGCAGCCTTCCACGCGACCGGCCAGCTCGCGGAACGAGCCGAGTTCCGCGCCCCTCAGCAACGGTGTGAGGTGCTCCTCGACATCGCGGCGAGCCGCCGCCGCGCTGAAGACCGGGTCGCGGCCCCCGGCGCCGCTGTACTGCACGGCGGCGCAGTCGCCGTAGGCGACCGAGCCGTCTTCGAGCAGCAGCAGCACCGACAGCGCCGCGCCGGCCTGCCTGATCGCCGTGAAGCCCCGCGTGAGCGGGTCGCCCGTGTAGGCGAAGCCGTCGTGCCCGGCGCCGGCCCTGATGGCCGCCTGGTCGTCCGCGAAGAACCCGGCGCGGGCCGGCTGGGTGAGAACGTCGACGATCTTCACTCGACGAGACCCCGGCACAGCAGCACGACGGTGATGAAGGTCTGGTAGATCCGCAGGGGATCGTCGCCGGTGATGGTCGCCGACAGGTCGCCCGTCCGCTCGACGCCGGCGATCCTGGCGGCCAGCTCGCAGTAGTCGCTGCTGCGGAACCAGATGCCGAGGGTGACGGGGAGGGCGATGTCCGGCGGCCCGGCGTCCTTCAGCCCCTCGACGGCCGACCTGGCCCGCTCGCGGATCAGGTCTCTCGCCGCCGCCGGGTGCAGCGACTCGGCGGCGAACCGGGAGACCGACCTCTTCACCACCGCCGTCTCGATGCGCGGGCAGAACCGCGCGGTCTCCTCGGCGGTCGTCGCGTCGCCGGAGACCAGCACGATCGGCACCTGGTACGCGGCGGCCACCAGCGCGTTGATGCCCGCCTCTCCCGCGACGACGCCGTTCACGGTGACCTCGGCGAACGCCGTCGGGAAGTAGGTGTGCGACAGGACCGAGCCCCTGCTGCCCATCGAGCCGTGGTACGACACCAGGAAGATCGCGTCGAAGCTCTCGTCGAGCCCCTGCATCATGTACATCGGTTTGTAGCGGCCCGACAGGTAGCCGGCCCGCCCGGCGAGCGCGTCCGGCTTCAGGTTGGCCATCTTCGAGTGCGCGTCGTTGACCAGGAACTCGGTCGCGCCGGCCTGCGCCGCGCCCTCGATGGCGGCGTTGATCTCGCCGGTCAGGAGGTCGGTGTAGTAGGGGTACTGCGCTCCCCCGACGATGCACTGGTCCCAGTCGACGACCCCGGCCGTGCCCTCCATGTCGGACGAGATGAAGATCTTCATAGCACGCTCCTTGGGTGCAGCTCGGGTTCGGTCGAGGTCTCGGTCATCACCGCGTAGACAGAGCCGCTCTGGCTTGCCGCCGCGCCGTGCCGGCCGTCCGGGGTGAGCGCCAGGCAGCGCAGCTCGGCGCGGTAGTCGTCGGGCAGGGTCGCCGCGTCGGCCAGCATCGCGAGGCACGCGGCCGACGGGTCGAGCCCGCGTGCGAGGTCGGCGACGATGCCGCGGGCGCCGAGCGCGCGCATGCTCAGCTCGCCCCGGCCGGTGCAGGCGGCGCCGCCGTAGCGCAGGTCGGCGTAGTTGCCGGCGCCAGGCAGGGCGGAGTCGCCGACCCGCCCCGGATACTTCCAGGGGTAGCCGCTGGTGGACACGCCCACGACCAGCTCGCCCGACAAATCGAGCGCGAGGATGTTGATGGTCCCCCACGGCCCGTCGTGCGGGGCGAAGCGGTTGACCAGCTCCAGCGCGGCCTGCCGGTAGAGCTCGTCACCGGCCTGGGCATCCGTCTGCTCGCCCTCGACCGACTCGCCGGACGGCTGGAGGGCCGACACGAACAGCTTCTTCGACTCCTCCGTCAGCAGCTCCGCCCGGGTGAACCCGTTCTCCTCGGCGAACAGCTCGGCGCCGGCGCCGACGAGCAGGCTGTGCTGCGGCAGCCGCTCCAGCACGGCCCGGGCGATCGAGATGGGATTGGGGAATGCCTTGACCGCGCCGACCGCGCCGAAGGCCCTGGTCGAGCCGACCATCAGCGACGCGTCCAGCTCCACCACGCCCTGGGCGTTCGGCAGCCCGCCGGTGCCCACGTAATGGTCGTCCAGGTTGTCCTCGCAGCGGCGCAGCCCGGCCTCCACGGCGTCCAGCGCGGAGCCGCCGCGGGCGAGGATCTCCATCGCCGCGGGGAGGCCCGCCTCGCTACGTTCACTGCCGATGACGATGGGGCCACTCACTCGATCACTCTTTCAGCGCGTTCTGGTACATGGACACAGGCCGCCGAACGGCGGCCGTCACGGGGATCGACGATCAGGGACGGTTCGGCGGCGCAGGCGGCGACGACGGCCGGGCAGCTCGCGGCGTAGCGGCACGGGGTGGTGCCGTCGCGGGCCGCCGAGCGCGCGACCTCCTCGACGACGGCCGGGTCGGCCACCGTCGCCCCGTCCACCTCGACCGGCTCAGGCTCGCCGGGCTCGACCGGCCCGCCGGCACCCTCGGCCAGCCGCGGCACCGAGCCGATGAGCAGCTTGGTGTACGGGTGGACCGGGTCGTCGAACAGGGTGTCGGTGTCACCGGTCTCGACGATGCGCCCGCGGTACATCACCGCGATCCGGTCGCTCACCTGCCGGACGACCGCCATGTTGTGCGAGACGAAGACGACCGAGAGGTGCAGCGTCTCCTTCAGGTCGGTGAGCAGGTTGATGATGTTGGCCTGCACCGAGACGTCGAGGGCCGACACCGGCTCGTCCGCGATCAGCACGGTGGGCTCCAGCGCGAGCGCGCGGGCGATGCCCACACGCTGCCGCTGGCCGCCGGAGAACTGCCGCGGCCGCTGCTTCAGCGCCCGCTCGGGCAGCCCTACCAGGTGCATCAGCTCGCGGTTACGCTCGCCGACCTTGTTACTCGGGACGATCTTGTGGTATTTCAGCAGCTCGGACAGCGTCTGCTCGACCGTCATCCGGGGGTTGAGCGAGCTATAGGGGTCCTGGAACACCATCTGGATGGCGCGCTGCTGCGCCCGCGGCCGCTTGGCCGGCACGGTCTCGCCGTCGTAGCGGATCGTGCCGGCGGTGGGGTGGTAGAGGCCCACGATGGTGCGCGCGAGCGTCGACTTGCCGCAGCCCGACTCGCCCACCAGGCCCAGCGTCTCTCCCTTGCGCAGGACCAGGTCCACGCCGTCGACGGCGTGGTTCACCGTCGGCTTCTTGCCGAAGATGCGGTCGGTGACCGACACGGGCGACGTGAAGTGCCGGGCCAGGCCCTCGACCGAGAGGATCTCGTTTCCCGCAGTCACTGCTTGCTCACCGCTTCCTCCGCGACCATCTCGCTCCAGGCCGCCGCGGTGTCCACCCGCAGGCAGGCGCTCTGGCGTACGGCGGCGCCCGGACCGGCCGGCGCCAGCGACGGCTCCTCGTGGTGGCAGGCGTCCACGGCGAACGGGCACCGGGGCGCGAACGAGCATCCCGAGATCGCGTCGCTGAGGTCGGGCGGCTGGCCAGGGATGGTCAGCAGCCGGGGGACGCGGTGGTCGGGATCCGGCACCGAGCGCAGCAGCGAGAACGTGTAGGGATGCCTGGGTTCGGCGATCAGGTCGAGCAGCGCGCCCGACTCGACGACCTTGCCGGCGTACATCACGTAGAGCCGCGAGCAGGTCTGGCTGACCACCGCGAGGTCGTGGCTGACCAGCAGCAGGCCGACGTGCTCCTCCTGCTTGAGCTGGCGCAGCACGCGCAGCACCTGGGCCTGGATCGTCACGTCCAGCGCGGTGGTCGGCTCGTCGGCGAGGATCAGCCGCGGCTTGGTGGACAGCGCGATCGCGATGCAGACGCGCTGCCGCATCCCGCCCGAGAGCTGGTGCGGGTAGAGTTCGTAGCGCCGCTCCGGGTCGGCGATGCCCACCTTGTTCATGAGGTCGATCGCGATGGCCCTGGCCTCGCCGCGCGACTTGCCCAGCCTGCGCAGCGGGACCTCGGCGATCTGGTCGCCCACGCGCATGACGGGGTTCAGCGCCGTCAGGGAGTCCTGGAAGACCATGCTCATCGTGTCGGTCAGCCGGCGGTGCAGCCGCTTGGCGGGCAGGCCGGTGACGTCCTCGCCGTCGATCAGGACGGTGCCGGACACGATGCGGGCCGGGCGGGGCAGCAGGCCGAGCAGCGCGCGCAGCGTCAGGCTCTTGCCCGAGCCGGACTCGCCGACGAGCCCGACCGACTCGGCGACGCCGACCGACAGCGACACCCCGCGGACCGCGTGCAGCCTGCCGTGCGACAGCGGGATGTCCACGTGCAGGTCGCGGACCTCCAGCACCGGTTCGGTCATCGGTTCGCCTTCTCCACGATGCCGTCCGCGATCAGCGCCAGTGCCAGGCCGGTGAGGACGACCGCCAGGCCCGGGATCGTGGACATGTACCACTTGGTCAGGATGAACTGCTGCCCCTCCTGGATCATCGTCCCCCAGTCGGGAGTGGGCGGCGGCACCCCGAGGCCGAGGAAGCCCAAGGTGACGATCGCCAGCAGGGTGAGCACGATGTCGCTCATCGAGAACACGATCGCCTGGAGCAGGACGTTCGGCAGCAGGTGCCGGATCAGGATGCGCCACGTCGGCAGGCCGCTGGCCCGGGCCGCCATCGCGTACTCCTGCTCCTTGGCGACCAGCACCTGGCCGCGCACGATGCGGCAGTACGCCACCCAGCCGACGAGAGTGATCGCCGTGTAGATGCTGGTGGTGCCGGGGCCCATCGCGAACACCAGCGCGATGACCAGCACCAGGAACGGGAACGCGATCACCATGTCGACGACGCGCCCGATGACGGCGTCGACCCAGCCGCCGAACCAGCCGGAGATCAGCCCGATCAGGCTGCCGATGACGAACGGCGAGATGACCGCGAACACGCCGACCTGGAGGTCGACCCGCGCGCCGTAGAGCAGCCTGGCGAGCACGTCGCGGCCGAGCGAGTCGGTGCCGAGCAGGTGCCCCTTCGAACCGGGTTCGAGGAACGCGTTCGCGAGGTCCTGCTTGATCGGGTCGTAGCTCGTCAGCAGGGGCGCGCAGAGCGCGCACAGGACGATGAGGGCGAACAGGATCAGCCCGGCCACGAGAGGCGCGTTCCACCGCCCGCGTGCGCCGCGGCGCGCGTCCGGTACGGCCGAGACGATGGGACCGACGCTGGTTGCCGCGCTCATGCGAGCTTGACCCGCGGGTCGAGGGCGGCGTGCGCCACGTCGGTCAGCAGGTTCACGACCACGACCATGATCGCGAATACCAGGGTGATTCCCTGCACGGTGGGGAAGTCCCTTCCGAGAATGGAATTGATCATCTGCTGCCCGATGCCGGGCAGCGAGAAGACGCGTTCGACCACGAGCGTCGACCCGGTGAGGTAGGCGATGTTCACGCCCAGGACCGTCACGGACGACACGGCCGCGTTGCGCAGGGCGTGGCCGAGCACCACCCGTGACGTGCTGATGCCCTTGGCGTGCGCAGTCACGATGTAGTCGCTGCTCAACACGTCGATCATGCTGGCGCGCAGGCTGCGGATCAGGATCGGCGCGAGCGTCAGGGCGATCGTGATGCCCGGCAGGACCATGCCGTGCAGGTGCGCGCCCAGCGTGTCGCCGAACCCGGCCACGGGGAACAGCCCCAGCTTCAGCCCGAAGATCAGGATCAGCATGATGCCGAGCCAGAACGCCGGCAGCCCGAGCCCCGCGATCGGCACGGCCCTGATGATGTTGTCGGCGATCAGCACCGTGAAGACGGTCCCCGAGACCAGCAGCCAGATCGTCACCGGCAGGCTGGTGCCGATCAGGCCGCCGACCGGGCTGTCGTACACGTAGGAGTAGCCGAGGTCGCCCTTCAGCAGGTGGCCGAGAAAGGTCAGGTACTGGCTCCACAACGGTTCGTTCAGGCCCAGCTGGGCGCGTAGTTCCCGGACCGCGTCCGGGGTGGCGTGCGAGCCGAGCAGCGTGGCCGCCGGATCGCCCGGAATCAGGCGGATCAGGAAGAACACGATGAACGAGATCCCGAGCAGGACCGGAATCAGGGCCACCAGCCGTTTGAGTATGTAGACCAGGTACTTCATCGACTCCGTCACTCCGTGTGTTCGATCGGCGTGCCGCGGATCAGAGCGAGACGTCTTCCATGTGGTAGGAGCCGGTGGGCAGAACCTTGAAGTTCTTCACTCCCGAGCTTTGGGAGTACGGGAACGGCGTGTAGAAGAGGAAAGCGAGGAAGGCCGAGTCGGCGGCCTGCTTCTGGATCTCGGTGTACAGCGCCTGCCGCTTGGTCTTGTCGAACTCCTTCTGGGCGTCGTGGACCAGCTTGATCAGGTCCTTGTCGTCGTAGCCGGTGTTGAAGGAGTGGCCGCCGGACGTCGGGTCGAGCGCGTACTGCACCAGCTCGTCGGGGTCGGCGAGGTCCATCGTCCAGTAGGAGTGGGCGATCTCGTACTGCAGCTTGGTGGTCATGTCGTGCTGCGCGCTCGCGTCGACGTTCTGGATGTTCATGGTGATGCCGAGCTCCTTCAGCGACGCCTGGAGCACCTGGGCGATGGCCGAGTCGACCGAGTCGCCGGAGATCGCGAGGAAGGTCGTCTTGAAGCCCCCCGGGACGCTCGACAGCTTCATCTCCGCGCGGGCCTTGTCCATGTCGTACTGGATGCCCGGGGTGTTCTTGTCGTAGTAGGGGGTCGAGGGCATCATGAACGAGTTCGCCACCGCGCCGTTTTCGAACAGGATGTTCTTGACCAGCGCCGCGCGGTCGATCGCGTAGGAGATGGCCCGGCGCACGTGCACGTCCGCGTACGGCGTCTTCGTCTGGTTCATCAGGATGTAGTCGGTCCTGGTGGACGGGAAGAGGTCTACCTTGACGTTGGGCGTGTTCTTGAGCTGCGCGAGGCTGGAGAACGGGGGATTCTCGTTGATCTGCGCCTGGCCGCCCTGCAACTGGATCGCGCGGGCGTTGTCGTCGGTGACGACCTTCCAGGTGACCGTGTCGAGCGCGGGCTTGCCGGCCTGCCAGTACGACGGGTTCTTCTTCAGCCGGATGAAGTCGCCCTTCTTCCAGGTGTCCCACATGAAGGCGCCGGTGCCGATCGGCGCGGCGTAGAACTCCTTCGACGACTTCCCGGCGTAGTCCTTGGGGATGATGCCGTTGTTCGGGCAGCTCAGGTCGGCGAGCAGTGGCGCCCACGGATACTTGGTGGTCACCACGACGGTGAGGTCGTCGGGCGTCGTGACCTCCTTGATCGCCGAGTTGATGAACTCCCAGCCGCCCTTGGTCTTGCTCGACTCGTCGATCGAGAACTTGACGTCGGCCGAGGTCAACGGCTGGCCGTTGTGGAACTTCACGCCGGACCTGAGCTTCAGGGTGCACGAGAGGTTGTCCGCGGACATCTCGTAGCTCTCGGCCAGCCACGGCTTGACGCCCTGGCCGTCATCGGTCATCGCCACCAGGGTCTCGAACATCTGCTGGTAGACCCAGATCGATGCGTTGCTGAACACCGTCGTCTTGTCCATGTCCACCGAGTCGTTCGCGCGGACGATGACCAGATCGCCTCCCTTCTTGGTGCCGCCCGCCGAGATCTGCGGTGCGGTCGAGCCGCAAGCGGCCAGCAGCGGCGCGGCGGAGAAGACTCCGACGCCGAGGGCGCTCAGCTGCAGCATGCGGCGCCGGCTGATCGCGGGGACTCGGAGGCCGGCGGGCACCTGTGGAGCCGATGGGTTCAGGTCAGACATGGCTATCCTTCGTGGGTTTCGCGGGGTGCTCCAGCGGTCGCGGTATGGCAGAGCGGCCCCGGAGAGGCCCGGGGGATCCGATAGGAGGCGCTGACCGTCCGGCACGAAGCATCGAGCAACGCTACATTTCGTAAAGATTACGCGTGAATCAGCTGGCATACGTAAGGTCGCCGTCCCGAACTCATCAGCAGATGCAGACTAGAGCATTCAAATCGGTTCAGGTAGTGTCCGACGGCAAAAGACCCAAGCACTACCAAACCAGGCGGACCTCTTGATGCAACTGACCATCATCGGTGCCGGCGCGATCGGCGGGACGATCGGCGCCCACATGATTCGCGCCGGCCACGACGTGCTGCTCTGCGACGCCGACCCGGCGCACGTCGAGGCGATCAACCGGGATGGGCTGTCCGTCGAGGGACCGGTCGAGAACTTCACCGTGGCGGCGCGGGCCGTCACGCCCGATGACCTGCCCGGCAGGCTGCGCCATGTCGCGATCGCCGTCAAGAGCCACCACACCGCCTCGGCCGCCGAGCTCGTCCGCGACCGCCTCGACCCCGATGGCTACCTGGTCAGCTTCCAGAACGGCCTGACCGCCGACACGCTCTCGGCCGTGGTCGGCCCGGACCGGCTGCTGGTGAGCTTCGTGAACTTCGGCGCCGACGTGCTGGCCCCCGGCCGGATCATGCAGGGCAACATCGGCACGTTCCGGGTCGGCGAGCCGGCCGGCGGGGAGATCACCCCCAGGGTGCGCGAACTCGTCGAAGCCCTCCCGTACGCCGAGGCCACCGGCAACATCATGGGCTTCCTGTGGGGCAAGGAGGCGTACGGCGCGATGCTCTACGCCGGCGCGGTCTCCGACCTGTCCATCGCCGACTCCCTCGAAGCGCCCGAGTGGCGGCCGCTGATGCTCGGCATCGCGAGGGAGGTGCTCGCGCAGTCGCCGGTGCAGCCCGAGGGATTCGACGGCTTCGAGCCGGACGACCTGGAGGGCTCGCTGGCCCGGCTGGTCACCTTCAACCGCGGCAGCGCCAAGTCGCACAGCGGCATCTACCGCGACCTGATGGTACGCAAGCGCAAGACCGAGGTCGATGACCTGCTGCACGACCTGGCCGGCCCGCTGACGACCTGCACCGGCGAGATCATCAAGGCGATCGAGCGGGGCGAGCGCACCTGCGAGGTGGCCAACCTCGAACTGCTCGCCGCCTACGAGAGGGCCGAGCGGCTCGGCCGCCCGCTGAACGCCGTGGTCGAGCTGTTCCACGCGCCGCTCCGCGCGCCCGGCGGCCCGCTGCACGGCGTGCAGGTCGCGGTCAAGGACCTCATCGACATCGCCGGGCACCCGCGCGGCAACGGCAACCCCCATGCCATGCGCGCCGAGCCGGCCACGGCCGACGCCCCGGTCGTCGAGGCGCTGCGCGCGGCCGGCGCGGACGTCTTCGCGGCCACCTCGCTGCTGGAGTACGCGGCGGGCGCGACCCACCCGGACGTGCCCGAGGCGATGAACCCCTTCGACCCCTTCCGGACCGCCGGCGGGTCCAGCGGCGGGTCGGCCGCGCTCGTCGGGGTCGGCGCCTGCGCGGTGGCGCTGGGCACCGACACCGGCGGATCGATCCGCATCCCGGCACACTACTGCGCGATCGTCGGGTTCAAGCCGAGCCACGGTGCACTGCCGCTCGACGGCGTCGAACCGCTCGCGCCCACCCTCGACCACGTCGGACTGCTCGCCCGCGACGTCGCGACCACGACCGAGGTCTTCTCGGCGCTGAGCGGCGGCGAGCCCGCCCGAGCTCCGGCGGGGGGCGCCGGGGCGCTCCGGATCGGGGTGGTGTCCGGCCAGCTCGACCGGGCCGAGATGCAGCCGGACGTGGCCGCCGCGATCCGGGCGTCGATCGACGCGCTCCGGGCCGCCGGCTGCTCCATCACCGAGGTGGACGGCTCGGCCTTCGACGCGCTCGACAAGACGTTCTCCGGCATCCTGCTGTTCGAGGCCTGGCGGGAGCACGGTGCGCGGGTGAGCGCCGATCCCGGCCACTACGGCCCCGAGACGCTGCGGCTGCTGCGCTCAGGCGCGGAGGTGAGCGAGGACGACTACCGCGCGGCCATGGCGGAGCGGGAGCGGCTGCTGCCCGCCGTCGCCGAGGTCTACGCGGACATCGACGTGCTGCTGACCCCGGCCGCGCCCTTCGTCGCGCCCGTCACGACGCCGCCGGTCGACACCCCCGAGGGCGCCGCCGAAGGTCTGTTCACCGCGGTTCACAATCTCACCGGCGGCCCGGCGCTGGTGCTGCCCTGCGGCTGGAGCGCCGACGGCCTGCCCATCGGGCTCCAGCTGTCGTCGCCGCGGGGCACCGACATGGAGTTGCTGGCCATGGCCGGGCACGTGGAGTCGGCGCTGGCCGTCGAGTCCCGCACTCCCGCCGTCCACTGACCGAACCGAACCATCCGCCCCGAACGAAGGCGATATCCCCCATGCGCGCCACCCTTTACCTGTCCGCCGGCAACGTGGTCGTCGACGACGTGCCCGATGCCTCGCTGTCCGAGCCGACCGACGCCGTGGTGCGCGTCGTGCGCGCCGCCGTCTGCGGTTCGGACCTGTGGTCATACCGCGGGATCATCAACCGCGCGGAGCGGTCCCGGTTGGGCCACGAGTTCATCGGGGTCGTGGAGGAGGTGGGCGACGAGGTCCGCACCGTACGGCCGGGCGATCTGGTCGTCGCGCCCTTCCAGTGGTCGGACAACACCTGCCCGGCCTGCCTCGACGGCATCCAGTCGTCGTGCGAGAAGGGCGGCACCTTCGGCGCGCCGGGCACCGACGGCGGCCAGGGCGAGGCGGTGCGGGTGCCGTGGGCCGACGGGACCCTCATGGCCGTGCCCGGCGGCACGGACGGCGCCGGCGAGTCGCTCTACGCCGCCCTCCTGTCGGCTTCTGACGTGATGGGCACCGGCCTGCACGGAGCAGTGCTGGCCGGCGTCACCGAGGGCTCGACGGTGGCCGTCATCGGCGATGGAGCCGTCGGGCTGTGCGCGGTGCTGGGCGCGAAGGCCGTACTTGGAGCCGACCGGATCATCCTGATGAGCCGGCACCCGGATCGCGCCGCGGTCGGAAAGTCGTTCGGGGCGACGGACGTCATCGCCGAGCGGGGCGACGAGGGCATCGCGGCGGTGCGCGAGCTGACCGGCGGCCTCGGGGTACGGCACGTGGTCGAGGCGGTCGGCACCCCCGAGTCGTGGTCCATGGCCGTCGGCATGGCCCGCGAGGGCGGCTCGATCGGCGCCGTCGGCGTGCCGCACACCGCGCCCACGCTGCCGCTGTTCCAGCCGCTCATCCACCACCTCAGCCTGAACCTCGGCATCGCCCCCGTGCGCCGGTACCTCCCCGACCTGATCTCGCGGATCACAGCCGGGACCCTCGACCCCGGTCCGGTCTTCGACACCGTCCTCCCGCTGGAGGACGTCGCCCGCGGCTACGCCGCGATGGCCGCCCGCGAGTCGATCAAGATCATGCTCACCATGTCCTGACGGCCGGGCCCGCCGCGCGGGCCCGGCTCACGCTGCGGGTGCCGATTGATCATCGAGGACGCGAGCCACTTCGCGTCCTTCCGCTGCCGTGACGCCGGAGATCACACGGTGACGTTGCGCCAGGCAGTCAGCCGGCCGATCCCGGCAGGGCGGGCATGTCCATCGCCGGGTTGCCTGCGGGCCGGCCCAGGTCTTCGGGATTCACGGCGACACCGACGATCTGGCCGCGGTCGTTGATGTCGAACGCCGCGGTGATGGCGGCGCCGGGGCGGTTGATCGTAGTGACGTGGCCCCGTGCATCCCGCAGGAATCCAGAGCTCGTCGTGGTGTTCGGGCTGCTGGAGGTCACGCCCACGATCTGACCGTGGTCGTTGTTGCCGTACGGGACGGTGAGCTGTGTGCCGGCGAGCTGCTCGATCGCGTCGTCTCCGCCGATGATCCGGGTGTTGTGATCGGCGCTGCTGCGGGTGCGAGAGACAAGCACCTTGGGCTTTGCGGTCCAGATCTCGCCGTATTCACGCAGGACGTCCGGCAGCGACGCGTCTTCGCGCGCCCGCGGCTGATATTCCTCCATCGTCTCGTAGATGACCCGGCCGTGGACCATCAACGTGAGCGCCCGCGCCCGTGCGTTGAACTCGCGGTGAAGTTCCTCGCTGATGCGAAGCCATTCGCCCGCACCGTTGTCCCCCGGAACCTGCTCGATCCGCAGGTCGAGGGACACGTTCATCCAATATAAGAAGCGACCCATCATCTCCTCTTCCGCATAGTGCTTGCATTCTGCAACTACTATATTGGGAGCGAAATACCTGTCAAGGAGGAGTCGTGGAACCACGGTCCGGGTGTCCGATCAACGCCGCCGTCGAGGTGCTCGGAGATCGCTGGTCGTTGCTCGTGCTGCGCGACGTCATCTTCGGCGACCGCCGATACTTCCGCGCGCTGCTCACCGGGTCGATTGAGGGCATCGACGACCTTTGCCGACCGATGAACTACAGTCGTCCGCCATGGCCGAATCCTCCCCCTATCTGACAGCGACGGCGGACGCCTACGACGCCGTCGCCGACCTCTACGCCGACTTCGCCCGAGACTCGCTCGACCGCCTGCCACTGGATCGCGCGATACTCGCCGTGTTCGCCGAACTCGTACGGGCCGCCGGACCCCGGCCCGTCGCCGAGGCCGGCTGCGGTCCCGGGCACATGACGGCACACCTGCGTAACCTCGGACTGGACGCCTTCGGCATCGATCTGTCTCCCGCACTGATCGACATCGCCCGCAAAGACCATCCTGACCTGCGTTTCGAGGTCGGTTCGATGGGCGCCTTCGACGTGGCCGACGGCGAGCTGGGCGGTCTGCTCTCCTGGTACTCCGTCATCCACATCCCACCACCGGAGCTGCCGCCGTACTTTGCCGAGTTCCGCCGGGTGCTGGGCCCGGGTGGTTACCTCCTGCTCGGTTTCTTCGAATCCGAGGGCGGTCCGGTGCTGCAGTTCGACCATAAGGTCACGCCGGCCTACCGGTGGCCGATCGACGACTTGGCCGACCTGGCCCGCAAGGAAGAGTTCGTCGAGGTGGCGCGGATGTTGCGCGAGCCTTTGGAGGATGAACGATTCCGCCGCGGCCACTTGCTGATGCGCAGCGGCCGGACTGCAGCGGCAAACACAAGCAGCATGGAATGAATGTGCAACTGCTGGCCGATCCCATGGGCCGGCCGGTGTGGGCTTCACCTGCACTGCCGGGCGCCGTACACGATGTGACCGCCGCTCGTACGGTCGGCCTGATCGACGCTTGACCAGCGCCGGCGTGAAGACCTTCGCGGACAAGGGCTACCAAGGAGCGGGCGGCACGATCCGCACGCCGTTCAACCGGCATCGTTTTTTGAAGATCTTGAAACGGGGCCGTCTGAAGCCCTGGAAACCCCTCAAAAACTCCTTCAACAACTCAGCGTCAGATCGCGACCAGAGTTAACGAGATCCCCGCGTTCACCCCCCTGCTGTCCAGCCTGTACTGACCGTCGGCGCGTTAGAACCGGAACCGCACGATGCGGGTGGACCGTTTCATGCCCGGCAGCAGGTTCATGAGGCGGTACATGCGGCGTACGTTCGCGGATGCCTTGGCCATCAGCACAGGTGAGTCGTTCATCGGTGCCTCGTCGACGTATTCGAGCCGTGGGTGCCAATCGGCCAGCGCGGCCGGGTCGTTGAAGCCGCAGTGGAACTGGGTGCCGTATTTGCGCAGCGTGGGGTCCCATTTCGAGGTGCGCCATGCCCAGACCGCCACCGTGTCGAACTGTATTTGGCCGGTGGGGAAGGCGTCGACGACGCTGGTCAGCAGCCGCCGGACGTCGGTCTCGGTCAGGTAGGGCACCAGTCCCTCGGCGATCATCAGCACCGGCCGGCCGTGGAGGATACGTTCCAGCCAGGTCAGGTCGGTGACGCTGGAGTCGATCAGGGTGTAATGCTCGCGCGGCGGCAGGAATTGTTGCCGCAGTTCGATGACGGAGGGGTAGTCCAAGTCGTACCAGTCGACAGTGGCGGGCGGGTCGATCCGGTACACCCGGGCGTCGAGGCCGCAGCCTAGGTGCAGCACCACCGCGTCGGGATGATCGGCGAGGAAGCTTCGGGCCCAGTCGTCGTGGGCCTTGGCGCGCACCACGGCGGCGAGGCCCATCTGGCTGGTGCCGAATCTGCGCTTGTCGTAGTCGGGGTCGAGGCGGCGCATCGCCTGCTCGGCGTATTCGTCGCCGAGGATCGGGTCCGGCAGCCGGTTGTCCAGTGCTTTGGCCTTGAGGACGGGGCTGAGGGTCTTCTGCACTCCGACGAGTTCGGTGTCTTTCACGACAGCGACGATACTCTTATTTCACGAATTTCGTGAAGTTCGTGAATCATCTTAAACTGGTGAGTCTGCGACGATGAAGGGAGCTTTGGTGACGCGAGCGGACGAGGGTGCCATCGCCGATTTCCGGGAACGGTTCGCGCAGATCATGGTCGAATCCGGCATGCCCCGGATGGCCTCGCGCGTGTACGCCGCGCTGCTGGTTACCGACTCCGGCAAGCTGTCGGCCGCCGAGCTCGCCGAGCGACTGGGCGTCGGCGCGTCGGCGATCTCGGGGGCGGTCAAATACCTGGTGCAGGTGCGGCTGGTCGAACGCGGCCGCGAACCCGGTACCCGGCACGACTTTTGCCGGATCCACGAGCACACCTGGAGTCACTTCGTCAGTCAGTCCGACCCGGTGCTGGTCCGGGTGCAGGCCGGCGCCGACGAGGGCATCGCGCTCTTGGGTCTCGACTCCCTCGCCGGGCAGCGGCTGGACGAGACCCGCCGGTTCTTCGCGTTCCTACGCGAGGAGATCGAGCGGTCGATGGCGAAGTGGCGGCGGCTCCAGGCGGCCGAACGCGAGGCCGGCTAGAGACGGTCAGCAGGATAAGGAGGCCTCTTTCTCGACCGGCTCCCGGGCGTCGGACATGCTGGCGGTGCTGCGCATCTCCGACTTCCACTGACCGGTCCGAACGTGTATCTACAAGTTGTCAGCCCAGTGAGGGCAGCGTCGCTGCGTCCGGCCCGGCTCCAGCTCGGCGCGCTTCGGGGGTTGGTTTTGGGCAGGGCGGCCGGTCTTGAGTTTCGGACGTACGTGTCAATGGTGGAGCGACTCACGCCGAGCAGGCGGGCGATGGAGGACAGGGTGTCCTGCGGTCGGGTGAGCAGGTCACGGGCGTGGCGGATCTGCTCTCGGTCATCGCCCGTGGGTGGCCGAGGCGCCGGCCGCGGGCGCGGATCCGGATGTGATGGTCCACGGGATCTCTTGGTTGTTCGGTTGGCCGGGGTTGAGTGCGACATGCGCGCAGCGGCGACCTTGGTCTCGTAGAGGGTTCGTGACGGAGGTGATGCCGAGCTGTTGGCCGGCTGGTGATGCATCCCAACCGAGGTAGGCAGCCTCCGGGTGAGTCTCCCGGAGGGCCTGGTGGGCTCCCAGGGCGAGTTCGTCGCTCATGGCAATGATGAGCGCATTGGGGGTGAGCTGGGGGGCGAGTTCGCGCGCTGCCGCGACGCCATCTCGTTGAGTGTTGCGAGCCACGACAGCGATCGGTGTACTCGTCCAGCTGAGCCCGGCCTGTTCGATGGCAGTGCGGTAGCCACGTAGACGGGCGTCGGTGACGGGGAACGGTGCGCGTGGCGGCAGATTGGCGCCGATCGTCACCATG
Organism: Nonomuraea marmarensis; assembly: GCF_043197025.1. Classification (NCBI taxonomy): domain Bacteria; kingdom Bacillati; phylum Actinomycetota; class Actinomycetes; order Streptosporangiales; family Streptosporangiaceae; genus Nonomuraea; species Nonomuraea marmarensis. The sequence goes on from NZ_JBICRM010000018.1 coordinate 156,074, forward strand.
CGCTCGCGGTTGCGATCGAGAGGGAATGAGATCACTACGGGCGTCCGGCCTTCGCGGAGTCCCTGGGAGGCGACTGCGAGGGCGGCCCGGTAGTCGTCCTGGGTGACACATGCGATTCCCTGGCGTGGTGGACCGCCCTGGATGACGGCGGGGCGGGGGTCGCCGGCGACTGCCGCCAGCACCGGATCGTCCTCTGCGGTGGTCCACAACACGAAGCCGTCGACTGCCGCGGACAGCACACGATCGGCATCGGCGGTGTCGCCCCGCGTGGGGATGAAGGTCAGGCCCCGGCCTTCCTCGACGCAGACCTCTGCGACCCCGGCCAGGAACTGTGCCGCTTGGGGATCGTCGAAGGCGTACGCCAGGTGCTCGCTGAAGACCACCCCGATCTGTTGCGTTCGACCGGATTTCAGCGCGCGGCCCACGGCATCGGGGCGATACCCCAGCTCGCTCGCCGCGCGGTGCACGCGTTCGCGAGTGGCGGCCGCGACCCGGGCAGGCCGGTTGAAGGCGTAGGAGGCGGTCATGGGTGACACCCCCGCACGAGCCGCCACATCCTTCAGTGTCACGCGTCTGCGGTTAGTTGGCACGGAGCTATCCTATTTGTGTAGCGTTACACATATGTCGACTGTGATCGCTCGCCCCGCCAGGGGGTTCCGTGCGGCGCCGTTCCTCGGCTTCGCCGGATTCGGCGCCTTCTGGGGGGTGTGGGGTGCCACCCTGCCCCTGCTGCGAGCCCAAGCCGGTGTGAGCGATGCACAGTTCGGCGTCGCACTGCTCCTCGTGGGCGCCGGAGCTCTGCCCGCCATGCTGCTGACCGGGCGGCTCGTCGACGCGCTCGGGCTGCGGGTCGCCGGGGTACTGCTCGCACTGCTGGGCGTCATGGGCGTCGTGCTTTCCGTCGCCTCGGTGAGCTATGCCGCGTTGTGCGTCGGCATCCTCGCGGTGGGAGCCAGTTCGGGAGCGGCTGATGTGGCGATCAACACGCTGGCGGCGACGGTCGAAAAGCGGACCGGACGCCCCGTCGTGGCCCGTTCGCACGCGGCGTTCTCCGCCACGGTCGCGGTCTCGAGCCTGGGCACCGGCGCGCTTACCGCAATGACGGACAGCCTGCCGGTGACCTTCGCCGCGGCCGCCATAGTCGTCGTGGCTCTCGGCTTGGCCGTCGTCGCCGCGACGCGCTCGGCCCCCACTCAGGACGCTGTCGCGCCCGGGGGCCAGGATGCGCCGACGCACGCCGGTCGAGTGTCCTGGCGGATCGCCCTGCTCGTGATCGGCACGATCGGCGCGCTGGCGTTCGCGTCGGAGAACGCCTACCAGACCTGGGCTGCTGTCCTGCTGACCGACGCGTTCACCGCCTCGCCGGCGCTGGCCGCCGTCGCGCCGGCCGCGTTCGCCACCACGGCCGCACTGGCCCGTCTCGCCACCGCCACGATCACGTTACGCCGCCCGATCGCCACGCTGGTCGTGGCAAGCATGATCGCCACGACAGGAGGCGTCTTAACCGCGTTCGCGTCCACGCTACCGTTCGCACTGATGGGCATCGTCGCTGCCGCCGCAGGCACCTCGGTGCTCTTTCCCACCCTGCTGTCCTACGGGCTTCGACCCGTCGCCGACGAGTCACGGGGACGAGCCACCTCCGCCATCTCCACGGTGGCCTATCTCGGCTACCTCGCCGGCCCGGCATATTTCGGCCTGCTCGCTGACGCCACCGGAGTGCAGAAGGCGTTTCTCGGCATCGCTGCACTGACCGCCGTGCTCCTGGCGACGATCCCGGCACTGTCAGCGCTCGAGCGCACGGTGAGCTGACGGCCGCGGGCCGCCGAGGTGTTGCCGCCGGCGTAGTTCGTGTTGCGTGGGTCGGCCCCGAGCCGGTTCGACCGGGCGATCAGTTCGTCCACGATGGGGTTGCTCATGAGGTCCTTCAGTGCGTGGCGAGTGCCAGCCGGCTCGCGAGGAAGTCGTTGCGGCGGGCGACCCAGTCGGGTCCGATCGAGGGCAGGTGGTCCGCGCCGTGCGGCGCGTCCTGGTAGAGAACGAGCTGGGTGCCGGGATCGCCTCGCTGCCAGCGGGCGGCGAGGAACGCGCTGTCGTCGACGAGATGGTCGGCCGTTCCGGCCATCAGCAACGCTGGTGGCAGCCCCGTGAGGTCGGCGTAGAGCGGCGACACGCGTTCGTGGCGCCGGTTCTCGTCGCCCATCGCGCCGACGTAGAGGCGCGTGAAGAACTCGATCCCTTGTGGACTCAGGACGTCGGGTCCGGCGCCCGCGCCGCGCTGGCTGGGCGTGTGGCCGAGATCGAACATGCCGTAGCTGAACGCCGCCCCCCGGAACGAGCCGGACGGCTCCGGTTCGTCTCGCAATGCGAGCAGGGCGAGCAGCGCGGGCTGCGCACCCGCGGACTCGCCGATCATGACCGTGCGATCGGTGCCGAACTCGATGGTGGCGTTGGCAAGCAGCCACCGTGCCGCGGCCGTGCAGTCCTCGACCGCGGCGGGGAACGGCCACTCCGGAGCCAGCCGGTAGTCGACGCTGACCACGGCGATGCCGAGTGCGTGCGCGAGGGCTGCGTTGGACTGGTCGTTCATCGCGGCGCGACCGGTGAACCATCCGCCGCCGTGGACGTCCAGCGCCACGCCGCGCGCCCGCCTGGTCGGCCGGATGATCCGGACCCCGACCTGGTGTCCATTGTGGACGATAAGTCGATCGTTCGCTTCCGGCGCAAGGACGATCGAGTCCTCGACGTCCTTGCGCTGCAAGCGGATGCGTTCCTCGTCCGGCACCGCGCCGTAGTCCTTCGTGTGCAGGCGGATGAACTCGTCCGCCTCGTCGGGCACCCGTGGCAGGGAAACGACGTTCACGCGCCCCATCCGGCCTGCGTGCCGCCGATCCGCTCGGCGACGATCCGCTCCGCGTGGCCGGACGCGGCGTAGGCGGCCATCGGGTCGGGGGCCAGCCCCTGTTCGGCACGCAGGTCGGCGAGCAGGGGCCGGACGTCGGTGTTGTAGGCGTCCATCACGACCGCGTTCGCGCCGAGGACGTCTCCCGCGAGCTGGACCGCGGTCAGCGCCTCGACGTCGACGAGCAGCGCCTTGGCCGTCGCCTCCTGCACGTTCATGACCGAGCGGATCTGGCCCGGGATCTTCGGCTCGATGTTGTGGCACTGGTCGAGCATGAACGCGATGCCGGCGTCGGGCTCGAACCCGCCGCCGAGCCGCACCTCGAGCAGGATGCGGAACAACTGGAATGGGTCGGCGGCGCCCACCATCAGGTCGTCGTCGGCGTAGAAGCGCGAGTTGAAGTCGAACGCGCCCAGCTTCCGCTCGCGGAGCAGGAACGAGACGATGAACTCGATGTTGGTGCCGGGCGCGTGGTGGCCGGTGTCCACACACACCTTGGCCCGCTCGCCGAGGCGCAGACAGTGCGCGTAGGCCGTGCCCCAGTCCGGCACGTCCGTCGCGTAGAACGCCGGCTCGAACAGCTTGTACTCCAGGATCAGCCGCTGATGTCCGCCCAGCCGCTCGTACACCGCGTGCAGCGCCTCGGCCAGCCGGTCCTGCCGGGCCCGGATCGAGTCCTGGCCGGGGTAGTTCGTGCCGTCGGCGAACCACAGCTTGAGGTCGCGCGAGCCAGTGGCATCCATCACGTCGACGCACTCGAGCAGGTGGTCCAGCGCCTTGCGCTGCACCCGGGGATCGGGGTTACAGACGCTGCCCAGCCGGTAGTCGTCGTCCTGGAAGACGTTGGCGTTGATCGTGCCCAGCTCGATGCCGTCGTCCTTCGCCGCGGCGGCGAGATCGGGGTAGTCGGCCACCTTGTCCCACGGGATGTGCAGCGCGACGCTCGGCGCGACGCCGGTGTACCTGTGCACCTGCGCGGCGTCGGCAATCTTCTCGTACGGATCGCGCGGCACGCCCGCCTGGGCGAACACCTTGAACCGCGTCCCGGAGTTGCCGAAGGCCCAGGACGGAAGCTCGATGCGCTGCGTGCGCAGGACTTCGGACACGGTCATGACGCGGCCCCCTCGATCGCCGATCGAATGGCTTCCAGATAGGCAAGCCCGTGCTGGTCGTCCGGTTCGAGGTAGCTGCCCTCGGTCCACTCGTTCCACGCGTTGACGAGGACCGCCGGGTGCTGCGCGTGGGTGCGGGCGTGCCGGACCGCGTCCCGGACGGCGGTGCCGAAAGCCTCCGGGGTGTTGCCGGTCAGGATGCTGGTGAACGGGTAACCGCACTCCTTGTCCATGGGCCAGTCGACGGTGCGCGGGCTGGGGTCCCAGCCCATCGTCACGTTCGGCAGGTAGCGGCCGTTCAGCGACGTGCTGAACTCGTCCCACACGGCATGGGCCCGGTCGAGCACGCGCCGGTAGTCGGCGGTCGGGAAGGTGTCGAACCCGGCATCGGGGTGGTGCCACCAGGTGTAGTGCGTGACCGTGTCGAAGCCGAGCCGGGCTGCCATGGCCGGCGTGTCTTCGATGTTGAACGTCGTCACGCCGTTCAGGTGCAGGCGGGGGATGCCTGCCGCACCGGCCATCGCGCGGAACGCGGCGAGCATGTCGGCCGCGGCGTCGACCCCGCCCATCCCGCGCACGAACGAGGGCACGTCGTAGAGGGAGAAGTACGGTGCGCCGTCGAGGCGCCAGTAGGACGGGTGGTGCAGGTACCGGTCGATGACGTGGCGGAACGCGTTGCGTGCGTGGTAGCGGGTGTTCGGTGCGGGTAGCAGCGCCGGCGAGGTGAGGTCGCGTGCGGGGTAGATGTCGAGCCACTCGTGGTTGGCCCACATCAGCGCGAACCGCAGTTCGTCGACGCGTTCCGCGTGTAACAGCCCGTCGTCGAGGGCCCGGTTGAGGAACGGGTGGTTGTCGTACCAGTACCAGTCGACGACGAAGCCGGTCAGGCCGTGGGCCAGCGCGGTGTCGACGATTCGGGTGGCGGCACCCGGGTCCGCCTCGTCGGCGTAGCCCCACGCGGGAACCTTCGGCTGGTAGTGCCCCGGGTATCGGGGCGTGGCCGTACGCAGGAGGCCCCACTCCGTCCACCCGGGTTCGAACATCAGGTCGTTGGTGGGATCGGTGTGCCACTGCGGGTAGTAGTAGGCCAGCACCTGCACGGTTCGATCCGCGGGCCGTGGCGCGGACGCCGGGATCACCGCGCCCGCAAAGGAAAGGGGGTCGGCGGCATCCTGGTTGGGCACGGTCATGCGTAGGCTCCTGAGTCGGGAAGGCCGCTCGTGGTGGCGTCGTCCTCGTTGCCGTAGACGATGAGCTTGACGATCTCGTCCACGGTGCTGTGTTCGCGTTCCCGGATCCCGGCGACCGTCCCGAGGTGCATGACGAGGATGCGGTCGGCGGTACGCCAGACCTGCTGGAGGTTGTGGCTGATCAGGATGATCGCCTTGCCCGCGTCCCGCAGGTCCCGGACGAGTCGCAGGACCCGTTCGGACTCCTGCACACCCAGTGCCGCGGTGGGCTCGTCCATGATCACGATGTCGGGGCCGCCGACCAGGACCCGGCCGATGGCGACCGCCTGCCGCTGGCCACCAGAGAGCAGATAGACCGGGACACGCACCGACGGCAGCTTGATGGTCAGCGTGGCGAGCAGCTTCTCCGCCTCGCGGTAGATGCGGCGGCGGTCGACGAACGGTCCTTTGTGGAACTCGCGGCCGAGGAACAGGTTGGCGGCCACGTCCCGGGTGTCGACCAGGGCGAGGTCCTGGTACACGGTCGCGATGCCCGCGGCGGTGGCATCGGCCGGTTTGCCGAAGGCGACCGGGCGCCCCCGCACCAGCACCTGCCCCTCGGTCGGGTCGTAGGCGCCCGAGAGGATCTTGATCAGCGTGCTCTTCCCGGCGCCGTTGTCACCCACCACCGCGAGGATCTCGCCGGGGCGGAGGTCGAAGCTGACGTCACGCAGGGCACGCACGTGGCCGAACAACTTGCCGATGCCAACGGCGGCAAGGATCGGTTCGTCGTCGGTCATCGTGTCCTCCGTCGCTCCGAGATCGCACCCATGACGACGGCCAACACGAACACCGCGCCACGAGCCAGTTGCTGGTAGTAGGACTCGACCGACAGCAGGGTGAGTCCGTTGTTGAGCACGCCGATGACGACGACACCCGCCAGCGTGCGTTCCAGACGTCCCGCGCCACCGCCGAGCCCGATCCCGCCGAGCAGGACGGCGGTGAGCACGTCGAACTCGGCCCCGACGGCGTAGTTCGGGCCGCCGCTGCTGGAGGTGCCGGCGGTCATGACGCCACCGAGCGCCGCCAGCGCCCCCGTCACGAGGAAGACCGTGGTGTAGAGCCGTTTGGTGCGGATGCCGGCCCGCAGGGCGGCGCTCGGGTTGCCGCCCACGCCATAGACGTGCCACCCGGCGCGGGTGAACGTCATGACGATCGTGCCGATCACGAAGACCGCCAGCAGCAGCCACACCGTGGTGGGGATGCCGAGCGGGCGGTCGTTGACGAAGTCGGTCAACGCCAGGTGTGTCAACGGTTTGTTCTGCCCGTCGGTGAAGATCAGGGCGAGACCGCGGATCACGATGCCCATCGCGAGCGTCGCGATGATCGAGTTGATGCCGACGCTGACGATCAGCGTGCTGTTGGCCAGACCGATCAGGAGACCGACGACGATGCCGGCCGCGACGGCGAGCCAGGTGGACCAGCCGTCCTCGATGAGGATGGCGACGACGACGCTCGTCAGCGCCACGTTGGCGCCCACGGTGAGATCGAGCTGGCCCGCGATGAGCGCGATGGTCATGCCGGCCGCGAGCACCCCGGTGACCGCGACCGCCGAGCCGATGTTGAGCAGGTTCCGCTCGGAGAGGAAGTACGGCGACGCCTGCGAGAAGTAGATGATCAGGCCGATCAGCGCGACGTAGATGCCGAGGTCGAGCACCCGGTCGACCACCGTGCGCCGGCCGGCCCGCTCGTCCGGGCCATGGGCCGACACGATGGCACTGCGGCGCAGCCAACCACGTGGGTCGAGCACGCCGAGGCTGTGCGACGAAGCTTTCGGGGCCTGCTTCGTGTCCTGCACGGGGCCCCGCTCGGTGTCGGAGCTCACTTGCCGGTCTTGTCGTTCGGGTAGAACTGATCGACGTTGGCGGCGGTGAGGACCCGGTCGACCCGGTAGGTGTCGAACGGTTGGCCCATCGCCGTGGCGATCGCCGCCTCGATCCAGTTCCATCCTTCCGCGTACGGCTGGTAGTCGATGGACGCGACGAGGACCCCGGCGTTACTGGGGTCACGGAGCGCGATGCGCGCCGCCGAGTCACCACCGTTGGACACCGCGAGGATGTCGTCCTTGCGCCCGGCGGCCTTGGCGGCGTTGATCGCGCCGATGACCGGCTCGTCGCCGTAGGACACGACCAGGACCACGTCCCCGGGGTGGGCGGTGAGGAAGTCGGTGAACGTGCTCGCCGCCGACGACGTCGGGTCCTGCCCCGGCGGGGTGAGCATCGTGGTGTTCTTCGCGGGGATGCCGAGCTTCGCCTGCGCCTCGGCGAAGGACGCCTTGACCCGGGTGTCGCAGGGCGTGCAGTTCGCCGAGGTGATCCCGGCGACCACGACGTTGCGGCCCTGCCACGCGCCGGCCATCTTCGCCTTCGCCTGGTCGGCCATCGTGTCGATGGCCAGCTTGCCGACCTGCTTGTCGTCGACCCCGAAATGGGGCACGTCCTTGAAGGTGCCGTCGATCAGGACGATCTTGGTGCCGTCGCGCTGGGCCGCGTGGTACGTCGCGTCGTTCATCTGGCCCGAGCCGATCACCTTGGGCTGCTTGACGGCGACCTGCTGGTAGGCGTTCAACTCCGTGTCGTACTTGAAGTTCATGTCCGCTTCGTCGAGATCCACGCCGTAGAACTTGGCCGCGTCCTTCATCCCCTGCGACCACGTCGCGAAGTACGGGTAGCTCAGGCTGGGGTTGATGAAGGCGAACCGGTAGCGCTCCGGAAGGGTCTTCGGCACGGCGAACAGCGGTCGTACCTTGTACACACCGGTCGCGGTGGCGACCTCGGCGGCGGAGTAGGTCCCGCCGCCCGAGCCGCCCCCGGCCGGGGAACCGCCGTCACCGTTCTCGCTGCTCGACGAGCATGCCGAGCCGGACGCGATGAGTGCCACGCCGCACAGCACCACGATGGACTTGCGCCAGAGCGATCTCACGTTCCTGCCCCCTTCCAGGGCGATCCCGCTGAACTCAAGGCGGGCGATTATTGAAATGATTCAGTACGGCGGTACGGTAGCCTTGAGTGACAAGTGCGTCAAGGTTTGGAGGTTCGGTGGCGGTGCGGAAAGAGAAAAGCCCGGCCGACGGTGTGGTGCCAGGCCGTTCCGCCACGATCAAGGAAGTCGCGGAGGCGGCGGAAGTCAGCGTTGGCACGGTGAGCAATGTGTTGAACCGTCCCAATGTCGTCTCCGACGAGACGCGCCTGCGGGTGCTGGATGCGATCGACCGGCTGGGGTTCGTCCGGAACGCGGGCGCTTCCCTGCTGCGCGGTGGACGGGCGCGCACGATCGGGCTCATCACGCTGGACATCCGCAACCCGTTCTTCACCGAGCTCGCACGGGGGGTGGAGGACGCCGTGCGCGAGCTCGGCTACCTGCTCATCCTCTGCAACGCCGACGAGGACCGCGCGCAGGAGAAGCGGTATCTGGAGGTCCTGGAGGAGCAGCGCGTGAACGGCGTGTTGATCAGCCCGGTCAACGAACGGGACAACTCCCTGCAGTGGCTCCGAGATCGCGGTACGGCCGTGGTGCTGCTGGGGCGCGAGCGCCGCAACTTCTGCTCCGTTCGCGTCGACGACGTGAGCGGCGGCGAGCTGGCGGCCGACCACCTTCTCGACCTGGGTCATCGCCGGCTCGCGTTCGTCACGGCTCCGCTGGCGATCCCGCAGTACCACGAACGCCTCACCGGCGTGCGCCGCGCACTCGCCAGGCGCGGGCTGTCCGACGACGCGTGTGACGTCGTCGAGGTCGGGTCGCTGGGTAACGCGGTCGAAGGACGCGCGGCGTCCGACATCCTGGTCGACAACCATCCTGAGGTGACCGGCGTCGTCTGTGGCAACGACCTGCTCGCGCTCGGCCTCATCGCCGGCCTGGTGCGGCGCGGCACCCGCGTGCCCGACGACATTTCCGTCGTCGGGTACGACGACATCGAGCTCGCCCAGCAGAGCCCGCTGCCGCTCACGACGATCCGGCAACCCAAGCAGGAGCTCGGCCGCATCGCCACCAACCTGCTCATCGACGAAGGGCAACGCGGCGCCGCCCACGCGCACCAACAGGTCGTCTTCCAGCCGGACCTCGTCGTCCGCGACACGACGAGCCGGTTGCGCCCCGTCGCCCGGCGGCGCGCCGGGCGACGCTAGCGGCGGTAGCGGCGGATCAGCCCTTGCGGATCAGCAGTGTCCAGTCGGAAGCGGCATCGGGTTGGGCGGGCAGCGTGATCTGTCCCGCGTTCGAGGTGACGACGACCTCGGTCCCTCGGCCGTACGAGCCGGTTCTCGGGTCGTACCAGCGCATCGTGTAGTGCCCGCGGTGAACACCGCCGACCGTGCCGGTGTAGGTTCCGCCGCCGTCGAGACGGTGCGGGTAGTAGACGACCACGACATCGCGGTCGGAGGTCGCGGACGCGAACGGCGCCTGCGTGTCCGTCGGGACGTTGGGCGCCCATGACGTGGCGTCGGGGGCGGGTACGAGCTGCCACCACGGCAGCGCGGTGAAGAACGCCTTCAGGTAACCCATCTGTGCCGCGCCCGGCAGGAACAGCCCCTCGTTCCACGGCGTGCTACCGAAGCTCTGGCAGTTCCCGTTCGGATCCTGCGCGGTCCAGCACGTCCACCAGACGCCGGCCGCACCGTAGTCGTTGCCGGCGGCTCCGCCGACGCGCGCCTTCCACGCGCTCTCCCGCGACTGCCAGTTCTGCACGATCGCGTGGTTGTCCCAGAACACGTCCATGCCCTCGAAGTTCGCCTCACCTTCGAGTACCGGCCTCGCGGGCGTGGCCTGATACTGCTTCAGCCAGTAGTCGGCGACCTTGTCGACACGATTGTGGCCTTCCTGCAGGGTGACGAAGTCGTACCACGGCTGATCCCGGTACTGGATTCCGCCACCGGCGTAGATCGGGTAGTTGTGCAGCGAGGTCGCACGGTGGTACGGATCGACCGCGTGGACGTACCGCGCGATGTCGGCCCAGCATTGGGCGCAGTTGCCCGGCGTGTCGAACTCCTGCGCGGTCATCCACACCACCGGGTAGGCGGCGTAGCGGGCCACCATGTAGCGGGCCAGCCGCTCGTAGTCGGCGCGCAGGCCGGCGGCCCACGCGGTCTGGTCGACGCCCGAGAGACTCACCCCGACGCCCATGGCGAGGAACGTCGCCATCCCCTTGCTCGAGATGTAGCCGATGCGCTTGTCGGCGTTCTGCCAGAAGCCCGGATTCAGATCGCGTAGGAACCCGGCGTCGCCGTTGTTCCAGGTCGGCCCACCCTCGTTCATGTTGCCGGGGTTGTTTGCGAACAGCTCGCTCTCGGCGACCACCGTGAAGCCCTGCTTGGCGCGTGTGTCGACGATTCCTGTGAACTGCGAGGAGAAGCGTGGGTCATTGGACTCGTTCAACCGGGTCTGGCCAATCAGGCTCGACGCCTCGGAGTCGCCCAGCCAGAAGAACGGAGTGCCGTCCGCATAGGTGAAGTAGCGGTTGTTCTCGCTGGTCTTCAGGAAGCCATGGCGGTAGATGTCGAGGTCCCCACCCGAGGCACTCACGTCGATGGTGCCGTGTTTGCCCGCGAGTCCGCTGTCGGTGCCGGCCGTCGTGTAACGCCACCTGCCCGCCGTCGGCGGAGCGAAGCGGACGCGCCAGGTGGCACCGCCGTCCCAGAAGCCCGGCATCGTCATGATCTGGCCACGTGGGCCGGTGAACGTCGCGCTGACGTCCACGTCCGTGTACGGATTTCCATAGGGGCGGGCGGCATGAAGGGCGATGTCGACCGGCCGCCACGGCTTGGCTGACAGGGCCGGGGACTCCGTGGCTGTCGGCTCAGCGTGCGCTGAGGCAACCGTGCTTGACGTGACGAACACCGCCAGTGTGACGACGATGCCCAGCACCCGGGGAGTGGTTCTGCTCATGGGCGCTCCGCGGATCGAGTTGGAATGTTTCAACGCTGCCCGGCGGACCGTAACCCTGGGCCAACACTCACGTCAAGAGTGCCGGCCACGAACCCCCATGCGAGTCGCCCCAGGTCTGCCTCTTGACGGCTCCGTTAACAGCCACATAACCTACGGCTCGTTTGAAACGTTCTAAGCATCGTCCGCCTTCCCTCCCACGCGATCGACCACGTGGCCACGTGCCGCTGGAGGTCGCGGTAGAAACGGTTCAAGAGGTGAAGTTGTGTCGTTACGTCGGCGCCGCCTGGTAATCCCCGCGGCAATCACCCTCCTGGCCCTGCTGGCGGCAGGCCCCAACGCCCAAGCGAGCGGCGCGGGTTCGGTGCACCCGGTCGGTCAAGGCCCGACGCTGCACGCCCAGACCTGGCGGGCCGTCGAGTTCACGCTGCACAGCACGGTCGACTACGCGGATCCGTACCGGGACGTCGATCTCGTCGCCACCTTCACCGGGCCGAACGGCCAGCGGCTGACCATGCCCGGCTTCTGGGACGGCGGCACCACGTGGCGCGTCCGGTTCGCGGCCCCCACGCCGGGCCGTTGGCAGTACACGACATCGAGCACCGACGCCGCGAACACCGGCCTCAATGGACACCACGGCACGATCCTGGCCGCCCGGTACACGGGAAACCTGGCCATCTACCGGCATGGCTTCCTGAAGACCAGTGCGAACAACCGCTACTTCACCTACGCGGACGGCACACCGTTCTTCTGGCTCGGGGACAACCAGCAGAGCAACCTGGCCGGCCAGACCCGGCTCTACGAATCGAACGACCCGCGGTTCCCGTCCATGTTCAAAGGCATCGTCGACACCCGGGTCAAGCAGGGCTTCAACGTGATCTGGAACGAGACGTTCGCCAACAACGGGGGCAACGCGAACGAGGGCGGTCCGGACTGGATCGGCGGCACGTTCCACACCCTCAACCCAGGGTTCTGGGACAACATCGACGAGCGGATCGGCTACATCGCCGGCAAGGGTGTGGTCGACGCGATCGCGATGGGCGTGGGCAGCAGCCTGACCGACGCGAGCAAGGACCTTTTGCCGGAGTACCAACGCCTTGCGCGTTACATGGTGGCGCGCTACGCCGCCTACCCGATGGTCTGGTTGACCGCGCAGGAGTTCGACGCACCGGGCAACTGCGCCCAGTGCTGGGAGCAGGTCGCGCAGGTGTTCGCCGACACCGATCCCTACCGCCAGCCCACGACGCTGCACAACTACCCCATCTACGCGGGCGGTGGGGTGCAGCCACGCGATGAGTCCTGGTACGGACTTGTGGCGCTGCAGGAAGGCCACAACCGGGTCGACGGCGTATCGGACTACTGGCTGAAGCAGTACCAGCAAACGCCGGTCCGCCCGGTCGTGGAGGCCGAGGCCAACTACGAAGGCATCGACGTGTTCTGGGACAACCACGCGATCGTGCAGACGTGGCAGACACGGGAGAGCGCGTGGAAGGCCCGGGTCGGCGGCGTCGCCGGCAACGACTACGGCGCGGCCGGCGTCTGGTGGGCGTGCTACACCCCGGACGACCCGGACTGGAACTGCCAGAACTTCGGCAGCACGCCCTGGAACGAGGGGCTGTTCCTGCCGGGCGCGGCGCAGATGGGTTACCTGAAGGCGTTCTTCACCGCGCTGCCGTGGTCGAGGCTCGCCCCGGCGCCGACCGCCATCACCTGGGCGGCCACCGTTCCCACCGACACGCAACTCGCGTTCGCGTCCGCCACCCCGGACCGTTCCCACACGGTCGTGTACTACCCGCACCGGCTCGACGGGGGCGCGCCCTACCGCGGTTCCCTCACCGGACTGCCGCGTGGCCACTACGTCATGAAGTGGTTCAACCCCCGCAGCGGTCAGTACACCTCGGCCGGCTCGTTCACGGTCACGACCGCGCACGGCTCGGCACAACTCCCGCCCCAACTCACCGCCGCGGACGACTGGACGTTGCTCGTCACCAGGCACTAGCACCCGCCACTCGTGAAGGAGCCGAAATGTCATTCGATGTCACCCGGCGCGATGTGCTGAAGGGAATGGGGGCGGCGGCGGTGGTGCTCGCCGTACCCGCTGGCGCCACGGCGTACGCGTCCGCCGAGACGTCAGCCACGCGGCAGACGCTGGACCTGGCGGGTATGTGGGAGTTCGGCACCGACGGCGCGACCTATCCGCATTCGGTCGCCGTGCCGAACTTCCTCGTGCCGGTCGGCTGGTGGATCTACACGCCGGACGACTTCCCCGAGGAGGTCAACCGGATCGCGAGCTACGGCTACGACGCCTCGACGCTGACCGAGGGCTGGTACCGCCGCGTGGTCACCATCCCGGCGGCGTGGGCGGGCCGGCGGGTCGAGCTGCGGTTCGACGGCATCGCGATGTACTCCGAGATCAGGGTCAACGGCACGCTGACGGAGTCGTCGTGGGGCATGTGGCGCACCCACCGGCTCGACGTCACCGGGCACGTGCAGGCGGGCCAGCCGCTCACTATCGACGTCTACGTGAAGATGGATCAGCGGGCCGACACCTACTCACACGGCGAGTTCGGCGGCCTGAGCCGCGCGGCGACGTCGAAGGCGATGGGCATCTGGGAGTCGGTCCGGCTCGTCGCGACCGACCCGATCCTCGTCGACGACGTGTTCTTCAAGCCGCGCACCGACGGCGCGGACATCGACGTGACGGTCGCCAACCACTCGTCGACCGGCGCGACGCTGACCGTCCGGAACGTGGCGACCGCGGTCGACGGCGGTGCGACGCTGTTCGAGCGTGTCGACCAGGTCACGGTGGGCGCGGGTGCCACCGGGATGATCACCGCGTCGGCGTCCGGCGTGCAACCCCGGCTGTGGTCGCCGGACGACCCCAGGCTGTACCTGCTCACCACCACGGTCGAGCGCGACGGCACGGTCCTCGACGAGGTGACGATCCGGGTCGGGTTCCGGACGTTCGAAGTGCGGGGCAACACCTTCCACCTCAACGGAAACCCGTACTGGATGCGCGGTGCCGGCCACCTGCCGACGGTCATGGTCGGCCGGGAGAAGATCCCGCAGATGCGCCAGTGGCTCGAGCTGTTACGCGACGACAACGTGCGGGTGACCCGCATGCACATGGGTCCAGCTCCCTCACCCTGGTTCGACCTGACCGACGAAATCGGGTTCGGCGTGGACATGGAGGGCATCCGCCAGTGGGCCTTCAGCGGCGAACCGGCACCGGCCCAGGTCTACGTCGACGCCTGGTACGAGGAGATGATCGACGTCATCCGGCGGGTGCGGAACCACCCGAGCGTCCTGCTGTGGACCACCGGCAACGAGATGGGGTGCTACGACCTGGCGAGCTGGACCGTCCTGTCGAACCTCAACAAGGCGATCCGCGCGGCCGACCCCACCCGGCCGCTGGTGGCTGATTCGTACTACATGCGCAACCCGAAGACGTACGAGTCGACGCTGAAACCGGCCGGGATCGACGACGGCGACGTCGACGACGCCCACCTGTACTTCGGCTGGTACCAGCCGTCGGCGTTCGTCCTGACCTCCGGGCAGACCAACGGCGGCTCGCAGGCGGACCAGAACCGCCCGTTCATCAGCGCCGAGCTCGGCACCGGCTACCCCGACTTCCACACCGGCCGGCCGGAGGACACCTACCTGAACCTGGTGCACGCGGCCCAGCCCTGGGTCGGCGCACACGCCGCGGACGCCGACCCGGCGATCTTCCTCGACACCCACGCCATGCTCAACAAGGAACTCGCCGAGATGCTGCGCCGCACCCGGTTCGAAGGCCGCGGCACCACGGGGTTCCTGCTGTTCTCCACCGCTACCTGGTTCAAGGACTTCTACAGCAACCCGACCATCGGGAAGTTCCCGGTGAACGACGCTGTCCGGCTGGCCTACCAGCCGGTGCTCGTGTCACTCGACTCCGCCGCTCGGCACTTCTACGCGGGCGAGCAGTTTCAGACCGCTGTGGTGCTGGTCAACGACCACACCCGCCACGGTGCCACGACACTGTCCTGGGAGATCGTCGACGCCGGTGGCCAGCACCTGGCGGGGGCCGGGTCCATCCCGTTGCCTGCCGTGGCGTACCACGCGAACGTGCGCGCCAACGTCACCATTGCGATCCCGGCGACGCTGGCCGCCGACCGGGTCGCGGCCGTCTTGCACCTGACCGTGACCGACGGCGCGACGACCATCTCGCGGAACCAGTACGACATCGTGCTCGCCACCCACGCCTACGCCGCCGCCGGGACCGCGGGCGGGGCGGACAGCGTGTGGCTGTACGACCCCACCGGCGCCACGCGGCCGTCCCTGGACGCGGTGGGCCTGCAGTACACGACCGTCGGAAGCCTCATCGGTCTCGCCCCGGGCAACCCGGACCTGCTGGTCATCGGCAAGGGAGCCGTCGACGACACGGTTCTCGCCGCGAACCTGCGCGACTACGCCGACGCGGGCGGGCGGGTGGTGATCCTCGAAGGCGGTGACCGAACCCGCGAGCTCTTCCCGGCCGAGATCGCGACCGTCAAGAGCGTCGACGGCGAGGTCGTGACCCCCGTGCACGACGACTCCGCGGTGTTCGCGGACATGGACCCGATGGACATGCGCTGGTGGCGGCACAACGACGGCAGTAAGCCGTACGTCACGCACCGGGCGGCGCAGTTCGACCGGTTGAACGCGGTGAACATCGCCCGGCTCGGCATCTACACCGCACCGGGCCCGCCGCAGGCCACGCCGACGTTCGACGAGCGGTCCGGGTACCCGATCTTCCTCAAGAAGACGCGGCCAGACTCCACCGGCTACCTCGTCGTGTCGGAGCTGACCACCTCGACCTCGGCCACCGTCGACCCGCTCGCGGGGAAGTTGCTCGCCAACCTGCTCGCCGTGCCCGCCTCGGTGCCGCTCGACCCGCCACCGCCGAGCTGGGACGGCTTCACCGAGGGTTTCGAGAACGGCCTCGGCGCGTGGACCGTGCTCAAAGGCACCCTGGCGGTCTCGACCGCGAAAGCCCACACCGGTACGCACAGCCTGGGCAGGTCCGGTGGGCCCGGCGTCGTCTACCGCCAAGGCACGGCCACGCACGGCACCGTCACGCTCTGGTTCTACGACGACGCCGCCTCGACCAACACCATGTTCGTGGCCCGCGTCGACGACGACCCCGACACCGGGCACTTCCGCGGCATCGGCGTCCGCACGGACATCAACGCGACCCACTACGTGCTGCGCGTCGACGGCACCTTCAGCGTCACGTCGGTCGTGCGGACGACTGGCTGGCACCAGTTCCGTTGGGACTACACGTCCGGCACCGGCGTCACCATGTCCATCGACGGCCAGCAGATCGGCACCGCGACCGGGCTCGCCATGTTCAGCACCATCGCCCTCGGTGACTGGTGGGGCATCCAGTCCGAGTCAGGCATCAACTTCGTCGACGACATCGCCGTCGTAATAGCGTCCTGACCACGGCGGACGGGACCCGCCGAGCTTCGGCTGGGCGGGTCCCGTCCGTGTGTTCAGACGCGTTCACCTACCTACCTCGCAAGTCCTCGGTCGCATCACCGGCGCGGTGGTCGCCAACCTGATGTTCGCTCTCGACCCAGTCCACACCGCCACCACCCACCGCGCGACAGCGGCGCACGGTGGGTAGTGGCCGTGGCCACTGCCGGGCTCCTGTTGGTGATCTTCTCCCTCGTCCGGTCCGGCCGTGTCGAGCCTGCCCCGCACGGCGCCGCCTACTGTCCTAGTGCCAGGGGCGGGGGAAGGTGTCGCCGTCGAGTCGGGCGCCGGGGACGAGGCCGAGTGGGTCGGTGACGACGTGTTCGGTGCCGCTGTAGGTCGTTGCCTCGTCCATGTAGACGATGACGTGTGCGAACCTGGCCAGGTCGGTGCGGTTGGGCAGGGCCATGTGGCCGGTGTAGCCGCTGTGGAAGGTGCAGTCGCCAGCCCGTAGTGGCACGGTGACGCGAGGGATCCACCGTAGCGACGGGTCCAGCGCGAAGAGGTCCTCCTCGTTTTGGAGGTCCTGCGGTCGCAGGCCGGTGCGGTGCTGGGTGCCGGGCAGAAAGGTCATGCAGCCTCGCTCGGGCGGAACGTCGACCAACGCGATCCATGCCGACAACGGGAGTCGGCCACTGGCGTGCGGCCAGTACGGCCGGTCCTGGTGGAACTCGGTGGCGACGTTGTTGTGTGGCTCCTTGACCAGCATGTGGTCGTGCCAGAGTCGCAGCGGGAACCCGGCGAGTTGTTCGGCGACGCGGCCGAGTCGCGGGTCGAAGGTGAGCGCGCGGAGGTTGTCGTCGTGTTGCCAGACGTTGACCAGTTGGCTGAAGGTGCCCTGCTTCTCCAGACTCTCCGCGCGATGGACGGTCAGGAACGCCTCGGCGCTGGTCCGGAAGCGCTCGACCTGGTCCGGGTCGAGCACGCCACGCACTCGGACGAAACCGTGTTCACGGTACGCCGCAACGAGTTCGTCCCGCACTCGACCGTCGGCGCCGACATCGCTTGTTATGGTCGTGGTCATTCTCGCCTCCTTGGGTGGTAACCAGTGTCAGGGTGGTGCGCCGTCGTGGGCTAGTCGGATCCCTGCCAGTAGTCGTACGATCCCGACATGACGCCGACACTGCACGAGCACGCGGTGTTCGCCAGAGGACCGATCTTGGGCGCTGTCCACGAACTGAGCACGGACGTCGAGTCGCACGCGCACGATTTCCTCGAGATCGCCGTGATCGGGGCCGGCCGTGGCAGGCACGTGACCAGCGGGGGCGAGCGTGAGTTGCGCTGCGGTGAGGTCGTCATCCTGCGGCCAGGCGCCTGGCACGGGTTTCGGGACTGTGTGGGCCTGACAGTCGCCAACTGCTGCCTGTCGGCCAAGGCGTTACGAGCCGAGTTGGCCGCGCTGCACGACATTCCGGCGCTGCGCCGGATTCTGTGGACCGATCCCATGGCGTCCGGCACACACGGCGTAGCAGTGACGACTGTCGGCCAGACCGCCGCGGAAGAGGCCACCGCGGAGATCGGCAGGCTCGAACGGGACCTCGCGACCCCAGAGGCCCGGCCCGGCCGCGTGTTGGGCCGACTGGTCACCGTGCTGGGCATTCTCGCCGACGGCCGTGACCTCGAACCCGCGACCGCCGAGTCCGCGATCCACCCCGCCGTCGCGGCGACCGTCGCCCGGCTCGAGGAGGCACCCGCGCAGCAGTGGCGACTGGACGATCTCGCCCGGGCGGTCAATCTGGATCCCGCCTATCTCGGCCGGCTGTTCGCACAGGACATCGGGTTGACCACCATGGGCTTTCTGGCCCGAGTGCGGGCCGAACGCGCCGCCACGTTGCTGGCGAACTCCACCCTGTCGGCCGCCCAGGTCGGCGCCACCGTCGGCTGGGGCGATCCCACCTACTTCGCCCGCCGCTTCCGGACTCTGGTCGGGCTCACACCCAGCGAATACCGACGACGCAGCCAAGCCATCCCGACGCACTACCGTCCCGGCGGTGGCGCCGATGACGAGGACGACCTTCGGCCCAAGCGGGCCAACAGGTCCGGTCCCGTGTCAGGCATGATGCCGTCCGGACTCACGTGACGGCGGCGGTCGTGGCAGCGCGCGGGCGGAGCAGGAACGCGCCGACGGTCGTGAGCTGATGACCCTCGGCGAGGCACTGTTCGACGACGTCAGTAGTCGCCGGGCTGCCCGCATCGGCACGGAGCAGCTCGAGGCGCTGGAAACGCACCTGGCTGGTCTCGCCGCGCACCGTTCGTTCAGTGCCGAGGACCTGCGGGACTGATCTGTGTGCCGGTGGAGAGTTGGATGTCGACGTTGCCGCCTGAGATGACGACGCCGATGCGCCTGGGCAGGTGGCGCCGTGACCTGCCGTCAGGGAACGTTTGGTGTCGTCGCCTGCCGCCGGTTCGACTCCGACCACCCGGATACCGGGGTGCGGCGCGGTGGCGGCGATGGCGCAGCCCGCGATCAGCGCCGCCGCCGACGGGAACGACGAGCATGTCCAGCGGTCCCGCTTCCGTCAGGAGTTCCAGTGCGGTGGTGCCCTGGCCCGCGATCACGTGCGAGTGGTCGTAGGGCGCGACCACGACCAGGCCACGCTTGGCGGCGGTCATCGCCAGTTCCCGGCCCGTCAGCGCGACGGAACTTTGAACGCGCCGCCACGCTCGAAGTTCTCGCACTTCAGGAACAACTCGGCGCCCACGAGCCGGTCCAGGGTCCGCGAACGCAGCACCGGGGTCCGGTACGCGACGCCGTCGAGCAGGGCGGCAGCACGGACGTCGCCCAGGGGCGCGGCGGTTTGGCTGATCTGGAGATCTGCGTTTCCGTGCTCAGGTTGACTTAGGAGGAACAGGCCTGACCTGCGGAAATGCTTGATCATTTGAGTGCCCCCGGCAGGATTCGAACCTGCGGCACCCGCTTTTAGGAGAGCTCGAGCCGTACGGAGAGCCCGGAGATCCGCACTGAGTTCGACCGGCGCATGGCGTCCCTGCGTCATGACGTTCTGCCGCGCGTCTGGAGACCGTTCTGAAGACACCCATGGCGCTGGCGCGCGCCCGTAGCGTGGCACCGACGCTACGGGCTGCTGCTCGTGGTCGGCGACGAGTCTCCGCTGCCGCATCTGTGATCCGAATGTGATGACGAGCTTCTCCTCATAGGAGGATCTCGTATCGGATCATGTCTTCCTGTGAAATCCATGGATCAAACGGGGAGTCGACCCCATTCGGCACCGCCGAAGGCAGTGACGCTGTCCCCGGCTCGTCAAGCCCGCTCCAGCCACTCCCAGCCCGCGGGGATGACCGGTTCGGTAGCAGAAGCCAGCCTGGTCTGCAGGTCGGATGCCGCGGCTCGGGCTGCGGTGATGACGGCTTGGGGCACTACGCACTCGGCCACAGTCTGCTCGAACTCCTCCTCATCGACCAGCAGGACAGTGCCATCCGCAAACCGCGCCAGATCCAGTTCTAGGTCCATATAACTCCACCCCGATACACCCAGAGTCGGCGGCGTGCAGATGTCGACGCTGATCCAGCGGTCGTTACGCCACCACCAAGCCGCCCACCAGCCATTGCGTGGGAGTAACTGCACACCGTCGCTCGGGAGCATCACCGACGTGCCGTCAGCCTTTCGATGGACCTCGCCTTCTCGGCTGAACAGCCAAGTACCGAACTCGTCGGCGCCCAAAATTCGAGCGTCCCATTCTGCCGCCAGCCTGGGTGCATTCGTGCCTGGCAGCGGCCATTTGCCCTTCTGCACGCCGATCCGCATTCCGGCTTCATCCTTCCTCAGAGACATTTCCTTTCACGCACTGACGCCTACGGCGACACGTGCGGCGATATCTGTCGCCTCAAGAATGGCGATCAAGAGTATCTCTGCGAAGATATTCTACGGGTCGTCCTGAACGCTCGGCTTGGCGCGAAAGCCAGGGCTGGAGGGCTTCCGCCAAACGGTTATCTCGTTGTGGCCCGCTATGACCTGGACCGCTTCGCCTTCCTCCTCGGCGGCAACGACGGCGAGGACCTCCTCGGGCCAGGCACGCGCTGAACCCGCGGCAACCCGCCGGGCACCTCATGAACCGGGTCCAGGCCGTTAGGGCCGCGCCCTGCTTCAGGCCACGGGCTGTCGGTGTACTACATGGCGTGCAGAGGCGGGTACGGCAAACGTGCATAGGGCCACCACCTCATCAGCCCTGCCACGCTCCGGCGGCGGCCGCGTCCGTCACGAAACGGGCAAAGTCGCGAGGCTGGCGGCCGAGTGCGCGCTGTGCTCCGTCGGACAGGTGCGCGTCCATGCCGCGTCGGATAGGGGCGATCGCGTCCGCATAGGCTTCGGCATCGATCTTCGACCAGCCCTCGCCTTCGAGATGGTCGATGAACTCCTCCACGGTCAACGGCACGTAGCGCACCGTGCGGCCGGTCGCCTCCGCTAGCAACGCGAGGGCCTCGGCGATGGTCAGCGCGCGAGGGCCGGACAGCTCATACGTCTGCCCCTCATGCCCGTTCTCGGTCAGTGCCGCGACCGCCACCGCGGCGATGTCTTCGGCGTCGACGAAGCTCACCGCGCCGTCACCGGCGGGAAGGCGTACCTCGCCGGTGAGCACCGCGTCGCGGAAGAAGCCCTCGCTGAAGTTCTGCGCGAACCATCCGGGCCGCAGAATCGTCCAAGCCAGGCCGCAGGAGCGCACCGCGTCCTCGCCGTCGATATGGGTCTTGCCCGCCGCGTTGTTGTCGCCCGCATAGCCCGGAACGTCCACCCCACGCCCCGACAGCAGCACGATGCGCTGGACGCCGAGGTCCCTCGCCCGCCGAACGAACGGCCGTGTCAGGAGTTCGCCGTCGTGCGGCACGATGAAGACGGCCCGTGATCCCTGCAGGGCGGCATCCCATGTGTCCTGGTCGGTCCAGTCGAAGCGGGGCTCGCCGGAGCGGGAGCCCACGCGGACGGCCACGTTCCTGCGCCGAAGTCGCGACACGATGCGTGCGCCGACCTTGCCTGTACCGCCGATGATCAGAATCGGTTGTTGCGTCATGGGACTACTCAACCCTGATGTGGTGAGCGGGGCGATGGCCACAACGCTCACTTCGATGTCCGAGCGTCTAGCCTTGGGCTCGTGGACACACTGACGGACCTGCTGGACGGGGTGCGAGCACGCGCGGCCCTCCTCCACCGGTCGATCATGACCTCGCCGTGGTCCCTGCGTTTCGCCGGCGGCGCCCCGCTGACCCTCCTCACCATGCTGGAGGGGCAGGGTTGGATCATCCCGACCGACGGTGAGGCGGTGGCGGTCGGCCCCGGCGACATCGTGATTGCCCGCGGTCTCGCCTCGTACACCGTTGCCGACGACCCCGCCACCTCACCTCAGCACGTGATCACCATCGCCCACTACTGCGCAGCGACCGCGCGGGCGATCGAGGATGGAGGACCGGCCCAGGATTCGCGTACGTGCGGGGTCACAGAAAGCGGCTCGGCCATCCTGCTCAGCGGGGCCTACCAGGGCTCGGCCGGGATCAGTGACCGCTTGCTCGACGCCCTGCCCGACATTCTTGTCATCACCGACGACGAAGGTTGTTCCCCGCTGCTCAGGCTGGTGGCGGCGGAAATCGCACGGGACCGGCCGGGACAGCAGGCGGTGCTCGACCGCCTGCTCGACCTGATGCTCGTCGCCACGTTGCGTGCCTGGTTCGACCGCCCCGAGAGGCACGCCCCGGTCTGGTACCGCGTCAAAGACGACTCCGTTGTCGGCACGGCCCTCCGCCTCATGCACGGCAACCCGGCCCACCCATGGACGGTGGAAAGCCTCGCCGTCAAGGTCGGCGTCTCCCGAGCTGCCCTGGCACGCCGGTTCACCGCCGAGGTCGGCGAGCCTCCCATCACTTATCTGGCCAATTGGCGTATCGCTCTGGCGGCCGACCTCCTCCGCAACACCGACGCCACCGTCGGCTCCGTCGCGAGCAAGGTCGGCTACTCCGGTACCTTCGCGCTCAGTGTCGCGTTCAAACGCCGGCTTGGTACCACCCCAAGCCAATACCGCGCCAGCTCCCCACCGGGCCAGCACAGCAGTTGATCTCTCTGCACGTTTACCGTACGCGGCTCTGCAGTTGGATCCGTACGCCGACACGGGCCACCTCTAACGCATGGCATGTCCCCCCGCAAGCCTGCCGCTGGCCGCGTTTAGCGAGAGCACGGTTCCGCTCACCCCGCACCCAACACGGCCCCGGCCCACAGACCCGCAGCCGCCAAAGTGCCGTCACTTCTCGTGTCCTTGGACCACGAAGACGGCCCAGTGTTAAGCCATTGACCTGGGCGAGCCCGATTGAGTGGCACGACGGACCGAACGGCTCAGCCTCCAACCGTCGGCTCTCTGACCGGGGCGGGCCTGATTCGATGGCATAGGGCTCACTTCGCTGGCAACGGACAATGAGTTCGGGCACCACGTCAGCCTGGTTCGGCGGGCGGGCGGGAATCGGTAACCCGCTGCGGGGCGCGCCCAACACCGTGCTGCTGCCGCACCTCGGGTACGTCACCGAGGCCGGGTATCGCTCGATGTACAAGCAGGTCGTCGAGGACGTCGCGGCCTGGCGGGCCGGGTCCCCGATGCGGGTGCTGACGGCCTGAGCGCACGCTGGAGGGGCGGGTTGGGGCTTGCGGGCTGTATGCGGGAGGATCGGGCGGTGCACGGGAACGAGGAGACGCGCCTGCGGGTGACGCTGCTCGGCACCCTCGAGGTGTGCCGCGGCGACGCCGTGGTGGCCGTTCCCGGCGCCCGGCTCCGCGGCCTGATCGCGCGGCTGGCGCTGGCCGGAGGCCGGCCGGTCGAACCGGGTGTCCTGGTCGATGCGCTGTGGCCGCAGGAGCTCCCGGCCGACCCGGCGAACGCGCTGCAGTCGCTGGTCTCCCGGCTGCGCCGGCTGCTGGGCGAGGCCGGCGCGGTCACTCGGTCCGAGGGCGGCTACCGCCTCGGCGTCACGGAGGACGACGTTGACGCGCTGCGGTTCGAGCGGCTGGCCGCGCACGGCCGTGACCGGCTCCGGGCCGGCGATCCCCGGGCGGCGGCAGGGCTGCTGGGCGAGGCGGTCGCGCTCTGCGGCGAACCGTCGGTGATCGCCGCGGTCGCCCCGGCGGTCGCGACGCGGCTGGCCCGCACCGCGGTCGAGGCGGGCGCGGATCTGGCCGAGGCGGAGCTGGCGCTGGGCCGCGCCGACGACGCCGCCACCCGGCTGACCGCCCTGCTCGCCGAGCACCCGGTGGACGAGCGGGTGGCCGCGCTGCAGATGGACGCGCTGGCCGCCCAGGGCCGCCAGGCCGACGCCCTCGACCTGTACGAGCGGGTGCGCGAGACCCTCGCCGACCGGCTCGGCGCCGACCCCGGCGCCGCCCTGCGCGAGCGCCACCTGCGCCTGCTGCAGTCGCCGGCTCCCGCTCCCGAGGCGCAGCGCGAGGCGCCCGCGAGCAATCTGCCCGCCGCCCTGACCAGCTTCATCGGGCGCGACGACGACCTCGCCCGGATCGACACGCTGCTCGCCCGCGGGCGCCTCGTCACGGTGGTTGGGCCGGGCGGGGCCGGCAAGACCCGGCTCGCGGTCGAGGCGGGCCGCCGCCACGAGTACCGCGACGGCATCTGGCTGGTCGACCTGGCCGCGGTCACCGAGCCGGCCAAGGCCGGCGCGGCGATGCTGGCCGCGATCGGGCTGCGCGGCGCCGCGCTCTTCGAGGCCTCCGGCCGGATGCGAGCCGAGGGCAGCGAGCTGGACGTGCTCGCCGACCAGCTCAACGGCCGGGAGAGCCTGCTCGTGGTGGACAACTGCGAGCACCTGATCGACGCCGTCGCGCACCTGATCGCAGCGCTGCTGACGCGCTGCGCCGGGCTGCGGGTGCTGGCGACCAGCCGCGAGCCGCTCGCGATCGACGGCGAGGCGCTGGTCCCGCTCGGCCCACTGGCGCTGCCGGGCCCCGGCGACGGCCTCGAGGACATCCGCCGCAGCGCGTCGGTGCGCCTGTTCACCGAACGGGCCGCGTCGGTGCGCCCCGGCTTCGACATCGACGAGCAGACGCGCGCAGACGTGGTCCGGCTGGTGCGCGGCCTGGACGGCATGCCGCTGGCGCTGGAGCTGGCCGCGGCCCGGCTGCGGACCCTGTCGCTGGCCGAGCTCGCCGCCGGGCTGTCCGACCGGTTCCGGCTGCTCACCACGGGCAGCCGGGCCGCGTCGCCGCGGCACCGCACGCTGCGCGCGGTCATCGCCTGGAGCTGGGATCTGCTCGGCGAGAACGAGCGTACGGTGGCCGAGCGGGTCTCGGTCCTGCCCGGTGGCGTGACGCCGGAGTCGGCCGCCGCGGTCTGCGCCGGCACCGCGGTGCTCCCGGGCGAGGTCCCCGAGCTGCTCGCCGCCCTGGTCGACAGATCGCTGCTGCAACTGGCGCCCGACGCGGGCCGCTACCGGATGCTCGAGACCCTGCGCGAGTACGGGATCGAGCGGCTCGCCGACCGGGGCACGCTCGACGCTGTCCGGGATCTCGCCACCCGCTACCTGGCCGACCTGGTCGCCCGCGAGGAGCCGCTGCTGCGCGGCCCCGATCAGCTCGCCGCGCTGCGCGTGATACGCACCGAGTACGACAACGCGCTCGCCGCCCTGCGCCACCTGTGCGACACCGGCAACGCCACCGCGGCCGTCACGCTCGCCATGGACCTCTCCTGGTACTGGCAGATGCTCGGCCGGCATGCCGACGCGGCGTACTGGCAGGGGGAGGCGCTGGCGCTACCTGCCGCGGGGCACACGCTGGACCGCGACACCGCCGAGGCAGTGCTCCTGCTCAACCGCATCAACGCCCGTTCCCCGCTGACCGTCGAGGGTCTGCACGAGAACGAATCCGCGCTGCGGGCCCTGGCCGATCGCCTACTCGCCCACCCGTCGCTGCCCGGATTCGCCGGCGTCCTGGCCGCGATCACGCTCCACTTCCTGCGGGAGCACGAGGCGTCGTTCGCCTTGGTTCAGCATCTCGTCGACGGCCCCGACGTCTGGCTGTCCGGGCTGGCCCACATGTTCCGGGCCTCGTTCGCCGAGAACGAAGGCAACCTCGACCAAGTACGCGCCGACGTGGCCGCCGCGCTCGACGCCTTCGGCCGGGCCGGCGACCGCTGGGGCCTGGCCACCGCGCTGCCGATGCGCGCGCTGCTGCGGCAGTACGACGGGGACCTCGACGGCGCGTTGGCGGACCTGAGCGAGGCCCGGGCACAGGCGCAGGAATTCGGCTCGCTGAGCCTGGCCGACGAGGTCTTCCTCGACGTGCGCTGGATCGACCTCTACCTGCGGCGGGGCGAGGACGCACGGGCGAGGGCGATGCTCGACGCGGTCCGCGAGCGGGCGGAGCGATCGGCGTCGCCGGAGCTGGTCGTCATCGTCACCGCTCTCGAGGCCGGCACGTGGCTGCGGCTCGGCGACCTGGACCGCGCGCGGGCCCGCATCGAGGCGGCCGAGGCGGAGATGGCCGGCGAGTCCCCGACCGGCGGCGACCACAGCCAGGCGATCGTCAGCTCGGTGCGGGCCTCGCTGTGCCTGCGGCGGGGCGACGCCGAGGGCGCCGAGGTGGCGCTGGCCCGGGCGTACGGGGCGGCCCTGGAGAGCGGGGACTTGCCGATCATGGCGATGGTCGCGGTGACCGAGGCCGAGCTGGCCGGGCTGCGGGGGCGGCACCGGGACGTGGCCCTGTTGCTCGGCGCGGCGGCCCGGCTGCGCGGCACCCACGACCTCAGCGACCGGCAGATCCAGGCGTTGGCCGCCCACGGCCGCACGGCGCTGGGCGAGGACGTCTTCGCCGCGGCGTACCAGGATGGCTGGGAGCTGGAAGGGAAGACGGCCTCGCTCCAGGTCGATCCGGCGCGCCTGCGCCGTGAGCTGCACGGCCCGGTGCAGGCGTAAGCCCTATCCCCGGAACAGCTCCAGGTCGAAGGCCTCGGCGATCGCCTTGTTGCCCGCGTCGTTCGGATGGATGCCGTCGCCGGAATCGAACTCGGTGCGCAGCTTCGTTGGTGCGGCCGGGTCACGGGTGGCCGCGTCCAGATCGACCACCGCGTCGAACTCGCCGCTGCTGCGGATCCAGCGGTTCACGTCCTGGCGCATGCGCTCGCTCTCCGCCGTAAAGACAAACGTGCCACCGAATTGCGTCATCGTGCAGCCGATGATCCGCAGGCCGTGCAGATGCGCGCGGCCGATCAGCATCCGGTAGCCGGCGATGATGTCCTCCGCCGTCGCCCGCTCGCTCTCCGGCATGCCCGGCATGAAGCCGAAGCAGATGTCGTTGCCTCCCTCGGCCAATACCACCCAGCGCGCGCCGGGCCGGGCCAGCACGTCGCGGTCGAAGCGCGCCAGCGCGCTGGCGCCGAAGCCGTCGGTCTCGCGCAGGACGCGGTTGCCGGCGATCCCCATGTTGATCACCGCGCGCGGCGGCAGGTCCTGCTGCGCGGCCAGCCGGCGCGCCAGCAACGAAGGCCACGGCGTGTCCGCATCGGGCGTGGTGCCGGCGCCATCGGTGATGGAATCGCCGAAGGCGACGATGGTGGCGGCCGTGGGCTGCGCCAGCACGTCGATGCCGGCGAGCCACAAATAGGACTGAAACCCGGTGGCGTTCTGCAGGCTCTGCGTGGCAGCCTGATTGCCCGGTGCGAGCCACGCCGTGCGCAGTCCGAGCTCGTGCGTCGTGGGAGTGACGGGCTCGTCGGGGATGTACAGCGAAACGACCAGATCGGTCTGCGCGGGCACGTCGTACTCGATGGGATCGCTGTAGATCTGCGCGCCCGTCGGCAACACCACCGTATCGCGCCCGCCGAAGGTCAGTTTGCGCGCGCTGCCCGCGCGGATCGCCGCGCCGCTGTCGTGCCGCGCGATCTGCGCGGCATCGATGCGCACCGGCGCGTAACCGAAGGAGTTCGACAGCGCGACGCGCACGGCCGTGCCGCCCACGGTGGCACGCGCCACCATGCGCACGGTCTGCGCGCTGACCTTCGTCGGCGCGGCCGGCGGTTCGGGCGGCTGGGGCGTGGAATCCTGTGCCGACGCGTCGGCGGGCGCGTCGGCGGCCGGCGCACCGGCCGGAGGAGCGTCATCCGGCATCTGCGGCCCTCCACCGGGCTCGGCAGGTTGCGCCAGCTGCTGCGGCGTGCCCCAGGTAGCGATCCAGTTTCCCTGACTTGTAGGGCTTGTCCTCGTGTTTTCGCGGAGCTCGTCCATGGATCCAACCTTCCGAATTGAAATAGGTCTCGTGGTCATATCGCGGATCGATGTTTCCGTCCGGGCCCGGCGGTCGACGTAATTCCCGTATACCGCCTGGGGGCATGGGCGGCGCAGGCCCTCGGAGCCGTCCTGCGCCGCGGCCTATGCCACTGCGGCCGCCTCGTGTCCGAGATGCCGCCGGATGGCGGCGCTACGTCGCTCTCATTCAGAACCAGCGCGCGAGCGCCTCGTCGAGTGATGTGGACGACGCGTCTGTCCAAGCGATGCAGCCGTCGGGACGGACGAGTATCGACGGGCCTTCCTTGGTGTGTGTATGGTGCACGTTTTGCGGGAGTGACCGTTCCGAAGGCGAGAGGAACACGCCGCCGCCTTTCTCCATCAGCGCGTAGAGCCGCTCTTCGCTGCCGTCGGCGAGCGTGCGGAGCTGATCCTTCGCGAGCGTGCCGACGAGCGGGTCGTCCTCGCCGAGGTCGTAACGAATGCCGGCACCCGAGAGCATCTCGCCGATGTAGCGATTGCCTTGGGGCAGCTTGATCAGGTCGCTCACGATGGTGCGGAGCGCGCTCGTGAGCGGGTCAGGACGCACCAGCGCGACTTGCGCGCGGGTGTTTTCCAGGACGCGCGCACCGACGGAATGGCGTTCGGCGGTGTAGGAGTCGAGGAGATGATCGCGCCCCTTCACCGCCGCGGCAAGCTTCCAACCAAGGTTCGCGGCGTCGACGAGGCCGAGGTTCAAGCCTTGGCCGCCAAAGGGTGAGTGGACGTGCGCGGCGTCGCCGGCGAGAAGGACGCGGCCCATGCGGTAGGTCGTTGCTTGCCGCGCGTTATCGGTCCAGCGCGTCGCCTTCGAGATCGAAAGGATCTTGACGTCGGTGCCGCTCACGCGCTGGATCGACGCTTCGACCTCGGCCTGCGTGATCGGCGCATCCCGATCCGGCGGCGGGCCGTCGAACTCCGCCGTGAAGACGCGCCCCGGGATCGACGTGATGAGGCCGCGCGGCGTTCGCTGCCAACCCTTCGCGAGCTTCTCGGGTGCATCGAACTCGGCGAGAGCCTGATAGCCGGTGATGGTCGGATCCGTGCCGGGGAACTCGAAGCCGGCGAGCTTGCGGACGCGGCTCCGGCCACCGTCGCAGCCGACCAGGTACTTCGTGCTCAGCGGGCCCGCGCTCGTCTGCACGGTCACGCCGTCGTTGTCCTGCTCGAAACCCTCCACCGCAACGCCGCGACGGATCTCGATCCCGAGCTCGCTCGCGCGCGCGGTCAGGATCCTCTCGAGCGCCTCCTGCGGCACCATACGGCTGTGGCGCTCCGGGTCGCGCTGGAGGTCCTGGTCAATCACGAACAACGCGGAAAAATGGCCTCCCGGCTTCTTCACCGGTCCGGATCCGGCACGCGCCGCCTTCGTCATCGGCATCGTCACTTGTTCCTCGTCGAGCGCACGCGCGAACCCGCGTCGCTCCAGCGCCTCGACTCCCACCGCGCCGATTGCGGCGGCCTTGATCCCGCGGTCGGGCTCCACGAGCCGCTCCAGCACGAGCGGCTTCACGCCCGCGGTCTCGAGCTCGATTGCGAGGAAAAGCCCGACCGGGCCAGCGCCGACGATGACGACGTCGTGCACCACAAGATCGCTCATGTCTCCGTCCTTCCGCCTCGGATCGGGGCCGTGCAGGCTCCGCCCTCGACATGCAGACTGCCGCGGCCCTCTGACATCGCCCGCACATCGCCCGCACATCGCCCGCACATGCCGCTGGCACGCCCCTGGCAGCCCGCCGTCGACGGCCGTTGCCAACACTCGTCGGCGTGGACGATCTCATGCTGCGGCCCACCGCTCGCCAGCTCTGTGGCCTGCTCGCCGGGGCCGGCATCAGCCTCGGAGCCGCGGCGGTGCTGCTGGTCGCCGGCCCTGCGCTGCGGGTGACGGAGTGGGGCTGGGCGGCCGCCGCCCTCGCGCTCACCTTCGCCGTCGTCTACCTGCTCAAGCGCGGCGACGTCGCCGCGCTGACCGCGGCCGGCCTGCGCAGCCGCAACTTCGGCCGCGCCAACGCGCGGCTGGTGGGGAGTCGCCAGTCCGCGACGGGCGGACCCCGGACCTGTGTCCCGCTTTCGTACCCGACCAGTTCAGGGGATGGCGGAAGCATCCTGGCGCCAGCAACTGGGGCGATTCAGCCAAGGCACAGCTTTCCCACCACACGTTCGCCGCCAAGCAACCGGACTTGACGACCCGGTCGGAGGCGATGGTCCATATCCCTGCCCCTGACGGTCTGGGACACCCGCTATGCGGGTGATCGCCTAGGGGACACGGCGAAGCGCCAAGCCTTTCAGCTGCCTGCAGGCCGTAGGGGCCGAGGCCGCGAGTCGATGCCTTGGCCAGCGCGGCCAGCCCACGGCGGATCGCCGAGAAGTCCCACCGCCGCCGGTCCTGGTGCTCGAGCAGGATCGGCGAACCGTCCGGGCCGGTCCGGGCCGGGAAGCGCGCGGCCGTCAGCTCGCACAACGCGAGCAGGCCGTGCGCCTCTGGGCCGCGTCCTCGGCCAGCCCGAAATCGCCGGTGAACTGGGTCAGCGCGGCGACGATCCGCGCCGACTCGATCCGCCAGACGGCCTCGACGTCGGCCCTACCCATCAGATCTGGCCGTTGCTCTCGCGCCCGGCCCGTTCCTTGACGATCCGCTCGTTGTCCTGCGGGACCTCCTCGCTCCCGGCCACCCGGCGGACCTCGATCTTGGACCCGGGGACCGCCGGGACCCGCTTGGCCCACTCGACCGCCTCCTGTTTCGAGGCGACATCGAGCAGGAAGTAGCCCCCGAACAGTTCCTTGGTCTCTCCGTAGGGCCCGTCAGTGACCAGCGGGGCCTCGCCGCTGAAGTCGACCACGACGCCCCGGCCCGGATCGTCCAGCCCTTCGGCCGCGAGGAGAACACCGGCCTTGACCATCTCCTCGATGAACCGGCGGGTCGCGGCCATCGCCTCGCCGATGTTGGCCATCATGGCCGCGTTCGTCTCATCGGTGCCCCGCATGATCAGCATGTACTTCGGCATCGCGTTCTCCTCATCCGGCGGGGCCGCCTCTCGACCCTCGCACCCACACGTCGAACGAGCGGCCCGCAGATCGACACGGCCCCGGAGAAATCTCTCGCCGCAACGCAGCCGATCCCACCGACCCGCGTTTCGCCCGTCAGAGCGGCCCCTGAGCGATGGCAGACGCGGACGCCATGCTGATCAGAAAGCTTAACGTCGCAGCTTTGGAAGGCAGCAACGCTCACACATCTCTGGGGAAAAGCATTCGGGACGCGGCCAGTGACTTCTTTCCGCTACCTGGCTGAAGAGATGGCGACGGGAATCTTTAGCGCGTTTCGCCCGCGGCGCACTCTCATGCCGCGGATGGAGCGGCCTGGCC
This sequence comes from Nonomuraea marmarensis, assembly GCF_043197025.1. Lineage (NCBI taxonomy): Bacteria > Bacillati > Actinomycetota > Actinomycetes > Streptosporangiales > Streptosporangiaceae > Nonomuraea > Nonomuraea marmarensis. The sequence continues at coordinate 187,306 of NZ_JBICRM010000018.1, forward strand.
ACGCGCCGCCGCCAGGGCGACTGGCGGGTAGCCCGGGCGGGGCAGCCTGTCTAGAGTTGATCCGGTGACCTACTTGCACGATACCGGGGAAGTAAGTGCCGAGTTCCGTGCCCACGATGACGCGGAGAGCCTTACCTTCCGCACGTCCGGCACGCATGTGCGGTTCGTGGCGCCGGGCGCCGCGACCAGGGGGCAGTTCGGTCTGTTCGAGTGGAACATGCAGCCACGCACGGCTGGTGCCGATGCACACTTCCACAAGACGTTCTCCGAGTCGTTCTTTGTCACGTCCGGCACGGTCGACTTCTACGACGGCAACCGCTGGGTGCCGGCTCGAGCGGGTGACTTCCTGTACGTACCGATGGGTGGCGTCCACGGATTCCGCGCCCTCAGCGACGAACCCTCCTCGATGCTGATCTTGTTTGCTCCGGGTGCGCCACGGGAGAAGTACTTTCGTGAGCTCGCGGCAATCCGGGACAACGGCCGGACGCTGACCGAGGATGAGTGGACAGAGTTCTTCGCCCAACACGACCAGTACCGCGCCAAGTAACCGCCGGTCCATCGCACCGAGTAGTTGGGTGGCCATAGTCAGTCAATCGATCGCCAGCTGGCGCAGTCGCGCCGGGCGACATCTTCAATTACCGCCGTGCGCTGCCTCAATCAGGGTGACCAGCGCCATTGGTCGAGGTCGGCCCACGTCGCTTCGAGGGCGGCGGCGAGATGGCCACCGAAGGCGACAGTTCCCTCGTGGGAGGCGAACGCGATCCAGGTGAGCGTGTCATCGCTCCACACGCCCTCGGCGCCGGTGTACTGGGGTGCGAACATCTCCACATCAACGAGGTAGTCCGCGCCGTACTCGCGTAGCTCTGTCACGCGGCCGCCGCTCATCTCGCGCAGCGTGGCGCGCACCTGGGCGAGTCCCTGCTCGTCCCACATCGATGCCTCCGTCAGCACGAGCGTGTCCGGCGGGGTTGGGTCGGCGAGCATCGGGTGCCACGACCTGCCCACCAGCCCCCATCGCTGCTGCAGGTGTTCCTGCCGTTCGGTCGACTCGGCCGGCGTCAACACGCGCCGGTACGCCAGCGGTTTCACCCGAAGGTCGCCCCACGTCACCCATCCTTGCAGGGTCGACCGGAACAGCCGGCGTTCCTCGGCCATCGCCTTGGCCTCCGCCTTGTTGGACGCCGGCTGGGTGAACGGCGACTGGGCCGTGTCGGCCGCCTCGACCAGGACGTCGACGAGGCCGGAGAGCTCGGGTAGCCGGTCTGGATCGAGCCGCTCCACCTGCTCCAAGATCGCCGCGACCACGTTGTACCGAGGGAAGATGCGCCAGGCTTCGGGACGGTAGTGGTACCCGTCTACGGCCCGCCCCTGGTTGGGCAGCGCGGCGTACCTGCGAGCCAACTCGTCGTAGCGCTCTATCAGATACCGACGCGCCGCCACGTGCAGCGTTGCCGAGTCCATGCCCCAGACTCCCATGATCCAGCCGCCGGTGCGCTCTCGTGCCGCGGACAGGACGGAATACCGTGTCCGGTCCTGCCGTGATCTGCGTGGTGGTGTGCCGTCGTCGGCGGGGTCAGCTTGCTGGAGGTGTGATGGAGCGAAGCAGCGCGTCCAGTTCGCGGTCGGGACTGATGTGTTTGTTGTAGAGGGGTCCGCAGGGTGTGGTCGCCAGGTGCATCGCGAGGCCGAGCAGATCCGGCGCCGGGGTGTCACCGCGGTAGGTCTCGGCGAGGTAGGTGAACTCGTTCATGATGCCGACAACGCTGCGGTTGGCGGTCTTGGCCAGGCGGCAGTCGCGCATCTGCTGCAGTTCCTCGCCGATGATCGCCTCTGGGGTTCCATGCGCAGCAAGCACCGTGGCGACCTTCTGCGGGAACCTGGCCAGCAGGGTCGCTGCGGGGGCCAGGGGCATCAGCACGGGTAGCAGTGTCGGTTCGTTGACGAACAGCGCAACCTGGGGCTTCCAGAACACGGCGGTGGCGTACCACTGGCCCAACAAAGTGGTGGACTGCTCGCCCTCACTCAGGCTGGGCGGGCCGATGCGGTCGAGCAGTTTCTTGGTCGCGCGCACGATGAGCACCCGCCCATCCTGCCGCGCAGACCCGGCATGGTGCCCCGTCAGGGCGTCAGAGGGCCGGCCTCCACCGTTCCGACGACGGATCGTTGGTGAGACGGTCGGCTTGTGGACGCACTTTTCTGCCGCGAGTTGCGCCACCAGACGAACCGCCGCTCTGACCGGCGGACACCGAAACAGGCCACGGTAGTAGGACGATGCCATGTTCCTCGCTCATCTGTCGCATACCGGCCCGCAATGGGCTGATGCCCGGCCGATGGAAGAACAGACCGAATAGCTCACGCATGCGTCGTACATGGACATGCTGGTCGACGAAGGGCTCATCGTGTTGGGCGGTCCGCTCGACGACATGTGCGTCGTGCTCGCCATGGAGGCGGAGTCCGAGGAGGCCGTTAGGGCGATACTCAGCCGCGATCCGTGAAGCGGCACCCACCTGCGGATCGACACGATCGAACCGTGGACGATCCGCCTCGACGGAGACCTGTTACGCGGTCTGGTCGTAGTCCTTGCCGACCAGAGGGTGTGGATGGACGAACCGCCCATCGAACCTGGCCTGCTCCTCCCAGACCGGATCCGGTGGATACCGGGCGCGCCGCAACGGCACTCGTGTGCGTGCCGCTTACGTGGTCCGCGAGAGGACTGGCCAGATACGCCGCTGCGGCGATCTCCTCGGGATGGCCGAGACGGCCACATCGTTGGAACCAAGTCCTGCGCCGTCTGCGGGTTTGATCTGTTCCCACGTCTCGCCCCGGCCCTCGGGGCGGTTGTATCGCAGGCTGGTGGAGCTGGCTGCGCGAACGTTTACGTGCTGCGGAGGCTGTGGCTGGATGATGGCATCGAACTGGCTCATGCTTAGCTGAACATCCCAGGGTGGGCAGGAGATTGTGGGCGTGGACGGTGTGTTCGTCGGTCGCCGCCGGGAGTTGGCCGAGCTCGGCAGGCGGCGGTCTGACGCCGCCGAGGGGCGGGGCGGTGTTGTGCTTGTCGTCGGCGAGGCGGGCATCGGCAAGTCCGCGCTCGTAGAGCGTCTGATCGGTGATTTCGGGGCCGACGGCGTGCCGGTGCTGGTAGGCCGGGCGGTGCTCGACGAGGGTATGCCGGCGTTCTGGCCGTGGATACGCCTGTTGGGTGCGCCTGCCGGCGCCGCGCACGGGCTCGGCCAGGAGTTGCTCGCCGTCGGCAGGCCTGCGGCTTTTGCCCTAGCGGCGGCCGCGCGGTTCGAGATGATCGACCGTACTGCTCGGGCGCTTGTCGTGGCCGCCACCGAGCGGGGGCTCCTGGTCGTCCTGGAAGACCTGCAGTGGGCTGACGAGGCTTCCCTCCAGTTGCTGCGTTACCTGGCCGGCGAGCTGCCGGGCTCGCGGTTGTTGCTGGTGGGTACCTTCCGCGATGAGGGCGTGCCACCGCTGCTCACGGACGTGGGCGGGCTGGGTGGGGTACAGCTGCTCCGGCTCAGGCCGCTCGGGGTGGAGGAGGTAGCTGAGTATCTGTCCTGGGTGGGAGCCGGAGAGGTTCATCCGTCGTGGCCGGCGAGGGTGCACCGATACAGCGGAGGCAACGCCCTGTTCGTGCGAGAACTCGCACAGGTGCTCATCACCGAGCGACTGCTGGCCGCGCCCGCCGTGGAGTTGCCGGTACCGGTGCAGCTACGGCGTCTGGTGAGCCACCGGCTCGATGGGCTGAGCGAATCGTGCCGACGGCTGCTCGCGGGCTGCGCGGTGTACGGCGAGGAGGTGAACGTCCGGGTGCTGGAGGCCGAGCCGGAGCCGCTGGCCGAGGCGGTGGCGGCGGGCGTGCTGGTCGAAGATGTGGCGGCTCCGGATCGGCTGCGGTGGTCGCACGCGCTGGTTCGGGCGGCGTATTACGAGGACATCCCGAGGGCCGAGCGGCTCGCGTGGCACCGGCGGCTGGCCGAGGCGCTGGCCACCTCGGGCGGCAAGGGGCGGGCGGTGGACAGCGCCAGGCACTGGCTGCGCGTGGCAGTGGATCAGCCGAGCCGGCGTGCCGCGATCGCCGCGTGTGGCCACGCGGCGCAGGAGGCGGGCGACCTGCTTGCCTTCGATGACGTCGCCTACTGGCATGGCCAGGCCCTCGGTCTGATCGAGGATGACACTGAGCGCTGCCAGACGCTGCTCGCGCTGGCCGACGCCGCGTACCGTGGTGGTCAGGTGGCCGAAGCGCTGGACTGGTGCGCAGGCGCTGCTGACCTCGCCGAGTGGCTGGACCGGCCCGATCTGCTCGCCGATGCCGCGATCGTGGTGCAGGGTATCGGCGGGCCGCATGCGACGACGGTTGCACAGTTGTGTGTTCGGGCACGCGATCGGCTCGGCGAGGAGGACAGCGCAAGGCACGCGCGGGTGCTCGCCCAACACGCGCTCACGATGACGATCAACGACATCGCCGACGCCGACCCGGTCAGCAGGCGAGCGCTGGAGATGGCCGAGCGCAGCGGCGAGACGGACGCGATCATCGATGCCGTCCACGCCCGGCACCAGGTGGTCGGCGGCCCAGACAGCGTCGAGGAGCGGTTGTCTCTGGGCAACCGTCTTCGCGAGATCGCCGGGACGCAAGATCGGCCGATCGCCGCGCTGTGGGGACATACCTGGCGGATCGACGCCGCCTTCCAGCTCGGCGCGATCCAGACCGTGAGCAGCGAGCTGGTCGAACTCGAAGGGCTGGCCGACCGCGTTGGCTGGCCACTAGCCCGATGGCATCTGCTCAGGGGGCACGCGTCGCTGGCCCTGCTTGCCGGCCGGTTCGACGAAGCCGAACGGCTCGCCGAGTCCTTCCGAAAGATCGCCGACCGCACGCAGGACCTGTCGGCGCAGGGCGCGTTCTTCGTCTTTCACAGCCTGCTGTGGCGCCGGACCGGGCGGCCGGGCGACATCCGCGAAGTCCTGGCCTCGCTTCCGGAGTCCTACGTCGCCCTTGCCGAGCGCATACCAGTCCTGATGTCGGTCAGTGCCATGCTGCACCTGGACGGCGGAGACCGGGACCACGCAGCTGTGCTGTTCGAGGGCCTGCGGGCGAGCATCGACGGGCTTCCGGTCAACCAGCGCTGGACGATGATCGTCACCTCCACCGGTGAGCTGGCGGCCGCATTCGGCGATCGGGACACTGCCGCGCTGTGTTACCGGCTGCTCCTTCCGTACGGCGGGTACTACGACAATCAGGCCGCCGGCTGCAATGGAGCAGTCGCTCGCACTCTCGGCACCCTCGCCGCCGCGACGGACCGCCTTGACGACGCCGACCGCCATTTCTCCACCGCTGCGACGATGGAGCGACGCATCGCCGCGCTGCCGCACCGGGCGCTGGCCCAGCTCGCGCACGCACAGGCGCTGATGTCCCGGGGCGCCTCCGGTGACCGTGCTCGCGCGCTGGACCTCGCCGAGCAGGCGGCGCTCACCGCCCGTCGCCTGGGGATGGCACCGGCGGCAAGGGCGGCGGCTCAGCTGGCCGACGAGCTCGCCGGTGTGCGTGGCGGTCCCGTGACGCTCACCAGACGGGAGCACGAGATCACCGGACTGGTCGCGACAGGCCTGGCCAACCGGGAGATCGCCGAGCGGCTCGTCGTGTCGGAGCGCACCGTCGAAACCCACGTCAGCCACGTCCTCGGCAAGCTGGGGCTGGCCAACCGCACCCAGCTCACCGCCTGGGCACTGCGGGCCGGGATACGTACCTGACCTCCGTACCAGTACCGACGTGCGGCACCCCCTTACCCGGCGAGGATCGCATTCCCACTACATGGAGGTGACCCACATGTACGCCACATTTCACGACAACCCCCCTCCCGCACCCGCGGAGCGTTACCTGCTCCAGCACATCGGGGACGGCAGGCAGTTCACGATCATGCTCTGGGACACCGAGGAGCGCGCTCGCGCGGCCGTCCCCCGTGCTGACGAGATCTACGAGGTACTCGACGACTGGTACGGCCCAGCCGCGGAGCAAGCAGCCCACGCAGCGTCCATCGCCGTCTTCGAAGGGCCCGTGAGTGCCGCCCACTTCGAGGCCGGTATGCGTGACCACGAGAAGCGGTTGAAGCCGGCAAGCGCGACGGCCGAGGGGTTCATTCGCGGGCTCCTCCTCTGGCAGCCGAACGCCAGGTCCGTCCGCATGGTTGCCACGGCCGCCTCGCTGGAAACCCTGGAAGCCGACTCCCGGGCCGTCTACACCACACCGCTGCCACCGGATGAGGATCCAGCCCTGATCATGGCACCGGACCGAGTCGAGGTCTGCCGAGTGCTCGACCACGTTCCCGCCGCGTGAACACGATCCCTGATCAACACCGAGCCTGCGGATAACCGACATCATGCGGGGGGCCGGTCCCCCATCAGGACAGTCCCCCGCATGGGTTCTTTCGATCCGCGGTCGGGCCGAGAGTGAGGTGCAAGGTCAAGCGGCCCCACTGCTCGTCGGCAGGCCTCGACCGGGGGCGTGCCTGTGGCCGTCGGGGATAATGGGGGCATCCTGGCGACACCGCATGGGGCCGCTGAGCAGCGCACCGGGCTCGGCGTGCGCCAGAGTCGGTCAGACCCTACTCTCGCACGCATACCGGCCAGCGAATGTGCCTCGTTCCGATCCAGAAAGAGACTGCGCATGGCCCCGCCCCGGTTGGCCAAGCAGATACGGCATTCCAAGAGCTATTTCGGCAACCCTCTGGTCATCGCCGACAAGTCCCTGACCAGCGACGCCGCGGCCATCACGCAAGTGGCTCGCGCCCTGGCCGGCGTGCCCTGCGATTGAGCGCGCCGGCCCACGGACGTTCAGGTCACTTCGGCAGTCCGGCGCGGATCACGAGCGCGTCGTGGTCGGTGTAGGTGGTCCGCTCGACTTCCAGCGTCGGAGCCGTGAGATTGCCGTAGGCGTGCTGGATGCCGGGAGCCTGAGTGGCGGCCGCGTCGGTCAGCGTCCACTGGTCCTTCGGAGCGCACGACGAGCGGCGGTTGACGTCCCCCGCGAAGATGGTCCGGCGGCCGCGGGAGGCGAGCACCTGGGCGAGCTCGGCGCACTGAATCGAGTTGGTGGTGCCGGGAGCCTCACCGTCGGTGGACAGGTGGCTGGTGCACACGTCCACGCCGCGGGCGGTCGTCACGCAGAGCCAGCGCCGCTGCTCCACCCCGCTGAACACGGAGTACGGCGCGTCCTCGGAAGCCTTGATGGCCTCCATGGTCAGCACGGCGTTGCCGAACTCGCCTCGCCCGCCCGGCGTCTTGCAGGCCAGCGGGGCGCCGTTGTAGATGACCGTGGCGAACCGGTAGTGGTAGCCGGTGCGCTCGGCGATCTCGGCCACGTCGCCGCTGCACGCTTCGTTGAGGGTGACCGCGTTGACGTCGTTGGCCTGGATGCGTTCCACGACCTCGTCAATGATCTTCGGGTATTGGGTCCGGGCGTAGCAGCCGGCGTAACCGCTGGCACAGAGGTTCATCTGGAGCAGTGAGTAGGGCGGGTGTGCGTCCTGCGACGGTGCATCCCCCGGCTGCGTCGTGGTGGAGGCCATGGCGACGCTGGGGGACAACAGCAGCCCAGCGGTCATCAGGCAGCCGATCAACAGGGCACGCAGACGTGTCAGGGAAAATGAGATCACGGCGTCATTGTGCTGGCGTGATCGTCGGACCGACAGGACGCGCGGAAAGAGTTCACCGCTCTCTCACACGGCCGTCACTCAGCTCTGGTGCCGCGAACCTGCCTGCAGCCGCTCCGTCCATGGCCTTCCGTACCCGCGCCGGACGTGAGCAGCCGGGGCAGGGGCGTGGTGAGCGCGCTCATCTGCCCGCCGGCCGATCCGGCCCAGGCGTTCCCGTCACACACGCGGACGTGCTGTTCGCCAGGCCGGACCCGGCGCACCCGCAGCAGGCCCAGCTCGGCCTCCTTGTCGACGACCTCGACACCGGCGAGGCCCGGGCACTGGAGCTGGGCGCGTCCCGCCTGAACGCCGGCGGCGACCGCTTCAGGGTCTTCACCGAGCCGGCCGGCCACCCGTTCTGCCTGATCCGGTAGAGCACCCCGGGCCCATTCAGGTCCGTCCGCGGCCCGGACAATCTCGGCAGGCGTCCGACGAGCGTGGCAGTGTCCGAATGGCAAGGTCACAAGGAGTGCAGGCGATCCGCGACGCGGTCGACCACAAGCACCGGGCTGATCGCCCCTGCGAGCTCGTCACCACCCAGCGGGCCCGTCGGACATCCTCGGCACGAGCGCGCGGATCGCGGCAGATGAGTGCGTTGGCTCAACGGTCGTCGTCGACCGGTTGGAAGATCCTGGTGTTCGGGGTACCGGCGAGCGCCGGCGCGTTCTGCGGGTTGGACCACACGGTGGTTTGCAGAAATTGCAGGAAGGTTTGAGCGGCGTCTGTGGTCAGGAAGTCCAGGTCGATCGTGACGTAGTGGTCGTCGTCGACGGGGCGCATGATGCGGTGGCGCAACACTCCCGACTGGCTACGGGCCTCTGCGAAGGTGTCGAACGCTTGTCGCCACAGTGCGAAGTCCACGATCGGGTGTTCAATGCGTAGGGTCGGCATGACACTGACGCTAAACGGTGGCCGGGCGCGCCGCCTATCCCAGATGTCTGGGGGCTTTATGGTGTATGCAGCGGCCGTGGAGCGGGTGCGGCGGATCAGCCGGGTAGCGACCGACTCGCGAACGCTACGGTCGCAAGCCTTGATCGAGATGGGCCGTGTCGTGCCGTTTGACGCGTACGTCTGGCCCCTGACGGATCCGGAGACGTCCGTCGGAACGGAACCGCTCGCCTCGATACCACCGCCGCTCATGCCGGCGCTGCCGCAGTTGATCCGCCTCAAGTACCTGACCGAGGCGAACCGGTGGACGAGTCTGGCCGCCACGGCTCGACTCGTCAGGCCCGCGGACAGTCTGGTGTGGCGCGAGCTGTTGCGTGCTCACGGTGTTTCCGACATCGCCTCAACGGTCTTCCGAGACCGGTACGGCTGTTGGGGCTTCCTCGACCTGTGGCGCATCGGCGGCGTTTTCACCAGCCCCGAGCTGACATTCCTCGATGGCATCGCGGAGCGGCTGACGCAGGACCTGCGCCGGTGCCAGGCACGCACGTTCACTGCCACCGGTGGCGCTCGAGGCCCTGGTCCGGTTGTCCTGCTGCTCGCTCCAGACATGCAGGTGCTCGAGCAAACCCCACAGACACACGACTACCTGATGCGGCTGCTGCCACCGGGCGCGGGCATGGAACCCGTCCCAGCCAGCGCCTACAACGTCGCAGCACAACTCGTGGCGGTCGAGGAGGGGATCGACCTGCGGCCACCCTGTGCTCGGGTGCATCTTGCCGCGGGACGGTGGCTTACGCTCCGCGCTGCACGTCTCGGCCCTGCCGGCCGCTCCGATGCACAGATCGCCGTCACGATCGAGGAGGCTTCGCCCGGCGAACGGACGGCTGTGTTCGCCCGGGCCTTCGGGCTGACCACGCGCGAGACAGAGCTCCTGATGCACTTGACGACAGGGGCCGACACCCGCGCCGTTGCCACCAGCATGTTCCTGAGCGCGAACACCGTGCAGGATCACTTGAAGTCGATCTTCAGCAAGACCGGAACCCGCAATCGGCGCACCCTGCTCTCCCGCGCGCTCGGCACCGGATAACCCCGCACGACGCCATCACGCCGAACCAGCTTCGAGAACATCCGCTCATCGGCAGGAGCGGACGTTCGCCAGAGACCCCGAGTGCCGACCAACACGTGAGCCTCGACAGCCCATGTGCCTGCGACTTGTTCTCTGATCATGACGTGTCGGCTTGCTTGGTGCAGAGAACCGGTAAACAACAGGCCGGTACGCACGGGCTCCCGGGACCTGGCCTTGGCCGCGTTGAACCGAGCCGGAACCTGTCAAACCGAATGAGACATCAGGCCACTTGTGTGGTTTGTGGTGAGGTCTCGGTCTGGAGGGTCGTGGGTGGCTTGTTGATCCACACTCTGGAGGGCAGCGGCGGCGGGTAGGGGCGCC
>NZ_JBICRM010000019.1:0-193761 GCF_043197025.1 Nonomuraea marmarensis
TCCTCGAGCACGACGACGCCAACCGCGCGCTCATGGGCTCCAACATGCAGCGCCAGTCGGTGCCGCTGCTCAAGAGCGAGGCGCCGCTGGTCGGCACCGGCATGGAATACCGTGCCGCGACCGACGCCGGCGACGTGATCAGCGCCGAGAAGGCCGGTGTGGTGGAGGAGGTCTCCGCCGACTACATCACCGTCATGAACGACGACGGCACGCGGACGACGTACCGCGTCGCCAAGTTCAAGCGCTCCAACCAGGGCACCTCCTTCAACCAGAAGCCCATCGTCGTCGAAGGCGACCGGGTCGAGGTCAACCAGGTCATCGCCGACGGCCCCTGCACCGAGAACGGTGAGATGGCGCTCGGCAAGAACCTGCTCGTGGCGTTCATGCCGTGGGAGGGCCACAACTACGAAGACGCCATCATCCTGTCCCAGCGCCTGGTCCAGGACGACGTCCTGTCCTCGATCCACATCGAGGAGCACGAGGTCGACGCCCGTGACACCAAGCTGGGTCCCGAGGAGATCACCCGGGACATCCCGAACGTCTCCGAGGAGGTCCTGGCCGACCTCGACGAGCGCGGCATCATCCGGATCGGCGCCGAGGTGGTGCCCGGTGACATCCTGGTCGGCAAGGTCACCCCGAAGGGGGAGACCGAGCTGACGCCGGAGGAGCGGCTGCTGCGCGCGATCTTCGGGGAGAAGGCCCGCGAAGTCCGCGACACCTCGCTGAAGGTGCCGCACGGCGAGCAGGGCAAGGTCATCGGCGTCCGCGTGTTCAGCCGTGAGGAGGGCGACGAGCTGCCGCCCGGCGTCAACGAGCTGGTGCGCGTCTACGTGGCGCAGAAGCGTAAGATCACCGACGGTGACAAGCTGGCCGGCCGGCACGGCAACAAGGGCGTCATCTCCAAGATCCTGCCGGTCGAGGACATGCCGTTCCTGGAGGACGGCACCCCGGTCGACATCATCCTCAACCCGCTGGGCGTGCCCGGCCGGATGAACGTCGGCCAGGTGCTGGAGACCCACCTGGGCTGGATCGCCGCGCGCGGCTGGGACATCTCGGGCGTTCAGGAGGCGTGGGCCGAGCGGCTGCGTGACAAGGGCTTCGACAAGGTCGCCCCGCGCACCAACATGGCCACCCCGGTCTTCGACGGCGCCCACGAGGAGGAGATCGTCGGGCTGCTCGACAGCACCGTGGCCAACCGTGACGGCGACCGGATGGTGCAGCAGAGCGGCAAGGCCCGGCTGTTCGACGGGCGCAGTGGTGAGCCGTTCCCCTACCCGATCTCGGTCGGCTACATCTACATCCTCAAGCTCCTGCACCTGGTCGACGACAAGATCCACGCTCGTTCGACCGGCCCGTACTCCATGATCACTCAGCAGCCGCTCGGCGGTAAGGCCCAGTTCGGTGGCCAGCGCTTCGGTGAGATGGAGGTGTGGGCGCTGGAGGCGTACGGCGCCGCCTACGCCCTGCAGGAGCTGCTGACCATCAAGTCCGACGACGTCCTGGGCCGCGTGAAGGTCTACGAGGCGATCGTCAAGGGCGAGAACATTCCCGAGCCGGGCATTCCGGAGTCCTTCAAGGTGCTCATCAAGGAGATGCAGTCGCTGTGCCTCAACGTCGAGGTGCTCTCCAGCGACGGCATGTCCATCGAGATGCGTGACACCGACGAGGACGTCTTCCGCGCCGCGGAGGAGCTCGGCATCGATCTGTCCCGGCGTGAGCCGAGCAGCGTGGAAGAAGTCTGAGGGGGAGATCGCAAAAATGCTAGACGTCAACTTCTTCGACGAGCTCAGGATCGGTCTCGCGACCGCCGACGACATCCGTCAGTGGTCGCACGGCGAGGTCAAGAAGCCGGAGACCATCAACTACCGGACTCTCAAGCCGGAAAAGGACGGGCTCTTCTGCGAGAAGATCTTCGGTCCGACCCGCGACTGGGAGTGCTACTGCGGCAAGTACAAGCGCGTCCGGTTCAAGGGCATCATCTGTGAGCGCTGTGGCGTCGAGGTGACTCGCGCCAAGGTGCGTCGTGAGCGGATGGGCCACATCGAGCTGGCCGCGCCGGTCACCCACATCTGGTACTTCAAGGGCGTCCCGTCACGCCTCGGCTACCTGCTCGACCTGGCCCCGAAGGACCTGGAGAAGGTCATCTACTTCGCGGCGTACATGATCACGCATGTCGACACCGAGATGCGTGAGCGTGACCTGCCCTCGCTGGAGGCGAAGATCTCCGTCGAGCGGCAGCACATCGAGCAGCGCCGCGACTCCGACGTCGAAACCAGGCAGAAGAAGCTCGAGGGCGACCTGGCCGAGCTCGAGGCGGCGGGCGCCAAGGGCGACCAGCGCCGTAAGGTCCGCGAGGGCGCCGAGCGTGAGATGCGTCAGCTCCGCGACCGGGCCCAGCGCGAGCTGGACCGGCTCGACGAGGTCTGGAGCCGCTTCAAGAACCTCAAGGTCCAGGACCTCGAGGGCGACGAGCTGCTCTACCGCGAGATGCGCGACCGCTTCGGCCGCTACTTCAAGGGCGGCATGGGCGCGCAGGCGATCCAGGACCGTCTGATCAGCTTCGACCTCGACGTCGAGTCGGAGAACCTGCGCGAGACCATCCGCAGCGGCAAGGGCCAGAAGAAGGCCCGCGCGCTCAAGCGGCTCAAGGTCGTGTCGGCGTTCCTCAACACGACCAACTCGCCGCGCGGCATGGTGCTCGACTGCATCCCGGTCATCCCGCCGGACCTGCGCCCGATGGTGCAGCTCGACGGTGGCCGGTTCGCGACCTCCGACCTCAACGACCTCTACCGCCGGGTCATCAACCGCAACAACCGCCTCAAGCGACTGCTCGACCTCGGCGCGCCCGAGATCATCGTGAACAACGAGAAGCGGATGCTGCAGGAGGCCGTGGACGCGCTGTTCGACAACGGCCGCCGCGGTCGCCCGGTCACCGGTCCCGGCAACCGGCCGTTGAAGTCCCTCAGCGACATGCTGAAGGGCAAGCAGGGCCGGTTCCGTCAGAACCTGCTGGGCAAGCGAGTCGACTACTCGGGCCGTTCGGTCATCGTCGTCGGCCCGCAGCTCAAGCTGCACCAGTGCGGCCTGCCCAAGCAGATGGCGCTGGAGCTGTTCAAGCCGTTCGTGATGAAGCGGCTGGTCGACCTCAACCACGCCCAGAACATCAAGTCGGCCAAGCGGATGGTCGAGCGCGCCCGCCCTGTGGTGTGGGACGTGCTCGAAGAGGTCATCACCGAGCACCCGGTGCTGCTCAACCGCGCTCCGACGCTCCACCGCCTGGGCATCCAGGCGTTCGAGCCGCAGCTGGTCGAGGGCAAGGCCATCCAGATCCACCCGCTCGTCTGCACCGCGTTCAACGCGGACTTCGACGGCGACCAGATGGCCGTGCACCTGCCGCTGTCGGCTGAGGCCCAGGCCGAGGCACGCATCCTGATGCTCTCGACCAACAACATCCTCAAGCCGGCCGACGGCAAGCCCGTGACGATGCCCACCCAGGACATGGTCATCGGCCTCTACTGGCTGACCACCCAGAAGGACGGGGCGATCGGCGAGGGCCGCGTGTTCGGCTCGATCGCCGAGTCGCAGATGGCCTTCGACCGCGGTGAGCTGGAGATCCAGGCGAAGATCCAGATCCGGCTGAAGGACGTCCTGCCGCCGCGCGAGTGGGTCGCTCCCGAGGGCTGGGAGCAGGGCGACCCGATCCGGCTGGAGACGACGTTCGGGCGGTGCCTGTTCAACCAGACGCTGCCCGAGAGCTACCCGTTCGTCGACTTCCAGGTCGGCAAGAAGCAGCTGTCCACGATCGTGAACGAGCTGGCGGAGACCTATCCCAAGATCGAGGTCGCCAACTCGCTCGACGCGCTCAAGGACGCGGGCTTCCGCTGGGCGACCCGCTCCGGTGTCACGATCTCGATCGAGGACGTCGTCGCGCCCCCGAACAAGATCGACATCATGGAAAACTACGAGCGCCGGGCGGACAAGGTCCAGCGCGAGTACGAGCGCGGTCTGATCACCGACGAGGAGCGCCGTCAGGAGCTCATCGAGATCTGGACGCACGCGACGGCCGACGTCGAGACCGACATGGTCAACGCCTTCCCGGCGACCAACCCGGTCTGGATGATGGTCAACTCCGGCGCCCGCGGTAACAAGATGCAGGTCCGGCAGATCGCCGGCATCCGCGGCCTGGTGTCCAACACCAAGGGTGAGACGATCCCGCGGCCGATCAAGGCCTCGTTCCGCGAGGGCCTGTCGGTGCTGGAGTACTTCATCTCCACCCACGGTCAGCGGAAGGGTCTGGCCGACACGGCGCTGCGTACCGCGGACTCGGGTTACCTGACCCGGCGTCTGGTGGACGTGGCGCAGGACGTCATCGTGCGCGAGATCGACTGCGGCACCGACCGCGCGGTCCCGCTGCACGTCGCCGACCGTGACGCGTCGGGCAACCTGGTCAAGGCAGAGAACGCCGAGTCCAACGTGCACGGCCGCATCCTGGCCGAGGACGTCGAGGTCGACGGCAAGGTCATCGTCGCGGCGGGCGTCGACATCAACGACATCCACGTGACGAAGCTGGTCGAGGCCGGCGTCGAGACCGTGCGTACCCGCAGCGCGCTCGTCTGCGAGGCCAAGATCGGTGTCTGCGCGACCTGCTACGGCCGCTCGCTGGCCACCGGCAAGCTCGTGGACGTCGGCGAGGCGGTCGGCATCATCGCCGCCCAGTCGATCGGCGAGCCGGGCACGCAGCTGACGATGCGTACGTTCCACACCGGTGGTGTGGCCGGCGCCGACATCACCCACGGCCTGCCCCGTGTCACGGAGCTGTTCGAGGCGCGCATCCCCAAGGGTGTCGCCCCGATCTCCGAGACCGAGGGCCGGGCGCGGATCGACGAGACCGACAAGACCAGGAAGATCGTGATCACCCCCGACGACGGTTCGGAGGAGATCGCCTACCCGGTGTCGATGCGGTCGCGCCTGCTCGTGCAGGACGGCCAGCGTGTCACGGTCGGCCAGCAGCTCGTCGCCGGTGCGGTCAACCCCAACGAGGTGCTGCGCATCCTCGGCCCGCGGGCCGTGCAGCTGCACCTGGTGGCGGAGGTCCAGCAGGTCTACCGGTCGCAGGGTGTGTCGATCCACGACAAGCACATCGAGATCATCGTGCGGCAGATGCTCAAGCGCGTGAACGTGCTGGAGTCCGGTGACACCGACCTGCTGCCCGGCGAGCTCGTGGAGCGTCCGCGCTTCGAGCTGATGAACCGCGAGACGGTGGCGGAGAGCGGCTCCCCGGCCGCCGGCCGTCCGGTGCTCATGGGCATCACGAAGGCGTCGCTCGCGACCGAGTCGTGGTTGTCGGCGGCCTCCTTCCAGGAGACGACCAGGGTCCTGACGGACGCGGCGATCCACGCCAAGTCCGACTCGCTCCTGGGCCTGAAGGAGAACGTCATCATCGGCAAGCTCATCCCGGCCGGCACCGGTATGCCGCAGTACCGCAACATCCGGGTGGAGCCGACCGAGGAGGCGAAGGCGGCCATGTACACCGTCGGCGGCTACGACGGCTCCGCCGCCGACTATACCTTCGGCACCGGCAGTGGCGAGGCGGTTCCTCTCGAGGAATACGACTTCGGCCAGTACAATCGGTGAAATTTCAGTTTCTAGGTGATGCGCCCGGGTCTCTCGTTTCGAGGGCCCGGGCGCGTCGCGTTCAGGCCCCTTATCCGTTACGCGCTGCCGTGGTGACCCCAAACGCCGCACGGGGCTGAGGGCCTTCCAGGGGGACGGCCTCTGACCCTGTGCGGGGCTGGGCGCCGCTACGACGCATTGTGGGCCAGGGGACGTGGTGCGTCGTGGGCCGGGGCCACGTGGTGCGTTGTGAGTCGTTGCGCGGGCTCTCTTACGGGGGTGCTGGGTAAGCCTGGCCCTTGGGTGTGGCGAGATTGGCTGAGCCGGTGGTCGGGTGCGGCTCTGAGGCCTGTGGTGCTCGTACTGGGATCTCTGTGCGGAATGCTGTGGTGGGCGGATACCATGGCTGTGGAGCTGTAGATGGGCTGGATGAAGTAGGCCCCGGCGATCCGGAGTGGCAAGGCTTATCGGCTTTGTCGCGCCGTTTTGACGTGTCGCATGGGCCTGGGTAGTCTTGGACATCGTGCCCGTCTCTATGCGGGCCCTCGACCGTGCGCTCATTGCGGGCGTAGGACGGCTTCCTGGCTCGTAATCCTCACGGATGTGTCTGTGTGAATAGCGCGACACGCCCGAGCGCGGGGGCGCCGAGACGGGGAAAACCAGCAGGTCATGACACCGGCAGAACCTGCGAAATGCAAGACCCAATGACGTAGCACCGGCCAAGGCACGAAACGGAGTGGCAGTGCCCACTATTCAGCAGTTGGTCCGCAAGGGCCGGCAGGACAAGGTCTCCAAGACCAAGACTCCTGCCCTCAAGGGGAGTCCGCAGCGGCGCGGCGTGTGCCAGCGCGTTTACACCACCACCCCGAAGAAGCCCAACTCGGCACTGCGCAAGGTGGCTCGCGTTCGGCTCACGAACGGCATCGAGGTCACGGCCTACATCCCCGGTGTGGGCCACAACCTGCAGGAGCACTCCATCGTGCTCGTGCGTGGCGGTCGTGTGAAGGACCTGCCTGGTGTTCGCTACAAGATCATCCGCGGTTCGCTCGACACTCAGGGTGTGCGCAACCGCAAGCAGGCCCGTAGCCGCTACGGCGCGAAGAAGGAGAAGAGCTAACCATGCCTCGTAAGGGTTCTCCTGGCCGTCGTCAGCTGATGTCTGACCCGGTTTACAGCTCCCCTCTGGTGACCGCCCTGATCAACAAGGTGCTCCTGGACGGCAAGCGCTCCATCGCGCAGTCGATCGTCTACGGCGCCCTCGAAGGCTGCAAGGAGAAGACGGGCAACGACCCGGTCGTGACTCTGAAGCGCGCGCTTGACAACGTCAAGCCGACCCTCGAGGTCCGCAGCCGTCGTGTCGGTGGCGCGACCTACCAGGTGCCGGTCGAGGTGCGCGCCGCGCGCAGCACCACCCTGGCCCTGCGCTGGCTGGTGCAGTACTCCCGCGCCCGCCGCGAGAAGACCATGACCGAGCGCCTCATGAACGAGCTCCTCGACGCCAGCAACGGCCTCGGGGCGAGCGTGAAGAAGCGCGAGGACACCCACAAGATGGCCGAGTCCAATAAGGCCTTCGCCCACTACCGCTGGTAACCCCGGCGGGTTCGACGAGACGACGAGGACGCGAGAGAAGTGGCCACCACGACCGCTCTTGACCTGGCCAAGGTCCGCAACATCGGGATCATGGCCCATATCGACGCGGGCAAGACCACCACGACCGAGCGCATCCTGTTCTACACCGGCATCAACTACAAGATCGGTGAAGTCCACGAGGGCGCTGCCACGATGGACTGGATGGAGCAGGAGCAGGAGCGCGGCATCACGATCACGTCTGCCGCGACGACTTGCGAGTGGCTCGGTCACACCATCAACATCATCGACACCCCGGGTCACGTCGACTTCACCATCGAGGTGGAGCGTTCGCTCCGCGTCCTCGACGGTGCCGTCGCCGTGTTCGACGGCGTCGCGGGTGTCGAGCCGCAGTCGGAGACGGTGTGGCGCCAGGCTGACCGCTACAACGTCCCGCGCATTTGCTTCGTGAACAAGATGGACCGGGTCGGCGCGGAGTTCCACCGCTGCGTCGAGATGATGGTCAGCCGTCTGGCCGCGACCCCGGCGGTCATCCAGCTTCCCTGGGGCGTCGAGGCCGACTTCAAGGGCATCATCGACCTCATCAAGATGCAGGGTCTCATCTGGAGCGCCGAGGCCGCCAAGGGCGAGATGTACGACACCGTCGAGATCCCGGCCGACCACGCCGAGGCCGCTCGCGAGTGGCGGGACCGCCTGATCGAGACCGTCGCCGAGAACGACGACGAGCTGATGGAGCTCTACCTCGAGGGCACCGAGCCCACCGAGGAGCAGCTGGTCGCGGCCATCCGCCGCGCGACGGTGTCCAGCGCCATCAACCCGGTGCTCTGCGGCACCGCGTTCAAGAACAAGGGCGTGCAGCCCCTGCTCGACGCGATCGTCGCCTACCTGCCCGCGCCGACCGACATCCCGGCCTTCAAGGGCCACGCGGTCGGCAACGAGGACAAGGTCATCGAGCGGCACGCGGACCCGACCGAGCCGTTCTCCGCTCTGGCCTTCAAGATCGCCAGCGACCCGCACCTGGGCAAGCTCACCTACATCCGCATCTACTCGGGCACGCTCGAGACCGGTTCACAGGTCGTCAACTCTGTGAAGGGCAAGAAAGAGCGGATCGGCAAGATCTACCAGATGCACGCCAACAAGCGTGAGGAGCGGCCGACGGCCATCGCCGGCCAGATCGTCGCGGTCATGGGTCTGAAGGACACCACGACCGGCGACACCCTGTCCGACCCGTCGAACCAGGTCGTGCTCGAGTCGATGACGTTCCCGGCTCCGGTCATCAACGTCGCCATCGAGCCCAAGACCAAGGGCGACCAGGAGAAGCTGTCGACCGCGATCCAGCGG
Source organism: Nonomuraea marmarensis (assembly GCF_043197025.1). Lineage (NCBI taxonomy): Bacteria > Bacillati > Actinomycetota > Actinomycetes > Streptosporangiales > Streptosporangiaceae > Nonomuraea > Nonomuraea marmarensis. The sequence goes on from NZ_JBICRM010000019.1 coordinate 8,542, forward strand.
CTGGCCGAGGAGGACCCGTCCTTCCAGGTCCGCCGTGACGAGGAGACCGGCCAGACGGTCATCTGGGGCATGGGCGAACTCCACCTGGAGATCCTCGTCGACCGGATGCGCCGCGAGTTCCGGGTCGAGGCCAACGTCGGCCGTCCTCAGGTCGCCTACCGCGAGACCATCCGCCGCAAGGTGGAGAAGCTGGACTACACCCACAAGAAGCAGACCGGTGGTTCCGGCCAGTTCGCGCGGGTGATCATCAACCTCGAGCCGCTGGGCGAAGGCAACGACGGCTACGAGTTCGAGAACAAGGTCACGGGTGGCCGCGTCCCGAGGGAGTACATCCCTTCGGTCGACGCGGGCGCTCAAGAGGCCGCCGAGTTCGGTGTGCTGGCCGGTTACCCGATGGTCGGCGTGAAGGTTACGCTGACCGACGGCGCCGCGCACGACGTCGACTCCTCGGAAATGGCCTTCAAGATCGCCGGCTCGATGGCCTTCAAGGAGGCCGCGCGCAGGGCGGACGCCGTGCTCCTCGAGCCGATGATGGCCGTCGAGGTCACCACGCCCGAGGATTACATGGGTGACGTCATCGGCGACCTCAACGGTCGCCGGGGGCAGATCCAGGCGATGGACGAGCGGGCCGGCGCCCGGGTCGTTCAGGCGCTCGTACCGCTGTCTGAGATGTTCGGCTACGTGGGCGACCTGCGTAGCAAGACGCAGGGGCGGGCGAGCTACAGCATGCAGTTCGACTCCTACGCGGAGGTGCCGCCCGGCATCGCCAAGGAGATCGTCGCGAAGGCCCGGGGCGAATAGTTCCTGGTCCGACCCGGTGACGGGTCGTACCAGGACTTCTGTCCTGGTCCCTGGTGGGGTGGCGCGAGCCACCTCACCGCCAAGGGGTTCGGGAGTTCCCGGGCCCGAGTGTGTAGACGAAAGTCAGTCAGATTCTCAAGGAGAGAACCAGTGGGCAAGGCCAAGTTCGAGCGGACTAAGCCGCACATGAACATCGGCACCATTGGACACATCGACCACGGCAAGACCACGCTGACCGCGGCGATCACCAAGGTGCTTCACGACCGTTTCCCGGAGATCAACAAGGCGACCCCGTTCGACAAGATCGACAAGGCGCCGGAGGAGAAGGCTCGCGGCATCACGATCTCGATCGCGCACGTCGAGTACCAGACCGAGAAGCGTCACTACGCGCACGTTGACTGCCCCGGGCACGCCGACTATGTGAAGAACATGATCACCGGTGCAGCTCAGATGGACGGCGCCATCCTGGTGGTCGCCGCCACCGACGGCCCGATGCCGCAGACGAAGGAGCACGTCCTCCTGGCCCGCCAGGTCGGCGTCCCCTACATCGTCGTGGCCCTCAACAAGGCCGACATGGTCGACGACGAGGAGATCCTCGAGCTCGTCGAGCTCGAGGTCCGCGAGCTCCTGTCCGCTCAGGAGTTCCCCGGCGACGACCTGCCCGTCGTACGCGTCTCCGCCCTCAAGGCACTCGAGGGCGACGAGAAGTGGGCCGACAGCATCGTCGAGCTCATGAACGCCGTGGACGAGAACGTGCCCGAGCCGCCGCGTGAGACGGACAAGCCGTTCCTCATGCCGGTCGAGGACGTCTTCTCGATCACCGGTCGCGGCACCGTCGTCACCGGTCGTATCGAGCGCGGTGTCGTCAAGGTCAACGAGCAGGTCGACATCATCGGCATCAAGCCGGAGAAGACGACCACCACCGTCACCAGCATCGAGATGTTCAACAAGATGCTGGACACGGGCGAGGCGGGCGACAACGCCGCCCTGCTGCTCCGCGGCATCAAGCGCGACGAGGTCGAGCGCGGCCAGTGCATCATCAAGCCGGGCACGACCACCCCGCACACCGAGTTCACCGGCCAGGTCTACATCCTGTCCAAGGACGAGGGCGGCCGCCACACGCCGTTCTTCAACAACTACCGCCCGCAGTTCTACTTCCGTACGACTGACGTGACCGGTGTCGTGAACCTCCCCGAGGGCACGGAGATGGTCATGCCGGGCGACAACACCGAAATGCGCGTTGAGCTGATCCAGCCCATCGCCATGGAGGAAGGCCTCAAGTTCGCGATCCGTGAGGGTGGCCGCACCGTCGGCGCCGGCCGGGTCGTGAAGATCATCAAGTAGCTGGGACGGCGGCCGGCCCCCGCACTCTGGAGCCGGCCGCCGAACCACGTACAAGGGCTCCATGCACAGCGCCGTGATCCAGCAGTCACTTCGGCCGAAGGACATGTGACCGAAGTCACTGCCGGATCACGGAAGAAGAAGGCAGCTCCACCGCGTCTGCCTCGTGGGGTCACGCAGGTCCTGACCTGCAGCAATACAGCGGCAAAAGGCCGCACGATACTTTTTCAGACGACAGCGAAGGACACCGAGGCCACTATGGCGGGACAGAAGATCCGCATTCGGCTTAAGGCCTATGACCACGAGGTCATCGATAGCTCGGCCAAGAAAATCGTCGAGACGGTGACGCGGACTGGCGCGAAGGTCGCGGGCCCGGTGCCGCTGCCGACCGAGAAGAACGTGTACTGCGTCATCCGTTCGCCGCACAAGTACAAGGACAGCCGCGAGCACTTCGAGATGCGCACGCACAAGCGGCTGATTGACATCATCGATCCGACTCCCAAGACGGTTGACTCGCTCATGCGGCTCGACCTCCCAGCGGGTGTCGACATTTCGATCAAGCTCTGAGGGAACGCACTGACATGGCTAAGACGATCAAGGGCGTCCTGGGCAAGAAGCTCGGCATGACCCAGGTCTTCGACGCGGACAACCGGATGGTGCCGGTGACCGTGGTCGAGGCCGGTCCGTGCGTGGTGACCCGCGTCCGCACCGCCGACAAGGACGGCTACTCCGCCATCCAGCTCGGGTTCGGGCAGGTCGACCCCCGGAAGGTCAACAAGCCGCTCGGCGACTACCTGCGTAAGCACGACATCACCCCGCGCCGTTACTTCGCGGAGATCCGCACCGACGACGCGAGCGACTACACCCTGGGCCAGGAGCTGCTGGCCGACACCTTCGAGGCCGGCCAGTTCGTCGACGTGACGGGCAAGAGCAAGGGCAAGGGCTTCGCTGGTGTCATGAAGCGGCACGGCTTCAAGGGCCTGAGCGCGTCGCACGGTACGCAGCGCAAGCACCGTTCGCCGGGTTCCATCGGTGGCTGCGCCACCCCGGGCCGCGTTTTCAAGGGTCTGCGCATGGCTGGCCGGATGGGTAACGTCCGCACCACTGTGCAGAGCCTCAAGGTTCACGCCATCGACGCCGAGAACGGTCTCATCCTGATCAAGGGTGCGATCCCCGGCGCCAATGGCAGCCTCGTCCTCGTCCGCACCGCCGCCAAGAAGGGGGCTGCGAAGTGACCAGCATTGACGTCCTCGACCCTAGCGGCGCCAAGACCGGCACGGTTGACCTGCCCGAAGACGTCTTCGGCGCCAAGGTCAACGTTCCACTGATCCACCAGGTGGTCGTGGCCCAGCTCGCCGCTCGCCGGCAGGGCACGCACAAGGCCAAGACCCGTGGTGAGGTCCGTGGTGGCGGTAAGAAGCCGTACCGCCAGAAGGGCACTGGTCGCGCCCGTCAGGGCTCGACCCGCGCGCCGCAGTTCACCGGCGGTGGCGTTGTCCACGGTCCGGTTCCGCGTGACTACTCGCAGCGGACGCCCAAGAAGATGAAGGTCGCCGCCCTGCGTGGCGCCCTCTCCGACAGGGCCGGCGGCGGTCGCGTCCACGTGGTCAGCACGCTGGTCGCGGGGGAGACCCCCAAGACCAAGGCTGCCCTGGAGGCCCTGCGCAAGATCACCCAGTCGCCCCGCGTCCTCGTCGTGGTAGACGAGGCCGACGAGCTGACCTGGCTGAGCCTGCGTAACGCTCCCGAGGTCCACCTGCTGGACTCCGGGCAGCTCAACACGTACGACGTGCTCGTGGCCGACGACGTGGTCTTCACGCAGGAGGCGTACGACCAGGTCGTTGCTCGCCTGAGCAATAGCGGGAAGGAAGAGGCCTGATGGAGAAGATCGCCGACCCGCGCGACATCATCATCAAGCCGGTCGTCTCTGAGAAGAGCTACGGCCTGATCGATGAGAACAACAAGTACACGTTCCTGGTGAAGAACACTGCGAACAAGACCCAGGTCAAGATCGCTGTTGAGCAGATCTTCGGGGTCAAGGTCACCAGCGTGAACACCATCAACCGGCAGGGTAAGCGCAAGCGCACCCGTACCGGTTACGGCAAGCGTCCCGACACCAAGCGCGCGATCGTGAGCCTGGTGGAAGGCGATCGGATCGACATCTTCGGTCAGATCGGCTAACCCGCGGAAATCATCGCGAAGCGATGATTTCCAAGCAGAAGGCCCGAAGGCCCAAGCAGTTGGGGGGCATGCGGGGGGCTCGCCCCCCGCAGGTTAGGCGCTTCGCGCGAAATATTTAGGGACACCTCAGAATCCTTTGGATTCTGAGGTAGATCGAAGGATGAACGAAAAAGATGGGCATCCGTAAGTACAAGCCGACGACTCCGGGTCGCCGCGGATCGAGTGTCTCGGACTTCTCCGAGATCACCCGCAGCACGCCCGAGAAGTCGTTGCTTGCGCCCCTTCACAGCAAGGGCGGCCGCAACGTACACGGCCGGGTCACCGCGCGCCACCAAGGCGGCGGTCACAAGCGCGCCTACCGGATCATTGACTTCCGTAGGCATGACAAGGACGGCATTCCGGCGAAGGTCGCTCACATCGAGTACGACCCCAACCGCACCGCCAATATCGCTCTGCTCCACTACGCCGACGGCGAGAAGCGCTACATCATCGCGCCGACGGGCCTCAAGCAGGGCGACCGTATCGAGAACGGCCCCGGGGCCGACATCAAGCCGGGCAACTGCCTGCCGCTGCGCAACATCCCGACCGGTACCTTCATCCACGCGGTGGAGCTCCGTCCGGGCGGCGGCGCCAAGCTCGGCCGTTCCGCGGGCGCCCAGATCCAGCTGCTCGCCAAGGAAGGCACGTACGCCACGCTGCGTATGCCGTCCGGTGAGATGCGCATGGTGGACGTGCGCTGCCGGGCCTCGGTGGGTCAGGTCGGCAACGCCGAGCAGGCCAACATCAACTGGGGCAAGGCCGGCCGCATGCGGTGGAAGGGCAAGCGCCCGACCGTACGCGGTGTCGCCATGAACCCCGTCGACCACCCGCACGGTGGTGGTGAGGGTAAGACCTCCGGTGGTCGCCACCCGGTGAACCCGAAGGGCAAGCCCGAGGGTCGCACCCGCCAGGCCAACAAGTCCAGCGACCGGCTGATCATCCGTCGTCGGAGCAAGAGGAAGAAGCGGTAGGAGCAGCCGAGATGCCACGTAGCCTTAAGAAGGGTCCCTTCGTGGACGACCACCTTCAGAAGAAGGTCGACGTCCAGAACGAGAAGGGCACCAAGACCGTCATCAAGACGTGGTCGCGGCGCTCCATGATCGTGCCCGACATGCTGGGTCACACGATCGCCGTGCACGACGGCCGCAAGCACGTCCCGGTGTTCATCACCGAGTCGATGATCGGCCACAAGCTCGGAGAGTTCGCGCCCACGCGGACATTCCGCAGCCACGTCAAGGACGACCGGCGCAGCCGGCGATAGACGCCTTCAGAAGCAGTTAGAGGAGTAAGCGATGGAAGCCAGGGCTCAGGCGCGGTTCGTCCGCGTCACGCCCCTCAAGGCCCGCCGTGTGGTGGACCTTATTCGCGGGCTGCCCGCTTCGGAGGCGCAGGCCGTGCTGCAGTTCGCTCCCCAGTCGGCGAGCGAGCCGATCTACAAGGTGCTGAGCAGCGCGATGGCGAATGCTGAGCACAACTTCGATCTCGACCCCCAGACGCTCTTCGTGAGCCGGGCGTGGGTCGACGAAGGCCCGACGCTGAAGCGGTTCCGTCCGCGTGCACAGGGTCGCGCCTATCGGATCAACAAGCGGACGAGCCACATCACCGTGATCGTGGAGTCCCGCGAGCCGAAGGGAAGGACCCGATAGTGGGCCAGAAGGTTAACCCGCACGGGTTCCGCCTCGGCATCACGACCGACTTCAAGAGCCGGTGGTACGCCGACAAGCTGTACAAGTCGTACGTCGCCGAGGACGTGTCGATCCGCCGCATGCTGCAGAAGGGCATGGAGCGGGCCGGCATCTCCAAGGTCGAGATCGAGCGCACCACGGACCGCGTACAGGTGGACATCCACACCGCGCGTCCGGGCATCGTGATCGGCCGGCGCGGCGCCGAGGCGGACCGTATCCGTGGCGACCTGGAGAAGCTGACCAAGAAGCAGGTCCAGCTCAACATCCTCGAGGTCAAGAACCCTGAGATCGACGCCCAGCTCGTCGCGCAGGGCGTCGCCGAGCAGCTGTCCAGCCGGGTCTCGTTCCGCCGTGCCATGCGCAAGGCGATGCAGTCGGCCATGAAGTCCGGCGCCAAGGGCATCCGTGTCCAGTGCTCCGGTCGTCTGGGCGGCGCCGAGATGTCGCGGTCGGAGTTCTACCGCGAGGGCCGCGTGCCGCTGCACACGCTCCGCGCGGACATCGACTACGGCTTCTACGAGGCCCGTACCACCTTCGGCCGGATCGGCGTGAAGGTCTGGATCTACAAGGGCGAGGCTCCGACGAGCCGCGCCGAGCGTGAGGCGGCCGCCGCAGGCGCTCGTGCCGGCCAGCGCCGCGACCGCGACGACCGTCGCGGTGGTGGTGGCGGTGGCGGCGGAGACCGTCCCCGTCGCGGTGGCGGTGACCGCCCCCGTCGTGGTGGCGGCCGCGGCGACCGTGCCCCCCGCACCGAGGCGGCCGCACAGACGACCGCCCCCGAGACCGGCCCGGCTGCGCAGCCGGGTGCTGAAGGGAGCTGACCATGCTGATCCCGCGCAGGGTCAAGCACCGTAAGCAGCACCGGCCCGACCGCAGTGGTGCCGCCAAGGGCGGCACCAGGGTCGTGTTCGGCGAGTTCGGCATTCAGGCGATGGAGCACTCCTATGTGACCAACCGCCAGATCGAGTCGGCTCGTATCGCCATGACCCGTCACATCAAGCGTGGCGGCAAGGTCTGGATCAACATCTACCCGGACCGTCCCCTCACCAAGAAGCCCGCCGAGACCCGCATGGGTTCCGGTAAGGGTTCGCCGGAGTGGTGGATCGCCAACGTCAAGCCCGGACGCGTGATGTTCGAGCTGTCGGGTGTCTCTGAAGAGGTCGCGCGTGAGGCGCTCACCAGGGCGATTCACAAGCTGCCGATGAAGTGCAAGATCGTTAAGCGTGAAATGGGTGAGGCGTGATGGCTAAGAGCCTGACCGCCGGCGAGCTGCGGGTGGAGGACCAGGACACCCTGGTCCAGAAGCTCAAGGAGGCGAAGGAGGAGCTGTTCAACCTCCGCTTCCAGGCGGCGACCGGTCAGTTGGAGAGCCACGGGCGGCTGCGTGCCGTCCGCCGCGAGATCGCCCGTATCTACACCGTGATGCGCGAGCGCGAGCTGGGCATCGTCACGGTCGAGAAGGAGACGAGCGATGGCTGAGACCGAGACCACTGAGACGACTACCGAGACGACCACCGAGGCCGGGCGGAACTTCCGCAAGGTCCGTGAGGGCCTCGTCGTCAGCGACAAGATGGACAAGACCGTCGTCGTCGCCGTCGAGGACCGCGTGAAGCACCGCCTGTACGGCAAGGTCATCCGCCGTACGACCAAGTACAAGGCGCACGACGAGGCCAACGCCTGTGGCGTTGGTGACCGCGTGCTGCTGATGGAGACCCGCCCCCTCTCCGCCACCAAGCGGTGGAGGGTCGTGGAGATCCTCGAGAAGGCCAAGTAACTCTCCTTCTCGGATATGCCGCGCCTCGTGGGGGCTCTCAGACCCCCACGACGGCGTCCAAGGACGCGAGGTCCGCTAGGACCTCGCGTCGCCTCCGGCGCGGCCCATGGGGCCGCCTGAACACCACGGGGGGCAAAGCCCCCAGGGTTTCCGGGGGGCTCTTGGGGGCGAAGCCCTCAAGAGACCGTTTGGAGACCATGGGGGGCGAAGCCCCCGGGGTTTTCGGGGGGCTCTTGGGGGCGGAGCCCTCAAGAGACCGTTTGGAGACCATGGGGGGCGAAGCCCCCGGGGTTTTCGGGGGGCTCTTGGGGGCGAAGCCCTCAAGAGACCGTTTGGAGACCATGGGGGGCGAAGCCCCCGGGGTTTTCGGGGGCACTTGGGGGGCGGAGCCCCCCGAGGGTTGTGGCGGAGGACCAAGAAAACAGAGAGTTCCGCCAGGCTCTTCGAGCGAGAAGAGAACCGGCGCGACTAACCAGGAGTGAAAAGTGATCCAGCAGGAGTCGCGGCTCAAGGTCGCCGACAACACGGGCGCGAAGGAGATCCTTTGCATCCGCGTTCTCGGTGGCTCGGGCCGACGCTACGCCGGTATCGGTGACGTCATCGTCGCCACTGTCAAGGACGCGCTGCCCGGCAGCACGGGCGTCAAGAAGGGCGATGTGGTCAAGGCCGTCATCGTCCGCACGGTCAAGGAGCGCCGCCGGCCCGACGGCTCCTACATCCGCTTCGACGAGAACGCCGCCGTCATCATCAAGGACAGCGGTGACCCTCGCGGCACCCGTATCTTCGGCCCGGTCGGCCGGGAACTGCGCGACAAGAAGTTCATGCGCATCATCTCGCTCGCCCCGGAGGTGCTGTGATGCCGAAGTCGTTGCATGTGAAGAAGGGTGACCTGGTCCAGGTCATCGCCGGCAAGGACAAGGGTGCCAAGGGTCACGTGATCGCCACGTTCCCGCGCGAGGACCGCGTGGTGGTCGAGGGCGTCAACATGATCAAGAAGCACACCAAGGAGACCCACCAGGGCCCGCGTGGCGCCAAGACCGGCGGCGTGCAGACCATGGAGGCTTCGATCCACGTGTCGAACGTGAAGAAGCTCAAGGACGACAAGCCCGCCGAGAAGAAGGCCGAGGACAAGAAGGCCGACGAGACGGGTGAGGACAGCTGATGACTGCCACGACCACTGAGACCGAGCGCCCGACGCCGCGCCTGAAGACGAAGTACCGCGAGGAGATCGCGGCCCAGCTTCGCGAGCAGTTCGGCATCGAGAACGTCATGCAGATCCCGGCCCTGACCAAGATCAAGGTCAACATGGGCGTCGGCGAGGCGGCTCGCGACTCCAAGCTCATCGAAGGCGCCGTCCGCGACCTCACCGCGATCACCGGCCAGAAGCCGGCCGTCGTCCGGGCCCGCAAGTCCATCGCCCAGTTCAAGCTGCGCGAGGGCATGCCGATCGGCGCGCACGTCACGCTGCGCGGCGACCGCATGTGGGAGTTCCTCGACCGGCTGCTGGCGCTGGCGCTGCCCCGCATCAGGGACTTCCGCGGCCTGTCGCCCAAGCAGTTCGACGGCAACGGCAACTACACGTTCGGTCTGACCGAGCAGGTCATGTTCCACGAGGTCGACCAGGACAAGGTCGACCGGCCGCGGGGCATGGACATCACGGTCGTGACCACCGCGAAGAACGACGACCAGGGCCGGGCGCTGCTGAAGCTCCTCGGGTTCCCCTTCAAGGAGGCCTGATCATGGCGAAGAAGTCACTGATCGCCAAGGCAGGGCGCAAGCCGAAGTTCGAGGTCCGGGCATACACTCGTTGCACACGCTGTGGTCGGCCGCGCGCCGTCTACCGCAAGTTCGGGCTCTGCCGCGTGTGCTTCCGCGAGATGGCGCACCGGGGCGAGCTGCCCGGCATCACCAAGTCGAGCTGGTAGTTACCCTGGGGGCGGCCCTGCGTCGCCCTCCCAGGTGATCACCAGCCACACATATTCAGTAGAAGGCAGGGCGCACTTTGCGCCCGTGACCGCGCCGAAGGTCCACCGGTAGAGCACGGAGAGGTAGCCGAAGCGGACACTGAGGGATGCGAAGCAGACCTCAGGGTGCAAGCTGAGGCGGACTCGACCATTAGAGCTGCTTCACCGACTGGAAACCGCGGCGAGGAAGGCCACTGGCCATGACGATGACCGACCCGATCGCAGACATGCTCACACGTCTGCGTAACGCGAACTCGGCGTACCACGAGAGTGTGTCGATGCCGTACTCGAAGATCAAGGCGCATATCGCCGAGATCCTCCAGCAGGAGGGCTACATCCAGGCTTGGACCGTCGAGGACGCCAAGGTTGGCAAGAACCTCGTGGTGGAGCTCAAGTTCGGCCCTACCCGTGAGCGGTCGCTCGCGGGCGTGCGCCGGGTTTCCAAGCCCGGTCTGCGCGTTTATGCGAAGAAGGACAACCTGCCTCGAGTCCTGGGGGGGCTGGGCGTCGCGATCATCTCGACGTCCGCCGGTCTCATGACCGACAAGCAGGCCGGCAAGCGTGGTGTGGGCGGGGAAGTCCTCGCCTACGTCTGGTAGAGGGGAGGAACACAGCATGTCGCGAATCGGACGGCTGCCCATCCCTGTGCCAAGTGGCGTAGACATCACGATCACCGGCCAGGATGTCCAGGTCAAGGGACCGAAGGGCACGCTTTCTCACAAGGTCGCGGACCCCATCACGGTGGCCCGCGACGACGACGGCGCCGTCGCCGTCAGCCGCCCCAACGACGAGAACAAGGTCCGTGCGCTGCACGGCCTGTCCAGGACGCTCATCGCCAACATGGTGCAGGGCGTCACCCAGGGTTACTCCAAGACCCTGGAGATCGTCGGCGTCGGTTATCGTGTCCAGGCCAAGGGCTCGACGCAGCTGGAGTTCTCTCTGGGCTTCAGCCACCCGGTCATCGTCAACGCCCCCGAGGGCGTCTCCTTCCGCGTCGAGCGGCCGACCCTGTTCCACGTGGACGGCATCGACAAGCAGAAGGTCGGCGAGGTCGCGGCCAACATCCGCAAGTTGCGCAAGCCCGACCCGTACAAGGGCAAGGGCGTGCGTTACCAGGGCGAACAGATCCGCCGCAAGGTCGGAAAGGCTGGTAAGTAGGCATGGCTCCGAAGACTGCGTTCGGCAAGCACACGGCTGCCCGCACCGTCTCGCGGGCCCGCCGTCACCGCCGCGTCCGCAAGAACGTCGTCGGTACGGCCGCGCGTCCGCGCCTGGTCGTCAACCGTTCGACTCGTCACCTGTTCGTGCAGATCGTGGACGACTCCGTCGGCCACACGCTGGTGAGCGCGTCCACCATGGACCCCGCGCTGCGTACGGTCGAGGCGGACAAGACCGAGAAGGCGAAGAAGGTCGGCGAGCTCCTCGCTCAGCGGGCCAAGGAAGCCGGGATCACGGCGGTCGTGTTCGACCGTGGCGGCAACCGGTATGCAGGTCGAATCGCGGCGCTGGCCGACAGCGCTCGCGAGGGCGGGCTCGAGTTCTGATGAGGGCCCGGGGATCGCAACTAATGGCAACTGAGATGAGGAACCACTGATGGCTGCAGCTCCGCGTCGCGGTGGCGGCACCGGTGGCGAGCGGCGGGACCGTCGTGACGATCGCCGCGGCGGCGCCGCCGACAAGGGCGTCTCGTACATCGAGCGCGTAGTGAAGATCAACCGAGTGGCCAAGGTCGTGAAGGGTGGTCGTCGCTTCAGCTTCACCGCCCTCGTCATCGTCGGTGACGGCAACGGCCTGGTCGGCGTCGGCTACGGCAAGGCCAAGGAAGTGCCCGCGGCCATCGCCAAGGGCGTCGAAGAGGCGAAGAAGCACTTCTTCAAGGTGCCCAGGATCCAGGGCACCATCCCGCACACGGTGCAGGGCGAGGAGGCGGCCGGCGTCGTCTTCCTGCGTCCGGCCTCGGCCGGTACCGGCGTCATCGCCGGTGGCCCGGTGCGTGCGGTGCTGGAGTGCGCCGGCATCCACGACGTGCTGTCCAAGTCGCTCGGCTCGGACAATCCGATCAACATCGTGCATGCCACCGTGGCGGCTCTGAAGGGCCTCTCGCGGCCCGAGGAGATCGCCGCCCGCCGTGGCCTGCCGATCGAGGATGTCGCCCCAGCCCGGATGCTGAAGGCTCAGCGCGAGGGTATCGCGGAGGCCGCGGCGGCCAAGGCGGTGAGCTAGTCATGGCACGTCTGAAGATCACTCAGACTCGCTCGAAGATCGGTGGCAAGCAGAACCAGCGTGACTCGCTGCGTTCGCTTGGCCTGAAGCGAATCGGCGATGTCGTCGTCAAGGAGGACCGGCCCGAGATTCGCGGGATGGTCGCCGTGGTGACGCACCTCGTCGAGGTGGAAGAGGTCGACTAGTCATGACTGACAAGGCTCCGCTCAAGATCCACGACTTGCGTCCGGCCCCCGGCGCCAACAAGGCCAAGATCCGTAAGGGTCGCGGCGAGGCGTCGAAGGGCAAGACGGCCGGTCGCGGCACCAAGGGCAGCCACGCCCGTACGACGGTCCCCCTCGGCTTCGAGGGTGGCCAGGTGCCGCTGCAGAGGCGTCTGCCGAAGCTCAAGGGCTTCTCCAACGCGCTGTTCAAGACGACCTACCAGGTCGTCAACCTCGACCGGCTCGGCGAGCTGTTCCCCGAGGGTGGCGAGGTCACCGTCGCGGCGCTGGTCGCCAGGGGCGCCGTTCGCAAGAACCAGCTCGTCAAGGTCCTCGGCACCGGTGAGATCTCGGTCGCGGTGAACGTCCAGGCTCACGCCTTCTCGTCCGCCGCGAAGGAGAAGATCGCCGCCGCCGGTGGTTCCGTTACCGAGCTGTAAGAGCAATTACGAGGCGTGGGGGCTTTGACAAATGCCCCCACGCCCGTAGTGCGTTAGAGTTCGCGAGACGGCAGGATTCTGTCCGGCTCGTTTGACCTGAGACTTCAGATGGCAGATCCCCGCACCATCGCATACTCATACCGCCGTAAAGGCGCGCAGGAGGGACCGTGCTGACCGCGTTTACCCGGGCGTTCCGGACACCGGACCTGCGCAAGAAGTTGCTCTTCACCCTGGGCATCATCGCGCTGTTCCGACTCGGCTCGGTTCTTCCGACTCCGGGTGTTCACGTCCAGAATCTCGCGGCCTGTTTCGATCAGGCCCGTAGTGGAGCCGCCGGCAACATCTATGGGATGGTGCAGCTTTTCAGCGGTGGCGCGCTCCTGAAGTTGTCAGTGTTCGCGCTGGGCATCATGCCGTACATCACCGCGAGCATCATCCTCCAGCTGCTCGTCGTGGTGATCCCACGCCTCGAGGCGCTCAAGAAGGAAGGCCAGGCCGGTCAGACCAAGATCACGCAGTATACGCGTTATCTGACCATCGGGCTCGCCATCCTGCAGTCGACCGCCTTCATCGCGCTGGCCCGCACCGGCCAGCTCTTCCCGAACTGTCAGCAGGATGTCCTGCTCGACCCCGACAACATCTTCGGCATCGTCACGATGGTCGTCATCATGACGGCCGGCACGTCGGTGATCATGTGGCTCGGTGAGCTCATCACCGACCGCGGCGTCGGCAACGGCATGTCCATCCTCATCTTCACGCAGGTCGTCGCGGTCTTCCCGTCCGAGCTGACCAACATCTTCCAGGCGAACAAGTTCACCTTCGCGGTGGTCATGATCGTCGGCATCTTCATGATCGCCGCGGTGGTCTTCGTCGAGCAGGCGCAGCGGCGCATCCCGGTCCAGTACGCCAAGCGCATGGTGGGCCGCAGGATGTACGGCGGCACGTCCACGTACATTCCGCTCAAGGTCAACCAGGCCGGCATCATCCCGGTCATCTTCGCCTCGTCCCTGCTCTACCTGCCGCAGCTGATCACCTCGCTGTTCCAGGCCACGGACAACGCGGCCATCCGCTGGATCTCACAGAACCTGGCCACGGGCGACACGCCCATCTACATGACCACGTTCTTCCTGCTGATCATCTTCTTCACGTACTTCTACGTGTCCATCACGTTCAACCCCACTGAAGTCGCCGACAACATGAAGAAGTACGGTGGTTTCATTCCGGGCATCCGTCCCGGCCGTCCGACGGCTGAATACCTGAACTTCGTGCTCAACCGCCTGACCGCGCCGGGCTCGCTCTATCTGGGTCTGATCTCCATGGTCCCGATCGTCGCGCTGGCGGTGTCTGGTGCGAGCCAGAACTTCCCGTTCGGAGGGACGAGCATTCTGATCATGGTAGGCGTCGGCCTGGACACGGTGAAGCAGATCGAGAGCCAGCTGCAGCAGCGTAACTACGAAGGTTTCCTGCGGTAGTGCGTCTCGTTCTGGTCGGGCCCCCCGGAGCGGGTAAGGGGACGCAGGCCCAGTACATCGCATCCAACCTGTCCATCCCGAAGATCTCGACAGGTGACATCTTCCGTGCCAACGTTTCGGGCGGCACGGACCTTGGCAGGCTGGCCAAGACGTACATGGACCGTGGCGACCTGGTGCCCGACGAGGTGACCATCGCCATGGTCCGTGACCGTCTGTCGGAGGACGACGCGCAGGACGGTTTCCTGCTCGACGGCTTCCCCAGGAACGTCGCGCAGGCCGAGATCCTGCGCGACATGCTCAAGGACTGGGGCCAGGCGCTCGACCTCGTGCTGGAGCTCGTCGTCGACGACGACGAGGTCGTCAGGCGGCTGGCCGGCCGGCGCACCTGCAGCCAGTGCGGCCGCATCTGGCATGTCGAGTTCGATGACAAGAAGGATGACAAGTGCGACGCCTGCGGGGGGCCGCTGTTCCAGCGTGACGACGACAAGGAGCAGACGGTCAGGCATCGCCTGGAGGTCTACCAGGAGCAGACGGCGCCGCTGGTCTCCTACTACGCCGACGAGGGCATTCTCGTGGGGGTCGACGCGACGGGCCCGGTCGAAGAGGTCACCCAGCGGGCGATGGAGGCGATCCGCCCGTTCATGGGTTAGTCCGAGTACGACCGATTTGCGGAGGTGGCGCGGGTTTCCGTGCCACCTCGCGGCTATTGTGGGGGAATTGGGCTCCCAGGTGGCCCGTTTGCGACCCAGGGGGGCAAATGATGTTCAAACGTAACAGGCACGGGATCCAGATCAAGTCGCCCGAGCAGCTCGAGAAGATGCGGGCCGCGGGTCTGGTGGTCGGGCGCACGCTTGACCTGCTGAAGCGCTCGGTCGAGCCCGGCATGACGCCGCTCGACCTCGACGGCATCGCCGAGAAGGCGATCAGGGACGAGGGCGCGATCCCGTCGTTCAAGGGCTACCAGGGCTTCCCCGCGACGATCTGCGCGTCGGTCAACGACGAGGTGGTGCACGGCATCCCGACCAATGCGCGCAAGCTGCGCGAGGGCGACATCATTTCGATCGACTGCGGCGCGATCCTGGAGGGCTGGCATGGCGACTCGGCCGTCACGGTCCCGATCGGCGAGGTGGACCCCAAGCTGACGGAGCTGATGCGGATCACGGAGGAGGCCATGTGGCGCGGCATCGCCGCGCTGGCCGTCGGCCGCCACCTGTCGAACATCGGCCACGAGGTGGAGCGGTACGTCAGGTCGCAGGGCCGCTTCGGCATCCCTCCCGAGTACGGCGGCCACGGCATCGGCACCGAGATGCACATGGACCCGTGGATCGCCAACCACGGCAAGTCCGGCAGGGGCCCGGTGCTGGAGGAGGGCATGTGCCTGGCCATCGAGCCCATGGTCAACCTGGGCACGGAGCGCACCCGCGTGCTGGCCGACGACTGGACCGTGGTGACGATCGACGGCAAGCAGTCCGCACACTTCGAGCACAGCGTCGCCGTGACACATAATGGTCCTTGGGTGCTGACCGCCCTAGATGGGGGCAAAGAGCGCCTGGCCCAACTGCAGAACTAGCCAGGAGTGGGTGGGATGGCGAACAGCCCCGAAATGCGAGCCTCCGACGTCGACCGCGATCGAGTCGCCGCCATCCTCCGCGAACACACCGCGCAGGGCCGCATCACCATGGACGAGTTCAACGAGCGGCTCGAATCGCTCTACAAGAGCAAGACCTACGGCGAGTTGGCCAAGCTGACGGCCGACCTGCCCGACGTGGACCTGCGCCACCTTCCAGCCAAGGCGAAGCCGACCCCCGCACCGCAGGGCGGCCTGCACCCGGGCATGCGAGCGGCCTGGGGTGCCTGGGCCATGGCCAGCGGCATCAACTGGGGGATCTGGCTGATCGTGAGCATTACGTCGGACCACCTGGTCTACCCCTGGCCGCTGTGGGTCATGGGCCCGTGGGGCGTGATCCTGCTGATGAGCACCGTCTTCGGCGGTGGCCAGCCCAAGCGCCGGTAGGCGTTTGTGCACTAGTGCACTGTGTGCATTCGTGCGCAGTACGGATACGTCCGGATTCCTAACGTGAGCTGTGTCGGGAACACAACTCACAAAGGACACCCAAATGCGCAAGGTCCTCGCAGCCGCCGCCCTCGCCGGCTCGCTTGCCGTCACCGGCCTCGCGGTCGCCGCCCCCGCCGCCCAGGCGTCTACCGCGACTGCCACCGCGACGCAGGCCACCCGCTTCAACGACTGGGGCAAGTACTACTCCAGCAACCACAAGGCCTACACCTACGGCAAGACGTGGAAGCAGAACGGCAAGGTCTACACGAAGTGGTACGGCAAGGAGTTCTCGCCGAAGCACGGCTACGTGTGGTTCAAGTACTACTCGAACGGCAGCTGGCACCAGTTCTACCGCGAGTGGAACGGGTCGTACAACGAGACCTGGGCCAAGGGCGGCATCAAGTACCTGGACACGTGGACCTGCTGGGGCGGCAAGTTCAAGTACTGCGGCCCGAAGCACCGCATCTACCCCTTCTAGGACCCATCCCTGGGCCCGCCGGGACTCCCCGGCGGGCCTTCCGCTGTTGGCCCTGGGCGCGGGAATCGTGGGGTAGACTCTTACATGGTTGTGTCAGGACACCTGGCACGCGTTTCGCGTTCTAGGCTCAGGTGTCGTACACTCCTTAGTCGGCTCACTATGACTATCATGCGTCGGCGATCGTTGCGGTCGCCGCTCTCTTCGAAGCGTGAGGTCGCGGCTGCTTAGTGAACCGGAGCCTCAGACGATCGATCAGTGAAACGCGAGGAATTTTGGCCAAGAAAGACGGCGCCATCGAGATCGAGGGCACTGTGGTCGAGTCGCTCCCGAACGCCATGTTCCGGGTGCAGCTCGACAACGGCCATAAGGTCCTGGCCCACATCAGCGGACGGATGCGGATGCACTACATCCGGATCCTGCCTGACGACCGGGTAGTCGTTGAACTGAGCCCCTACGACCTGAGTCGTGGGCGGATCGTCTACCGATACAAGTAAGACGTCTGAGGAACACGAAGGACAATGAAGGTAAAGCCGAGCGTCAAGAAGATCTGCGACAAGTGCAAGGTGATCCGCCGGCACGGTCGCGTCATGGTGATCTGCGACAACCTGCGCCACAAGCAGCGTCAGGGTTAGGTCGCCGCAAGGCTTCTCCGAGTCCGCCCCACCAGGGAGCGGGCTCGACGCATGAGAAGCCTGAGCCAGTAATCGCGTTTCACACCTGAGCAGGCGGTCCTTTTCCGAAAGGCCCGAACCACTCGGGAGACCCCCGGTCGGAGGCCGGGGCCCTCACCCCGGGCATTGGGGAGGGGCAGTGAGGCGCAAGACCTCCGCCACAAAGAAGGAGAATGCCCGACCATGGCTCGCCTGGTTGGCGTCGACCTCCCCCGCGAAAAGCGGCTGGAGATCGCTCTCACCTACATTTTCGGAATCGGCCGCACCCGCGCCCACGAGGTCCTCGAGGCCACCGGTGTCAGCGGCGACATGCGCGTGCACCAGCTCACCGACACCGAGCTCGTCCCGATGCGTGACTACATCGAGGCGAACTACAAGATCGAGGGTGACCTGCGCCGCGAGGTTCAGGCCGACATCCGCCGCAAGATCGAGATCGGTTGCTACCAGGGCATCCGGCACCGCAAGGGCCTGCCCGTGCACGGTCAGCGCACGCAGACCAACGCGCGCACCCGCAAGGGCAAGAAGAAGACCGTCGCCGGCAAGAAGAAGCCCGGTAAGAAGTAGTCCACGCAGCCGCGGGACCGAAGACCTCAGGAGTGAAGGCAAGCAATGCCTCCTAAGAGCCGCCAGGGTGCGCCCAAGAAGGTGCGCCGCAAGGAAAAGAAGAACGTCGCTCACGGGCACGCCCACATCAAGAGCACGTTCAACAACACGATCGTCTCGATCACCGACCCCAACGGGAACGTGATCTCCTGGGCCAGCGCCGGCCACGTGGGTTTCAAGGGCTCCCGGAAGTCCACCCCGTTCGCCGCTCAGATGGCCGCGGAAAACGCCGCTCGCCGCGCCATGGAGCACGGCATGCGCAAGGTCGACGTCTTCGTCAAGGGCCCCGGCTCCGGCCGTGAGACCGCGATCCGCTCGCTCCAGGCCACCGGCCTCGAAGTGGGCTCGATCCAGGACGTCACCCCGGTTCCGCACAACGGTTGCCGGCCTCCGAAGCGCCGCCGCGTCTGAATCCAGGAGATATTGAGAAATGGCTCGTTACACGGGCGCGGACTGCAAGCTCTGCCGTCGCGAGAAGACCAAGCTCTTCCTCAAGGGCAGCAAGTGTGAGTCCGCCAAGTGCCCCATCGAGATCCGTCCTTACCCGCCGGGTGAGCACGGCCGCGGACGTCCCAAGGAGTCCGAGTACCAGCTTCAGCTTCGCGAGAAGCAGAAGACCCGCCGCATCTACGGCGTCCTCGAGAAGCAGTTCCACAACTACTACGAGGAAGCCGCGGGCAAGACCGGCAAGTCGGGCGAGGTGCTGCTCCAGATCCTGGAGAGCCGGCTCGACAACGTGGTCTACCGCGCCGGGTTCGCGCAGTCGCGTGACGCCGCCCGCCAGCAGGTCCGTCACGGGCACCTCCTGGTGAACGGCAAGAAGGTCGACATCCCGTCCTACCGCGTTCGCGAGCACGACATCATCGAGGTCCGCGAGACCAAGCGCAACCTGCTGCCGTACGAGGTGGCTCGCGCCACCGCCGGCGAGCGCACCGTTCCCGCGTGGCTCGGCGTCGTGCCGGACAAGCTCCGCGTCCTGGTTCACCAGCTGCCGGTTCGCCAGCAGATCGACACCCAGGTCCAGGAGCAGCTCATCGTCGAGTACTACTCGAAGTAGTCACTCGCTGTCCTCACGGGAAATCTGTCCTTTTGGCGGATTTCCTGTGATCGGTCCGGGTGTGGAATTCCATACCCGGACTAGGCTGTTCATCGGAGTGGCGTCATATAGCGGGTGCCACACGAAAAAGGGGAGATCCCGTCATGCTGATCGCTCAGCGTCCGACTCTTCTCGAAGAGTCGATCGACGACACTCGGTCCCGGTTCGTCATCGAGCCGCTGGAGCCGGGCTTCGGCTACACCATCGGCAACTCTCTGCGCCGCACGCTGCTGTCGTCCATCCCGGGCGCGGCCGTGACGAGCATTCGCGTCGAGGGCGTGCTGCACGAGTTCTCGACCGTTCCCGGGGTCAAGGAAGACGTCACCGACATCATCCTCAACCTCAAGGAACTGGTCGTCTCCTCCGAGCACGACGAGCCGGTCGTGATGTACCTGCGCAAGCAGGGCCCGGGTGAGGTCACCGCCGCCGACATCGCGCCGCCAGCCGGTGTCGAGGTGCACAACCCCGAGCTTCGCATCGCCACGCTCAACGGCAAGGCGAAGCTGGAGATGGAGCTGACCGTCGAGCGCGGTCGCGGCTACGTCTCCGCAGCCCAGAACAAGCAGCCGGGCCAGGAGATCGGCCGCATCCCGATCGACTCGATCTACTCCCCGGTGCTCAAGGTCACCTACAAGGTCGAGGCGACCCGAGTCGAGCAGCGTACCGACTTCGACCGCCTCATCCTCGACGTCGAGACCAAGCCCGCGATGAAGCCCCGCGACGCGGTGGCCTCCGCCGGTAAGACGCTCGTCGAGCTCTTCGGGCTGGCCCGCGAGCTCAATGTCGAGGCCGAGGGCATCGACATCGGCCCGTCGCCGACCGACGCCGCCCTGGCCGCCGACCTGGCGCTGCCGATCGAGGAGCTGAACCTGACGGTTCGCTCGTACAACTGCCTCAAGCGCGAGGGCATCCACACCGTGGGTGAGCTCGTGGCGCGCAGCGAGCAGGACCTGCTCGACATAAGGAACTTCGGCGCCAAGTCGATCGAAGAGGTCAAGCAGAAGCTGCACGAGATGACGCTGGCGCTCAAGGACTCCCCGCCCGGGTTCGACCCGAGCGCGGTGGCCGGGGGCGGCTATGACGACGACGACAGCGCTTACGTGGAGACCGAGCAATATTAAACCCGCGGGGGGCTCTGCCCCCCGCGTTCCCCCCCGAAAAGCTTGGGCCCTTCGGGGCTGTCTTCTGTCGTTAGGAATGGCTTCGCGATTCCTAACGACCCCGAAGAGCTTGGGCCCTTCGGGGCTGTTTTCCGTCGTTAGGGATGGCTTTGCGATTCCTAACGACCCCGAAAGGCTTGGGCCCTTCGGGGCTGTTTTTCCGTCGTGGGGAATGGCTTCGCGATTCCCCACGACCCTGACTCCGGTACCTGGTACGGCCGGGGCGGGTCAATCCACAAGGAGAGATGAAATGCCCAAGCCCACCAAGGGTGCACGTCTTGGCGGTAGCCCGGCGCACGAGCGGCTGATCCTGGCGAACCTCGCCACCGATCTGTTCCGCCACGGCCGGATCCGCACGACGGTCGCCAAGGCCAAGCGCCTGCGTCCGGTGGCGGAGCGCCTGATCACCAAGGCGAAGAAGGGCGACATCCACAACCGTCGCCAGGTCCTGGCCGTCGTCAAGGACAAGGGCGTCGTGCACCACCTCTTCACCGAGATCGCGACGACGTTCGCCGAGCGTCCCGGCGGCTACACCCGGATCACCAAGGTCGGCGCGCGCAAGGGCGACAACGCTCCGATGGCGGTCATCGAGCTGGTGGCCGAGCCGCTGAGTGGCGTCACCACCCGCCGCGTCGAGGCGCCGGCCGCTGCTGCGGCTCCGGCTCCGGCCGCGGAGGAGGCCCCGGTAGAGGAGAGCACGGCCGAGGAGAGCGAGGCCCCCGCGGCCGAGGTCGAGGAGACCAAGGCCGAGGAGACCCCCGCCGCCGAGGCTGAGGCGAAGAAGGACGAGGCCTGATCTTTCAGGCTGGATGGAACGGGCCCGGATCCCCTCGCGGGGGACCGGGCCCGTTTCGCATCAAGGAGGATCATCGTGGTACGGCTCCGCCTCGACCTCGCATACGACGGGACCGACTTCTCCGGATGGGCGAAGCAGCCGGGGCGCCGAACGGTCCAGGGCGAGGTCGAGCAGGCGCTCGGCAGGATCCTGCGCCTCGGCGAGCCCGCCATGCTGACCGTGGCCGGCCGTACCGATGCGGGGGTGCACGCGCGTGGCCAGGTCGCCCACGTGGACGTGCCGGATGGCTCGCTGGCCGAGCTCGACGGGAACCGGGGGCCGCTGGACGTCGATGAGCGGCTCTCTGCGCTCGTTAGACGGCTGGGTGGGGTCCTGGCCCCAGATGTACGGGTTTATCGGGTCTCGGTGGCTCCTGGGGGCTTTGACGCGCGATTCTCGGCGATGTTCCGGCGGTATGCGTACCGGGTGAGCGATGCCGAGGGCGGCGTCGATCCGCTGCGGCGGCGGGAGGTGGTCTGGCACAACCGGCCGCTGGATCTCGGCGCGCTCAACGCGGCGGCTGCTCGGCTGCTCGGCGAGCACGACTTCGCGGCGTTCTGCAAGAAGCGCGAAGGGGCCACCACGATCAGGGAACTGCAGCGGCTGGAGTGGGCCCGCGAGCCCGACGGGGTGCTGGTGGCCGCCGTCGTGGCCGACGCGTTCTGCCACTCGATGGTGCGGGCGCTGGTCGGCTCGTTGCTGGCCGCCGGTGACGGGCGCCGGCCGGTGGAGTGGCCGGGCGAGGTGCTGGCGGGGGCCGTACGGGATTCCGGGGTGCATGTCGCGCCCGCGCACGGGCTGTGCCTGGAGGAGGTCGGCTACCCGCCGGAGGAGGAGCTCGCCGCGCGGGCCGAGGCCACGCGGCGGGTGCGTGTGCCCTCAGCCCCTGGTGATGCGGCGCTCGAGGACGAGTGAGGTCTGGTCCCTGAACGCCCCGCTGACCTTGGGCAACGTCTTCTCCTTGGCCACCGGGGTGTGGCCGTCGGCGTGGGTGGCGTAGCTGAAGACGATGTAGCGGCCCCACACCAGGCCCGCCGCGTAGCCGCCCGCGATGTCCACGCGCTCGCTGCCTGAGCCCGCGGCGCCGGGGAGGGGGCGGAACCAGACGTTGCGGGTGAGGCTCTTCGCCTGGTCGGCGGTCGCGGCCGCGTCCTTGGTCGGCAACACGGCGATGCCGGTGGTGACGGCGTAGCGGCGCTTGTTGTCGACGTAGGTGGCTCTCAGGACGCGGGTGCACTTCTGCTCCTGCAGCGCGTCGGCGAACGCCCCCGTGGCCGCCTTGTCGCAGTTCGTCTCCATGTCGGCCTTGACCCTGGTGAACGTCGTGCCCGCCGCGCTCACCTTCTTCTTCGGGAACGCCTCTGACAACGACAACTTCTGCGGGTCGGTCTGCTCGGAGTTGAGCATGGACGTGCCCGGGACGTCGACGGGTGGGCTGGCGGTCGCCACTTCGCTGGGCGGCGCGGATGCGGACGCGGTGGGGCGGGCGGCGGCCGTCGTGGGCGTGGGGGCGCTCACGGCCTGGTAGGCGAAGAAGCCGCCGGTCGCCACGCCGGCCAGGGCCAGCGCGCCGAGCGTGACGAACAGGGCCCGCTTGCTCCTGCCCGGCGGCGCGGCGGGCGGGGGCGGGGTCTGGAACGGCGGTTGTTTGAACGCTCCAGGCGGGAACGCAGGACCGCCCGCGGGCAGGTCGAGCGAGGTCGTGGGGCGCTGCTGGCCCCAGGTTTCTCTGGAGAACGGGAGGTCTGGGAGCTTCTCCCCGGCGTGGGGGGTGGGCGGCCAGACGGGTACGTCGCCGGGCTCGGGGGCACGGGCCGACGGGTTGGTGGGGTGGGGGTCGAACAGGGGTGCGTGGTCGGTGGCGTCCCGTTTCCTGGCGTCCGGGTCGAAGTAGTGGGCCGGGTGCGGGGACTGCGTGTTGTCGTTGCCGATCTGCCGGGCGATGTCGTCGTGGGCGAACGGCTGGGTGTCTTCCCGCTGCGGTGCTATGGGGGCGGGGAGGGGGGTGTTCGGGGGCTGGGTGCCTTCCGGCTGCGGCGTGGGCTCCTGGGCGGCTCCCTCTTGGGCGCCGGGTTGAGCGGCGTCGGGCTGGGCGGGTTCCCGGTTTGCGGCCTCTGGGGGGAAATAGTGGGCCGGTCGGGTGAAGCCTTCCGGGTTGGTGGCGTTCGGGTCGAAATCGGGGGTGTGGCCGTCGTCGGCGTCGGGCTCGGCCACCAGTTCGCCCGTCGCGGCGGGCCACGGCGGCATGGCGTTCGGCTCGGTGACGGGTGCGGGCCAGACCGGCATGCCCGCGGCGGCGGCAGTGAACGCCGGAGGCGGCTCCCACGGCGGCGCGCCGGGCACCACCGGCTCGGCGGGCCAGGCCGGAAGGTCCCCCTCCGACCAAGGGTGCACGGCCTGCTCCCGGTCGGTCTGGGGGTGATCGGGCCGTGCATGGTCGGCCTGCGGATGATCGGGACGCGCGTGGTCGGCCTGTGGGTGGCCGGGGCGTGCCTGATCGGCGGGCAGAAGGCTCGGATGCGTCTGGTCGGCGGGTGGAGAGCCGGGAGCCGCGTGGTCCGCCTGGGCGTGGCCGGACCGTTCCCGGTCCTGTTGCGGGTGGTCGGGTTGTGCGGGGTCGGTGTGGTCGGCGAACCAGTCGTACGGGGCGGCGTCGTCGTCCGACACCTCCCACGGCTGTGCCCCGGTCGGCTCGCCCGGCTCCGGCGATCCGTGGAAGGCGGGGATGGCAGGCCGCCCCTCGGCGGTCTCGTCGGACGGAGTCGGCGCCGGTGGTATGTCTCGCCCGCTGGTCTGGCCGAAGCTCGGCGGTGGCGTCGCTGGTGCGGCCGAGCCGTCGGCTTCCCTGCGATCGTGCTCAGACCCGGGTTCCTGGCCACGCATAGTGGGAGCCTAGCGAGAGTAGCGAGATCGTTATGTCGGTATGGGCGTTCCCAGAAGCATCCGGCATCCCCTTTGCTGGCATAACGCCCTCAAAGCCCGTTTAGCTCAGGGGGCTGCCGGTCAACGTACGGTTGTCCAGGGCCTTGAACACGGTGGCCTTGGTGATGTCGGTGATGGCCTCGATGAACCGCTTCGAGCCCTTGGAGTCCGGCTTCGTGCCGTCCTTGTTCTGGAACCACACCATGATCGCGTAGTGGCCGTGCGTGAGGATCTTGGCGCCGCCGCTGCCCGAGCCGAGGAACTTGGTGACGGTGTCCTTGCCCGCCAGCGGCTTCACGTAGTTCTTCGTGTCGCCGCTCTTGGCCACCTTGCTCGCGTTCTTGCTCGTCTTGAGGTTGGCCACGCCGACCGTGCCGATCACCTTGCCGGCCTTGTCGCGGAAGCTCGCGCGTACGAACTGGTTGCACTTGCCGTCCTTGAGCGCCTTCTGGAGCGCGTCGCCCAGGGCGCCGTCAGTGCACTTCTTGTCCTTGCTGGTGATCGTCATCTCGTAGCCGCGGCCCGAGACCGTGAGCTTCTTCTTCGCGCCGAAGACCTCCTTGACCGTGATCGGGTCGGGGTCCGTGGTGCGTTCGGCCGCGAAGCCGTACTTTCCGGGCGGGGCTGACGGCAGCGGCGCGGAGGTCTGGCGCGGGGTGGCGGTCTGGGCGGTGTCGGGGGCGCCGGCGTTCCACATCAGCGCGAGGCCGCCGCCGAGCAGGCCGAGCACCGCGATGCCGCCGATCGCGAACCACAGCGGCGCGCGCGAGCGGGTGCCCTCGTCGTAGGGACTCCACCCGATCTTGCTCTGGGGTGCCTTCTCGGAATCGTCCTTCTTGCTCTGCGGCGTCTGCTCGGCGGCGTCGGCGGCGCGTTGCTTGCGGGAGCGGCGAGAGCCGCGGGAGCCGCGGGAGCCGCGGCCCTTCTCGGGGGGAGCGCCGCCGGCGTCGGGGGGAGTGCCGCCCGGTCCGGGGAAAGCGCCGTTCGGTCCGGGACCCGCGCCGGGAAAGGCGTCGCCGGCCCCGGGATAGGCGCCGCCCGGTCCGGGAGAAGCGTTGCCCGCCCCCTGGAAAAGACCGCCCGGCCCCTGGGGCGGGCCGTTGTTCATTCCCTGGGGAGGGACCCCCATCCCGTAGGGGGCGCCGCCCGGGCCCTTTTCACGTTCCTCGGGAAAAGCCATGCGGCGACATTACCGTGATGTGCGTCATTGGGTTCCGAAGTCCTGAGTCCACCACAGGCCGTTCGGGCCGGACGCGACGCCGACGCCGATGACCTTCAGGCGGCAGTCCAGCATGTTCTTGCGGTGGTCGCGGCTGTCGAGCCAGCCGCGTACCGCCTCGTCCGGGGAGGTGTAGCCGGCGCCGATGTTCTCGGCGGCGCCCCAGTGGTATCCGGCGCGCTCCATCCGGTCCCACGGGGACGCGCCGTTGGGGGAGTTGTGCACGAGTTGCCCGCTGCGGGCCATCTCCAGCGAGTGTGTACGCGCGGAGCGGGTGAGCGCGGCGTTCACCCTGAGCGGCCCGCAGCCTTGCCTGGCCCTGGCGGAGTTGGTGAGGGAGACGACCTTGCCCGCCATGCCGCCCAGCAGCCGGACGGAGTCGTCCTCGTCGCCGAGCACGTGGGCGGGGGCGTCCTGCGAGTAGAAGCCGGGGATCTGGTCCTTGGACGACCTGGTGGGCCTGGGGGTGGCCGTGCCGCGCGGGAGGGTCCTGGTCGTGGCCTCCCTGGGGATCCGGTCGGCCCGCGGTTGCGCCTTCTTGGCCGCCGTCGGCGCGGGGTTGGCCGTGGCGGCCGCGGGCGGGGCGGTCTCGTTGAGGTAGACGTGGCGGGCCGGCTCGGAGTCGTCGGTCAGCCGGCCGATCAGCACGCCCGTGAACAGGACCGCCAGGAGGCAGGCCAGCACGCCCAGGTGATTCCGGCGCCGGGCGCCCCGCTGGGTTGGCCGGGTGTGAGAGTTCTGCCACATACCGCCGTCAACGATAGGGATGTCTGGTCCTGGGAAAGAAGAGGTTCCAGGGAACCGAAACCGAACCGTTCTGGTGTCGGGTAAACTCGCACAGGGTTACCGGTCTTTTGACCAGCTCGCCTCCGGGCGGGTAGCCTGGTCAATCGTTGTGTGCACAGGTCCAGTGTGACCATTGCGCGGCGCGTCCGGCGTCATCTCCCGTGTCGTGGAGACGGAAGGTCCGGGCTGTCGTGTGCCCGCACCGACCGACAAATGTAGCTGTCGCATCCGACAGCGCCGAAGACGCGAGCATAAAGAAGGCTACGACCGTGCGCACGTACTCACCGAAGCCCGCCGACGTTCAGCGTCAGTGGTACGTCATCGACGCGACCGATGTCGTGCTGGGCCGGCTGGCCAGCCACGTCGCGATCCTGCTCCGCGGCAAGCACAAGCCGATCTTCGCCAACCACGTCGACACCGGTGACTTCGTCATCGTCATCAACGCGGACAAGATCGCGCTGAGCGGCAACAAGCTTGAGCAGAAGAAGGCCTACCGCCACTCGGGCTACCCGGGCGGTCTGCGTTCTGTCACGTACGGCGAGCTCATGGAGAAGCGGCCGGACAAGGCCGTCGAGAAGGCCGTCAAGGGCATGCTGCCGAAAAACTCCCTCGGCCGGAAGATGGCCAGGAAGCTGAAGGTCTACGCGGGTCCTGAGCACCCGCACCAGGCCCAGCAGCCGGTGCCGTTCCAGATCACCCAGATCGCCCAGTAGACCTGCGGGGGATACCCCCGCATGCCCCCCCAAAAAAAAGCAAAGATCTACGGGGGATTTCCCCCGTACCCCCTTAGCAAGCGGGGGGGACCGAGTGTTGAAGACCTATAGGGGGTCAACCCCTTATATGCCCCCTTCGGGGGCATACGAAAGAGTTAGAGGAGAACCGTGGCTGAGCCCACCGGTGTCGAGACGGCCGTCGAGGCCGAGGTGGAAGACCTCTCCGGCGAGGATTTCCCTTCCGAGTACACCACCGAGTCCACCGCCAGCGCTGACGCTCCCGTGCGCAAGCCCATCACCACGGGCAACTCGTACGGCACCGGCCGCCGCAAGGAGGCGATCGCCCGCGTGCGCATCGTCCCGGGCAGCGGCAAGTGGACGATCAACGGGCGTTCGCTGGACGTCTACTTCCCGAACAAGGTCCACCAGCAGATCGTCAACGAGCCCTTCGTGGTGCTCGGCGCCGAGGAGGCGTTCGACGTCATCGCGCGTATCGACGGCGGCGGCGTGACCGGCCAGGCCGGCGCGCTGCGCATGGGCCTGTCCCGCGCCCTGTCGATCCTGGACGTCGAGGTCAACCGCGCGCCGCTGAAGAAGGCCGGCTTCCTCACCCGTGACGCCCGCGCCACGGAGCGGAAGAAGTACGGCCTCAAGAAGGCCCGCAAGGCTCCGCAGTACAGCAAGCGCTAAGTGGCGCGCCTTTTCGGCACCGACGGGGTACGTGGGGTCGCGGGCCGCGACCTCACCGCCGAGCGCGCCATGGACCTCTCGGTCGCGGCGGCTCACGTCCTCGGCGATGCGGGCGCGTTCGCCGCTACCGGACGTCGTCCGGTAGCGGTCGTGGGCCGGGATCCGCGTGCCTCGGGAGAGTTTCTCGAGGCGGCCGTGGTCGCCGGCCTCGCGGCGTCTGGAGTGGACGTGCTGCGCCTCGGCGTGCTGCCCACCCCGGCCGTCGCCCACCTCACCGCCGCGCTCGGCGCCGACCTCGGCGTCATGTTGTCGGCCTCGCACAATCCGGCGCCGGACAACGGCATCAAGTTCCTGGCTCGTGGTGGCTTCAAGCTGTCCGACGTGGTCGAGGACGAGATCGAGCGGCGGCTGGGTGAGGAGTGGAGCTTTCCCGTGGGCTCGGCCGTGGGGCGGGTGCGGGACGCGTACGGTGAGGCCGACCGCTACATCTCCCACGTGCTGACCACGATGAACGCCGCGCTCGACGGCCTGTCCATCGTGGTCGACTGCGCGCACGGGGCCGCCCACATGGTCGCTCCCGAGGCGCTGGTACGTGCGGGTGCCAGGGTCGAGGCCATCGGCGCCAGGCCCGACGGCCTCAACATCAACTCCGGCCACGGCTCCACCCACCTGGACAAGCTCCAGCAGGTGGTCGTGTCGCGGGGGGCCGACCTGGGCGTGGCCTACGACGGCGACGCCGACCGCTGCCTGGCGGTCGACCACACGGGCTCGATCATCGACGGCGACCACATCATGGCCGTCCTGGCCGGCGCCATGCACGGCGAGGGCCTGCTGTCGAAGGACACCGTGGTGGCGACCGTGATGTCCAACCTGGGCTTCAAGCTCGCGATGCGCGATGCGGGAATCACCGTGGTGGAGACCTCGGTCGGGGACCGCTATGTGCTTGAGCGCATGAAGTCGGACGGCTACAACCTCGGTGGCGAGCAGTCGGGGCACGTCATCATGCTCGACCACGCGACCACGGGCGACGGCCTGCTCACCTCGCTCCATTTGCTGGGCGTGGTGGCCAAGTCGGGAGTGCCGCTGAAGGAGTTGGCCTCGGTGATGACGCCGCTGCCGCAGGTCCTGATCAACGTCAAGGATGTGGACAAGGGCAAGGCCTCCGTCCCCGAGCTCATCGCCGCCGTGGCCCAGGCCGAGGCGGAGCTGGGGGAGACGGGCCGGGTCCTGATCAGGCCCAGCGGGACGGAGCCGATGATCCGCGTGATGGTCGAGGCCGCCTCGGAGGAGCACGCCACTCAGGTGGCCGGGCGACTCGCCGACGTGGTGCGTACGGCCTGCGCTTCTTGATGTGGGTACGGCCCGCGGGGCCGTACCCACGTCTACTCGTCGCCTGTGAGGGAGAAGGCGCGGAGCCGGCGGCCGGCCCAGAAGACGGCGCCCGCCGTGACGATGATGATGGCTGGTACGGCGAAGCCGAGGCTGACGTCGGTCTTCAGGAACGGCGAGCCGGAGATCTGGTCGGCGATCGACTGGGCCCACTGCTGGATCGAGAACTTGCGGGCCCCCGGCAGAAGGTTGCCCACGAGGCTCTCCCAGACCAGCGCGTAGATGATGCCGATCGTGACCGCGTGCCGGGTGATGACGCCCAGCAGCAGGAAGACGGCGGCGTAGGCGAAGCCGGCCACGAGGGCGCCGAGTGCGAAGCCCGTAGCTATGCCGTCCTCGTTGCGGACCAGGAGCCAGGCCGAGAAGTACGTCGGCACGGCCGCGAACAGCGCCAGCAGCGAGGCCGCCACCAGGAACTTCGTCTGGGCGATCATCGGCCGGGAGATCGGCTTGGACATCAGGTGGATGATGGTGCCGTCGTCGATCTCCGGGGCGATGACGCCCGTGCCGGTGATGAGGCCGAGCAGCGGGAGCATGGTGCCGATGGCGAAGTTCTGCATGAGCAGCACGGCCGAGCGCTGGTCTCCGCCGCCCACCAGGAGGAGCAGCACGGCCAGGCCGATCAGGGCCGCTGGGAGCAGCAGAAGCAGGATGATGCGCCTGCGGCCGAGCAAGGCCCGGTAGGTGATGCCCGCTACCACGGTATTCATGGCCTCACTCCGTTCGGCGGCTCGGTCGCTGGGATCCGCCGCCTTCCCTCGTCGCTCTGGTCGCTGCGCTCCCGTCGCTCCTCAGTCCAGGCGGCGGCGCTTCCTCGCGGATTCATCAGGTGCTCCGGGTGATCAGGTAGGAGAAGACGCTCTCCAGGTCCTCGTCCGCAGGGGAGACCTGGTGCAGGTGTACGCCCTCGTCCCTGGCGATCCGGGGCAGGAGCCTGGTGAAGCGGCGGAACTCGGTGGCCTGGACCTCCAGGCCGTCGGGGCGCAGGGTGATGCCGCCGGCCGAGTCGTCGCGGATGAGGGCGGCGGCGAGCTTCCTGTCGTCGCTGGAACGGATCATGAACAGGTGGGGCCTGTCGGTCATCAGGCGTCTGATCTCGCGGAAGTTGCCCGATGCCGCGTGCCGGCCCGCCACCAGGACCTCGATGTGCTGGGCGACCCGTTCGACCTCCTCCAGGATGTGGGAGCTGAACAGGATCGTCTTGCCCGCCGTGCCCATGGCGCGGATCAGGTCCATGAGGTGGAGGCGCTGGCGGGGGTCCATGCCGTTGAACGGCTCGTCCAGGAGGAGGACCGGTGGGTCGTGGACGAGAGCGGCCGCCACCTTGACGCGCTGGCGCATGCCCTTCGAGTACGTCTCCACGCGGCGATCCTTCGGCTCCTCCATCTCGACCGTGGCCAGAGCCTTCTGGGCGGCTTCGACGGGGTTGGGCAGGCCGTGGAGCCTGGCGGCCGAGAGGACGAACTGCCAGCCGGTCAGGAAGCCATACACGCCCTCCCGTTCCGGAACTAGGCCGATATTTCGGTAAATATGGTGATTTTTCCAGACCTGGGTGCCGTTCAGCGTCACCGCGCCGCCCGACGGGGCCAGGAAGCCGGCCATCATGTGCAGGAGCGTCGACTTGCCGGCGCCGTTGGGGCCGAGCAGGCCCGTGACGCCCGGGCCGATGGTCATCGTCACGTCGTTGACCGCCACGACGTTGCCGTACCAGCGGGAAACCTGGGTGAGCTCGATCTTCACCGCGAGGCCGCCTTCCTGTAGCGCAGCGCGAGAGCGAGGAGGCCGACGGCGACCAGCACCACCAGGACGACCAGGGATGCCGGGCCATTGGGGTAGGCGGCGCTCTCGATCGAGTGGGGCGGCGTGCCGAACAACCAGGACTGTACGGAATCGACCAGCCAGAACGGGTTCGCCAGCCACGCCCAGGCGGCCGCCGACTCGTTGCCCGAGGAGTAGAGAGTCCCGTAGACCACCGGGACGGACGCGGAGGACAGCAGGTAGACGGCGGTGACCGAGGCCACGCCGAGCCCGCGGCGCGGCGTGAACGAGGCGATGGCCAGCCCGAACGCCGACAACAACAGCGCCAGCACCAGCGCCATGAGCACGGAGCCGAGGTATTCCTGGGTCAGAGGCGGCCCGTCCAGGTCCACCAGCAGCTCACCCGCGTACATCAGCGTCAGCGGCACCGCCACCAGCAGGAACAGCGCCACGGTCATGGCCGCCACCTTGGCGCCGACGTATTCGACGGTCGCGACGGGACGCGACAGGTAGAGGGGCAACACGCGGTAGCGCAGGTCCGGCGCGACGACGGTGGGGGCCTGCGCGGCCAGGAAGATCGCCACCACGGCCTGCATGATGACGGCGAACCCGCTGTAGGGAATGCCGCGCTGCTTGGCCAGCGCCATCAGCGCGATGGACACGATCGCCGGCAGGAGCATGATCGCGGCCAGGGAGAACGGCACGATCTTGCTGCGGGCCGTGCGCCCGAGGCCGAAGATGCCGCGCAGGCTGTGTACGGCCAGCGCCCGCGTCGAGTAGCCCCGCCCCAGCCTGGGCCCGTCGTAGTGCCGATAGCCGATGTCGTAGATCTCAGACACCTGCCACCTCCTCCCTGAAGACGTCCTCGATGCGGTGACGTCCCTGTTCGAGGCGGATGAGGCAGAGGTCCAGGTCGACGGCCGCGTCGCGGATCGCGTCGAACGTTCCGGGCCCCAGCACCTTGACCACCAGCATGCGGCCCTGCTGCGAGACGGTCTGCCCGTCGGCGGTCAGCCGGGCGGCCAGCGGCTCCAGGCCCTCGTCGACCTCGACCGTGACCGTCTGCGTGGCCTGGGTGAACTCGCCGATCGCCGACGAGCGCAGCAGCCGTCCGGCGTCGATGACGATCACGTGGTCGCAGATTCGTTCCAGTTCGCCCAGCAGGTGGGAGGTGACCAGCACGCTGATGCCGAACTCGGTGCCGATGCGCCTGATCAGCGTCAGCATCTCGTCGCGGCCCCGGGGGTCGAGCCCGTTGGTGGGCTCGTCGAGGAAGATCAGCTTGGGGTCGTGCACCAGGGCCTGGGCCAGCTTGACCCGCTGCTTCATGCCCGTGGAGTAGCCGCCGACGGCGCGGTAACGCTCTTCTGCCAGACCGACGTGGCGCAACACGTCGGCGGCACGTTCGCGGGCGGCGGTGCGCGGCAGCCCGGACATCTGTGCGAGGTGGACGACTAACTCGGTGGCGGAGACGTCGGGAGGGAGACACTCGTGCTCGGGCATGTAGCCGACGAGCCTGCGGATCTCGGCCCCCTGCGCGGTCACGTCCAGATCGAGCACCTTGGCCGTGCCGCCGGTGGGCGGCAGCAGGCCGAGCAGGATCTTGATCAGGGTCGACTTGCCCGCGCCGTTCGCCCCCACCAGACCGGTGACGCCGGGTCCCACGGTGACCGAGAGCTGGTCGATCGCGGTGACGGTGGGGAAACGTTTGGTCAGCCCCTCGGTAGCGAGGATGTGCATGTGCCGGACCCTACCCGCCGCACCAGGGCCGCCGCCTCGTTCAGACGGATGAACGGCGTCCTACTTGAGGCCAGAATTTCCGCTGGACCAGGAGCGTCGCGGTGCCTGCGATGATCATGCCGAGGATGTTGACCGCGAGCTGCGAGACCGAGCCCGCGACCTCCGGCCAGTCGGCCAGCGCCAGCGCGACGGCGAGGTAGCCGGCCGCGGGCACCGTGGTGACCGAGATGAAGACGCCGACCAGGGCCGACGACTTGCCCGCCGTGATCGACAGCACCCCGGCCACGCCGGCCAGCAGCGCCACGATGAACGACCAGCGGTCCGGCTTGACGATGAACTGGACCTCCTCGTTGACGCGGAGGTTGCCGAGGTCGATCCAGCCGAGCCAGTTCGAGACGAGCGCGCAGGCGAACGTGATCGCGATCGCCACCGTGAACCCGATGACCAGCGTCTTGAACGAGTTGATGATCAGGTGCCACCGCAGGTGCAGCAGGCCGAAGCAGACGGCCGCGACCGCGCCGAACTCCGGCCCGAGCACCATCGCGCCGACGATCAGGATAGGAGAGTTCTGCAACACGCCGATGCCCGCGAGCTGGGTGGCGATGGCGAGGAAGGCGAGGTACGCCCACGTGATGTGGGAGTCGGAATGCAGCTTGTACGCCAGCTCCTCCCACACCACCGCGTCGTCCGGCTCGCCCGGCGCCTCCTCGATCGCGTCGGTCGCCGCCTTCGAGAGCGAGAGGTCGACCTGCTCGATGGCGATGGAGCCCTCCTGCTGCAGCCATTTGAGCTTGCCCAGCACCTCGTTGGCCGACTCCCTGGCCGCGTCGCAGAGGATCAGGTCGCCCTTCGGCTCGCGGGCGGCGCCGGGCAGGACGACGATGTTGGTGACGCCCGGGCAGTCCTCTAACACCGCCGTCGCCTCGTCGGTGCGCGCCGCCGGACTGATCAGTCGCAGATGTAGCACGCAGCCATTGTTGTCCATCGGACGTTGACGTGGTTTTGACACCCGTTCGCGAGTCTGGCTCACATGATCCGGTTCAGGTGTCACGACGACGGTGAGGAGTGCTGGTTCGCCGATATCGACGACCAGGAGTGCGGGGGCAGGTTCGGCCGTTACGTGGTCGAGGAGGCGGTCAGGTTCGGCGGAGCCGCACCCGGCGGACCGAGTGGTCGGCGCCCTTCTGGAGCACGAGGTCGGCGCGGCCCCTGGTGGGGGCGATGTTCTCGACCAGGTTGCGCTCGTTGATGTCGCGCCAGACGTTGACGGCGAAGGCGGTCGCCTCGTCGTACGAGAGCTCCGCGATGTGTCTGAAGTAGGACTTCGGGTCTTCGAAGGCGGTGCGGCGGAGCTTGTGGAAGCGGTCGACGTACCAGGTGCGGATGTCCTCGACCTTGGCGTCGACGTAGATGGAGAAGTCGAAGTAGTCGTTGACCGCGAGGGAGGTGGGCGGGGCGGGCTGGAGGACGTTGAGGCCCTCGATGATCAAGATATCCGGATTTTTCACGGATTGGGTCGCGCCGGGGACTATGTCGTACTCAAGGTGGCTGTAGACCGGTGCGTACGCCTCCGGCAACCCCGCCTTCACTTCCGCCACGAACCTGACCAGCGCCCGCCGGTCATAGCTCTCGGGGAAGCCCTTGCGATGCATGATCCCCTCGGCCTCCAGCACCTTGTTCGGGAAGAGGAAGCTGTCGGTGGTGACCAACTCCACGTGCGGGTGCTCGGGCCAGCGGGCCAGCAGCGTGTGCAGCAACCGCGCCGTGGTCGACTTGCCGACCGCGACGCTGCCCGCGATGCCCAGGATGTACGGGACGCGCTGCTCGGGATGGCCCAGGAACGCGCTCAGCACGCTGCTGCGTTTCTTGGACCCGGTGAAGTGCAGGTTGAGCAGCCTAGTCAGAGGGAGGTAGATGTCGGTGACCTCGGTGAGGTCGATGGGGTCGTCGACGCCGCGTAGCTCTTCCAGCTCGTCTGCGGTGAGAGTCAAGGGCGTGTTCTTGCGGAGCTCGCTCCACTGCTCCCTGCTCAATTCCACGTAGCCGTTGTTCACCTAGGCAGCGTAGCGACGCGGTGAGCTTGCTCACCGCGTGGGGTAGACGCCTCTTCCTCGCTTTTTGGGGGGTATGCGGGGGGCTAGCCCCCCGCAGGTTGGGATTACTGAGACTCAGTTCGGGGGAACTACTACAGTTTCAGCGTGGATCGTCGTCGCTTCATCACCAATGTGGCTGCCGGGATCGCCGGGCCGTTCGCCGGTGTCGCATGCGCGGGAGTCCAGGGGGGCGCCAAGCCTTCGCCTAGTGGTTACGGGCCGTTGCGTCCCGTACGGGATCTGCGCGACGGGAAGGTGCGGCTGCATCTGCCCGACGGGTTCCAATACCGGTCGTTCAGCGCCGCAGGGGAGAAGTTCACCGACGGCTCCCTCGTGCCGGGCCGGCACGACGGGATGGCGGCGTTCTCGGGGCCGGACGGCACCGCCATCCTCGTACGCAACCACGAGGTCAACGGCCCTGTCGGCGCGTTCGGCGACAAGGACAAGGCGTACGACCCGATGGCCGGGGGCGGCACGTCCACCTTGCGGGTCACCCGGTACGGAGAGGTGCTCAAGAGCGCCCCCTCGCTGAACGGCACCATGATGAACTGCTCAGGCGGCCCCATGGTGTGGCGGGCCTGGGTGAGCTGCGAGGAGACGGTCAACGGCCCCGACGTGGCCGACGACTTCTCCGGCGGCGACAACTCCAAGCTCACCCGGAAACACGGCTACATCTTCGAGGTGCCGGTCAACCGCGCCGCCACCGGCAGGCCGATCAGGTCGGCGGGCCGGTTCGCGCACGAGTCGGCGGCGTTCGACCCCTCGACGGGCGCGCTCTACCTGACCGAGGACAACTTCGGCTTCCCGTCCGGGTTCTACCGGTACCTCCCGACGAAGCACCCCGTACAGGCCGGGCGGCTGCTCGACGGCGGCAGGCTGCAGATGCTCGCCGTCAAGGGCGCCAAGCGCAAGGACCTGTCCGTCGGGCAGCAGCCTGCGGCCACCTATCGCGTCACCTGGGTGGACATCGACGATCCCGACCCGAAGTTCACCGGCAGACCGGCCAACGACGTGGTCGTCCAGGCCGTGGGCCGGCAGGGTCGTGAGGAGGGCGCGGCGATCTTCTCCAGGCTGGAGGGGGCGGTATTCCATCAGGGCGTGGTCTACTTCGTCTCCACCCAGGGCGGGGCCACCGCGCCGGGCGACACGCCGCCTTCGGGGTTCGGGAAGGGGCGGGGGCAGGTGTGGGCGTACGAGACGTCGAGCGAGCGGCTCAGGCTCGCCTACGAGTCGCCCCGCTCGTCGGCGCTCGACCTGCCGGACAACGTGACCGCCAGCAAGCACGGCACGCTGGTGTTGTGCGAGGACGGCGACGGCGACAACTACCTGCGCGGTCTCACCAGGTCGGGCGAGATCTTCGACTTCTGCCGCCTGCAGCCGATCGACGGCGACCCGGGCGCGGAGTTCGCGGGCTCCACGTTCGGCCCTGGCGGCCACACGCTGTACGTCAACATCCAGGCCAAGCAGGGCACCTCCATCGCCATCTGGGGTCCGTGGGAGCGTGGCCTGTTCTGAGTACCCTTGGGTGATGATCCTGGGTATCGGCGTGGACGTCGTGGACATCGCCCGCTTCGAGGCCGCCCTGGAGCGCACGCCGCAGCTCCGTGACCGGCTGTTCACCGAGGTCGAGAAGCCGCTGCCGACCCACTCGCTGGCCGCCAGGTTCGCCGCCAAGGAGGCCGTGGCCAAGGCGCTCGGCGCGCCCAAGGGGCTGGGGCACCTGGAGGCCGAGGTGCGCTGCGACGACCTGGGCAAGCCCGAGTTGCGGGTCACCGGGAAGGTCGCCGAGGTCGCGTACGGGCTCGGGGTCAAGCGCTGGCACATCTCTCTCAGCCACGACGCGGGAGTCGCCGTGGCCTATGTGATCGCGGAGGGATAGCTTCGGACCATGCGCACTGCCTACACCGCCGACCAGATCCGGGGCGCCGAGCACGTGCTCATGGCCCGGTTGCCCGAGGGCACGCTCATGCAACGGGCCGCCTCGGGGCTCGCCGCCGTCTGCGCCGACCTGCTCGGGAGGGTGTACGGCAAACGTGTCGTGCTCCTCGTCGGCAGCGGCGACAACGGCGGAGACGCGCTCTACGCCGGTGAACGCCTGGCTAGGCGGGGAGCTTGGGTGGGCGCCGTCCTGGCCGGGTCCAAGACGCACGAGGCGGGGCTTGCGGCGCTGCTTCAGGCCGGTGGGCGGGTGGTCGACCGGGCCGAGATCCCGCGGGCCGACCTGATCATCGACGGGCTCGTCGGGATCGGGGTGGCGGGGGCGTTGCGGGAGCCGTACATACCGCTTGTGGCGGAGGCGAACGCGGCGCGCGGAGCGATCGTCGCGGTGGACGTGCCGAGCGGGGTGGACGCGAGCAGCGGCCGGGTGCAGGGGGCGGCCGTCCGCGCCCGGGTGACCGTGACCATGGGGGCCTACAAGACGGGGCTGCTCGTCGATCCCGGCGCGGCCTACGCGGGGGCCCTGGAACTGGTGGACATCGGGCTGGGGGACTACCTGCCCGATCCCGACGTCGCCGCGCTGACCGGCGGCGACGTGGACGTCCTGCTGCCGCGGCCGGCGAATGAGTCGGACAAATACCGCAGAGGAGTGCTGGGGGTCGCGGCGGGCAGCGATCTGTTCACCGGAGCCGCCGTGCTGGCCGTGGGGGGTGCGTTGCGGGCCGGGGCGGGCATGGTGCGGTACGTCGGGCCGGACGCGCCGGTCGCGCAGGTGCGGGCGCACTGGCCGGAGGCGGTGGTC
Source organism: Nonomuraea marmarensis (assembly GCF_043197025.1). NCBI lineage: Bacteria > Bacillati > Actinomycetota > Actinomycetes > Streptosporangiales > Streptosporangiaceae > Nonomuraea > Nonomuraea marmarensis. The sequence continues at coordinate 45,614 of NZ_JBICRM010000019.1, forward strand.
ACCGAGCTGGAACGGCCCTCCCTCGACGGCGTCGGGCGGGTGCAGGCATGGGTGCTCGGGCCTGGGCTCGGCACCGGGGACTGGGCGCACGAGCTGGCGGCCAGGGTGCTCGGCTCCGACGTTCCCGTGCTGATCGACGCCGACGGGCTGACGCTGGTGGCCAAGGACCGCGGGTTGCTGCGGCGTACCGCGCCTGTGCTGATCACGCCGCACGCCGGGGAGCTGGCGCGGCTGATCAGGGCCGACCGCGACGACATCGAGGCGGCCAGGCTGGAGCACGCCCGCAGGGCGGCGGCGGAGCTGGGCGTGACCGTGCTGCTCAAGGGCTCGACCACGGTCGTGGCGCAGGACTCCAGGCCGGTGCGGGTCAACGTCACCGGCACGCCCTGGCTGGCCACCGGCGGCACCGGCGACGTGTTGTCGGGCGTCGCAGGGGCGCTGCTCGCGGCGGGGCTGAGCTGCTACGACGCCGCCTCGTGCGCGGCCTACGTGCACGGGCTCGCCGGGCGGCTGGCCGCCGCGGGCGCGCCGCTGGTGGCCGCGGACGTGGCCTCGGCCGTCCCGGCGGCCATCCGCGCCGTAACCGGCGAGAGCGCGTAAGCCGGATCGCGCCGGACGGTTGTGACCGGCCGGGCATCATGTGACCTGGGGCGGCAGGCGGGGCGGGCGGGGTGGCGAAAGTATCCGTCGTCCTGTCCGCATGCGGTGAAAATCACGCTCGATCACGCGCGTGACCTGCCACACTAGAGGGATGTACTCCCCGATGGCCACCCCCGCGCAGGCCCGAGTCGACCTGGCCGCGATCAGGCACAACGTGGCTCTGCTCAAGGAGCGGGCGGGCGGCGCCGAGCTGATGGGCGCAGTCAAGGCCGACGCCTACGGGCACGGCCTGGTGCCGTGCTCCGAGGCCGCGCTGGAGGGAGGGGCGAGCCGGCTGGGCACCGCGTTCGTCAGGGAGGCGCTCGCGCTGCGCGAGGGCGGCGTGACCGCGCCGATCCTGTCCTGGCTCATCACCGCGGGCGAGCCGCTCGACGAGGCGCTCGAAAACGACATCGAGTTGTCGGCCTCCGACGAGCGGCTGCTGGACGAGATCGCCGGCGCCGCCAGGCGCACCGGGATCACCGCGAAGCTGCACCTGGAGGCCGACACCGGCATGAGCAGGGGCGGCTGCCCGCTGGCCGCCTGGCCGGCGCTGCTGGCCAGGGCGCTGGAGTTGCGGGCCGAGGGCGTCATCGACATCGTCGGGCTCTGGTCCCACTTCGCCTGCGCCGACATCCCGGGCCATCCGTCGATCGGGCGGCAGCTGGAGGCGTTCGAGGCGGCGCTGAAGCTGGCCGAGCAGGCAGGCGCCGCCGGGTCCCACGTGATCAGGCACATCTCCAACTCCGCCGCCATCGTGAGCCTCCCCGACGCCCGCTACGACCTGGTCAGGCCGGGCATCGCGATGTACGGCCTGAGCCCGATCCCCGAGCTGGGCGACTTCGGCCTCAGGCAGGCGATGACGCTGGTGGCCCAGGCCGGTCTGGTCAAGCGGGTCCCCGAGGGCTCCGGGGTCTCCTACGCCCACCTCTACATCACCGACCGTGAGACCACACTCGGGCTCGTCCCGCTGGGCTACGCGGACGGCATACTCAGGCACGCGGGCGGGCAGGCCGAGGTGCTGGCGGGCGGGCGGCGCAGGGTGATCGTCGGCCGGGTGTGCATGGACCAGTTCATGATCGACATGGACGATGACCCGCTGTCGGCAGGCGACGAGGTCGTGCTGTTCGGGCCGGGTGACGGGGGCGAGCCGACCGCTCAGGAGTGGGCGGATACTCTCGGCACGATCACGCATGAGATCGTGACCAGGATCGGCTCGCGCGTGCCACGGGTCTACGAGCGATGACGAAGGGCACTTCGCGGCGGCCATGAGCGGAGAAGGATCGGGGACATGACGACGACAACACGGCGCAGGGTAGGGATCGCCGGCGCGCTCGTCGGTGCGGCTTCCGCCGGTGTCGCCGCGGCGGCGCTGGCCAAGCGCTATGCGGTAGGCCGGATCAGGCTGCGCCCCGACGCCGAGGCGAGCGAGCCGTTCGGCGAGTTGCGGGGCAGGGAGCGCACGCTCGTCACCTCCGACGGCAAGGCGCTGCACATCGAGATCGACGGCCCCGAGGAGCGAAGGAGCTCGGGGGGAGAGAGCGAGAGCAGCGATGCCAACGAGCCCCGAAGCGGTCGCGACCATGAGCACGGCGCGCCGCTGACCATCGTGTTCTGTCACGGCTACTGCCTCAACCTGGAGTCCTGGCACTACCAGCGCAAGGACCTGCGGGAAAACTACCGCATGGTGTTGTGGGACCAGCGCTCCCACGGGCGATCGCAGCGCGCGGGCGCCGACGACAGCACGATCGACCGGCTGGGCGATGACCTGGCGGAGGTGATCGAGCGGTTCGTGCCCGGCCCCTGCGTGCTGGTCGGCCACTCCATGGGCGGCATGACGATCATGGCGCTGGCCGACCGCCACCCCGAGCTGTTCGGCGACAAGATCCGCGCGGTGGCGCTCATCTCGACCTCGGCGGGCAAGCTGGCCGAGCTCACGCTGGGCCTGCCCGCGATGTTGTCCAGGGCTGTGCACAAGGTCGCGCCCTCCACGGTCTCCATGCTCGGCAAGCGGGGCGCGCTGGTCGACAGGACCCGCCACGTGGGCAGCGACATCGCCTTCCTGATCACCCGCCTCATGGGCTTCGGCGACTCCAAGAACATCAGCCCGACCGTGGTCGACTTCGCCGAGTCGATGATCAGGGAGACGCCGACCGAGGTGTTCGCCGACTTCTACCCGGCGCTGATGAACCACGACAAGCTCTCCGCGCTGCACGTGCTCGACCCCGTGCCCACCGCCATCCTGGTGGGCGACCGCGACTGGCTGACCCCGCCCGACCACAGCAGGGCCATCGCCGCGGCGCTGCCCAAGGCGCAGCTGACCGAGGTGCCCGACACCTCGCACCTGATCCAGCTGGAGCGTCCCGGCATCGTCAACGACGCGCTGCGCGACCTGGTCAAGCGGGTGGAGCTGGAGTGAGGCTGGCGACCGCCGAGGACACGCGCGCCTATGGAGCGCGCTTGGCCGCGCGCCTGCGCCCAGGTGACCTGCTCGTCCTGTCGGGCCCGCTCGGCGCGGGCAAGACGACGCTCGTGCAGGGCATCGCCGAAGGCCTCAAAGTACGCGGCCCGATCACCTCGCCCACGTTCGTGATCGCCAGAGTGCACCCTTCGTTGCACCAGGGCCCACCGCTCGTACACGTCGACGCCTACCGGCTCGGCGGCGGCCTGGAGGTGGACGACCTCGACCTGGACGCCTCGCTGGAGGAGTCCGTCACCGTCGTCGAGTGGGGCGAGGGGCTGGTCGAGGGGCTGGCCGACGACCGGCTGGAGATCCACATCGATCGCGAGGCCGGCGACGAGGCCCGCGTCGTGACCCTGCGCGGCGTCGGTCAGCGCTGGGCCGACACGCCGTCTGATCCGCTAGAAGGCTAAAATCCAGCTCAATTACCGGCAATGCTGGCACCCTTGACGTACCCGGCCAAAGACGTAAATCATGATCGTTGGCTTGGGATTCGCCCAGAATTTCTGGGTATCAGGAGGGGCGACATCCCCAATTTTGGTGGATGCTTGGTGCAAGACGGCAAAGTGGGGTGCGGCCGGTGCTCAGGGTCAGGCGAGTCGCGTACGCGGGAGCCATCGTCATGGTCGGTCTGACCGGCTGCACAGCCTCGGCGGAAACCACGCCGACACAGACACCGACACCCACCGCCAGCGGCACGACCTCCCCCACCAGCTCTCCCACGGGCACCGTCACCGGCAGCGCGCAGCCGACCGCCACCAGGCCCGCGATCAAGGTCGAGCTCAACCCCGACCGCGTCACGGCAGGCGAGATGTCCAGCGTGTGGGTCCTGGCCAACTGCCCGGTTCCGAGCGGCGGTCCCGCGCACACCGGCACGGCCGAGTCCAAGGCGTTCGTCAACGGCGTCCCGCTCAACCAGGTCCCCGCGGCGTCGATCACCCCCACTCCGACCAGCACCCCGGCCGCCGGCTCACCCTGGGTACGCGGCGAGGCGCGGGTCTCGGGAACGGTCCGGCGCGGCTCGTACCGCGTCGACGTCAAGTGCGACGGCACCAACGACATGGGCCAGGCCACGCTCAGGGTCGTCGCGGCCGAGGCGCAGCCTACCGGCGTGCCGACCAGGGCGCCCAGGGCGGGCGGCGGCGGCACGTACGCGCAGGACGCCAGCGACGAGTCCTCGATCCCGATGGGTCCGGCGGCCGCGCTGATCGGGCTGGCGCTGGCCGCGGGCATCGGCGTGGCGATCAAGCGTCGCCGGTCGTAGGACATGGCCCGCCCAGGACGGGTGGTGCTCGCGGGTGCCGTCACGGGCCTGCTGCTGGTCGCGTTCGGCAGGAGCATGCAGACCGGCACCACCGCCCCAGCCGCAGTCGTCGTGCCCCAGAGCATCGACATCCCCTCGATCGACGTCGAGGCCCCGCTGATGAAGCTCGGCCTGGCGAAGAACGGCGACGTCGAGCTGCCCCCTTATGAGAAGCCGAAGGTCGCCGGCTGGTTCTCCGGCAGCGCCGTCCCCGGCGAGAAGGGCGCCTCGGTGATCATCGGCCACGTGGACACCAAGACGGCCCCCGCCGTGTTCTACAAGCTCAGGCAGCTACGCAAGGGCGAGACCGTCGAGGTCGAACGCAGCGACGGCAAGGTCGTGCGGTTCAAGGTGGACTCCATCGAACAGGTGCACAAGGACAGCTTCCCGGCCAGGCGCGTGTACGTCGAAGACGGCCTCAAGCTGGTGACCTGCGGGGGCAAGTTCGACTACGCCAAGGGCGAATACCTGGACAACATCATCGTGTACGCCTCCAAGGCCTGAAAAACGCATTGCGTCCGGCGGGACGATGGAGGCATGAGCGTAGACACCAACCCGCCCGCGTCCGGCGCCCGCGTGCCCTGGCAGGAGGTCCATCCGCTGGTGCGCGAGGCGGTGGAGGAGTTCCTCGGCGGGCCCGTCGTCGAGGCGAACACCCAGCCCGGCGGCTTCTCCCCGGCGGCCGCGGTCCGGTTGCGCACCGAAGGCGGCCGGCGCGCCTTCGTCAAGGCCGTCGGCCCCGAGCCGAATCCCGACTCCGTGCGCATCTACCGGGCCGAGCTCGAGATCGCCGCGGCCCTGCCGGAGTCGGTGCCCGCTCCCCGGCTGCTGACCGGGTTGGAGATGGAGGGCTGGGTGGCGCTGGTCTTCGAGGACATCGAGGGCCGGCATCCCGAGATGCCGTGGCGGCGCGACGAGCTCGACCGGGTGCTCGGCGCCATCGAACGGATGTCGGCCGCGCTCACCCCTTCCCCGATCGACGCGCCGCCGATCGGCGAGGCCCTCGGCCAGGCGTTCCGCGGCTGGCGCGAGCTGCTGGAGGAGGACACCGACGGGCTCGACCCGTGGGCGGTGCGGCACCTCAAGGAGCTGGCCGAACTGGAGTCCGGCTGGGCCGCGGCGGCGGTGGGCGACAGCCTGGTCCATGCCGACCTGCGGGCCGACAACATCCTGCTCACCGGCGACCGCGTCTACGTGGTGGACTGGCCGTGGGCCTGCGTCGGCGCTCCCTGGGTCGATCTGGTGGGCATGTTGCCGTCGGTCGGGATGCAGGGCGGGCCGCGGCCGTACGAGCTGTTCACCGACCCCGATCCCGCCGTGACCGCGGTGGTCGCCGCGTTGACCGGCTATCTCGTGCGGCACGGCCGCCTGCCGGACCCGCCGGGGCTGCCCACGGTGCGCGCGTTCCAGCGGGCTCAGGGCGTGGTCGCGCTCGACTGGCTGAAGCAGCGTACCGGCTGGGTGTGACCTGTCCGGCGGGTAGGCTAAGCAGTCGTGCTGGTCCTGGCCTTTGATACCGCGACGCCCGCCGTCACCGCCGCGCTGCACGACGGGGAGCGGGTGCTCGCCGAGTCGACGACGATCGACGCCCGGCGCCACGGCGAGCTGCTCGTGCCCACCATCGAGCTCGTGCTGAGCGAGGCGGGCGCGGTGTTGCGCGACGTGACGGCCATCGTGGCGGGCAGCGGCCCCGGGCCGTACACCGGGTTGCGCGTGGGGCTGATGACCGCGCAGGGGCTCGCCACCACGCTCGGAGTGCCCGCCTACGGCGTGTGCACGCTCGACGCGGTCGCCTACGGCAGCGGGCTCGGCGAGCCGTTCCTGGTGGCGACCGACGCGCGGCGCAAAGAGGTGTTCTGGGCGCGATACGCGGACATGCGCACCCGGCTCGACGGGCCGTTCGTGGACCGGCCGGCCGAGGTGCCGATCGAGGGGTTGCCGGTCGTGGGGGCCGGTGCCGCTCTTTATCCCGAAATATTGGGACACCGGGGTGACGTGCCGCCGTACCCGTTCGCGGGGGCTCTGGGCGCCCTGGCGGCCGAGCGGCTCGCCGAGGGCACGCCGCTCGACCCGCCGCGCCCGATCTACCTGCGCAGACCCGACGCCGTGGTGCCGGGCGCGCCCAAGAGGGTGACGGCGTGAAGCTGAGGCAGATGACCGAGGCGGATCTGCCGGCGGTCATGGTGATCGAGCGGGCCACGTTCCCGCTCGACGCGTGGAGCGAGGGCATGATGCGCGGCGAGCTGTCCGAGATGCCACGCTCGCGGCACTACGTGGTGGCCCTGGTGGACGACGTGATCGTCGCGTACGCGGGGCTCGCCGCCGCGGCCGACCAGGCCGACGTGCAGACCATCGCGGTGCTGGACAAGCACCAGGGCACGGGCATCGGCAGCGCGATGCTGACCGAGCTGCTGGCCGAGGCGCGCCGCAGGGGCGCTCGGGAGATCTTCCTGGAAGTACGCGCGGACAACCCGCGGGCGCAGACGGTTTACCGGCATTTCGGGTTCGAGGACATCGGTACCCGCCGCCGCTACTACGACGACGGCACCGACGCGATCATGATGAGAAGGAAGCTCGATGACTGACGAACCCCTGGTCCTGGGGATCGAGACGTCCTGCGACGAGACCGGCATCGGCATCGTCAGGGGCCACACGCTGCTGGCCGACACGATCGCCTCCAGCATGGACGAGCACGCCAGGTTCGGTGGCGTGGTGCCCGAGGTGGCCTCGCGGGCGCACCTGGAGGCCATGACGCCGACCGTGGAGGCCGCGCTGGCCGAGGCCGGGCTGAAGTTCTCCGACATCGACGCCATCGCCGTCACCGCGGGCCCGGGGCTGGCCGGGGCGCTGCTGGTCGGCGTGGCCGCCGCCAAGTCCTACGCGCTCGGCCTCGGCGTGCCCCTCTACGGCGTCAACCACCTGGCCGCCCACGTCGCCGTCGACCAGCTGGAACACGGGCCGCTGCCGAAGCCCTGCGTCGCCATGCTGGTGTCGGGCGGCCACTCGTCGCTGCTGCTGGTGCCCGACGTGGCCGCGGACGTGATCTCGCTCGGGTCCACGGTCGACGACGCGGCCGGCGAGGCGTTCGACAAGGTGGCGCGGGTGCTGGGGCTGCCGTTCCCCGGCGGGCCGCACATCGACCGGGCGGCTCGCGACGGCTCGGGCACGGCGATCGCGTTCCCCAGGGGCAAGGTCGACGACGGCACGCTGGACTTCTCCTTCTCCGGGCTCAAGACGGCCGTGGCGCGCTGGGTCGAGGCCCGGGAGGCGTCGGGGCAGACCATCCACGTGCCCGACGTGGCCGCCTCCTTCCAGGAGGCCGTGGTCGACGTGCTGACCCGCAAGGCACTGCAGGCGTGCAAGCGATACGACGTGGGCGACCTGCTGATCGGCGGCGGCGTGGCGGCCAACTCCCGGCTGCGCGCGCTGGCCCAGGAGCGGTGCGACGCGGCCGGCGTACGCCTGCGGGTGCCGCGTCCCGGGTTGTGCACCGACAACGGCGCCATGGTCGCCGCCCTGGGCTCCGACCTGGTGGCGGCCGGCATCACGCCGTCGACGCTGGAGATCCCGGCCGACTCCTCGCTGCCGATCACCACGGTGCACGTCTGAGCCGCGCGGACGTCCCTAAAACCCCATCTTGTACGGCGGAGCCAAGGTCACGCCAACCGCCGCACGTGGCACAGCGCCTCCAGGGCGACGCCCGCTGACCCGCACGTGGCAGGCCGCCGCAACGGCGCCTGCTGCACCGTCCGAGCGGTCAGTCCTTGGCCCTGGACGGGCGCAGGAGGGCCTCGGCCAGGGCCAGCATGGTCTCCTCCAGGGCGCCGAGGCGCTTGGTCAGGTCGTTGGTCGCGGGGTGGACGATGCCGGTGACCGTGTCGGCCAGCTCGTCGCGGTCGGGGCGGGAACGTACGAGCTCGGTGAGGGCGTCGGCGGCGGCGGTGAGGCGCTCGGCCTGGTCGCCGGCCTGCGACCGGATCAGCTCGCCGACCCGCTCGGGGATGGCCAGGGCGGCGGGGAGCTGGCCCACCCGCTGGCCGACGGCCTCGATGCGGTCGTCCACGGCCTCAAGGTGCTCACCGGCCTGCTCGGCGCGGGTGGCCAGGCCGTTCATGTGGGTTTCGAGGCCGTTGAAGCGGGTGTCCACGGAGTCGAAGCGGCCGCTCAGGTGCTCCTCGGCCTCGACCAGCCGCTCGTCGATGGCGTCCATCTGGGTGTCGAGCTTGTTGAAGCGGCCCTCGTTGCGGGTGGCGCCCTCGCTGAGGTGCTGGTCGGTGGTCGCCAAGCGCTCGTCGAGCGTGGTGAAGCGGGCATCGACGCGTACGTCGAGCGCGTCGAAGCGGTCGTCGTGGCGCCCGAGGTGGCCGTCCACGGTGCCCAGCCGCTTGTTGACCGCGCCGAGCTGGCTGTCCATGGACGTGAGCCGCTTGTCGACGCCGCCCACCCTGCCGTCGATGCCGTCGAGCCTGGTGTCGATGTCGGCCAGGCACTCGTCGGCGGACTCCAGACGGCTGTCGAAGCCGGTCAGCCTGCTGTCCAGGCCCGTGAGCTTGCCCTCGGCCCGGTCGAGCCGGGCGTCCACGCCGCTGAGCCTGGCCGTCAGGCGCTGCTCGCTCTCGCCGAGTTGCACGGCGAGGTGCTGGTCGGTCTCGTCCAGCCTGGTCGTGAGGCGTTGCTCGACGTCGGCCAGGCGGGCCGCGACCTGATCGTCGGCCTCCTTGAGCCGGGTGACGAGCCGGTCGTCCGCCTCGAGGAGGCTCCTGGCCAGGCGCTGGTCGGTCTCGTCCAGCCGGGCGGTGAGCCCTTTGTCGGTTTCGTGCAGCCGGGCAGTGATTCGCTGGTCAGTCTCTTCCAGGCGTGCGTTGAGGCTCTGGTCGGTCTGCTCCAGCCGTACGGTGAGACCTTGGTCGGTCTCGTCGAGGCGGGCGGTGAGCCGTTGCTCGGCGGCGTCCATCTTGATGGCCACCTGCTCGGCCGTGCCGGCGACGCCCTCCGACACCTCGCTGACCACGATCTCCACGCGGTCGGTGCGGGCGGTCAGCTCCGACATTGACTTGTCGAGCCTGGTGAAGCGGCCGGCGGCGGCCTCCATGCTGGAGTTGAGACTGGCCAGCTTGGTGGCGAAGTCCGACATCCCCCTGGTGATGCCATCAGTGGTGTCGAGTACGGACTGCAGCCGGTTGAGCGCTTCGTCCACGCTCTCGCCCACGGTGCCGAGGTCGGCCCAGAGACTCGGCAACTCGGAGACCGGCGCCACGCGGGCGTCCACGTTGCCCACCCGCTCCCCGACGGCGTCCACATGGTCGCGTACGGCCTCCACGTGCTGTGCCAGCCCCTCCGCCCACATCGGCGGCTTGGCGGTGATGTCGTCCAGCCGCCCGCTGACCGCCTCCAGGGTGCCGCTGAGGCCGCCGAGCTCGCGTTCGCGGACCTCGCGCAGCAGCCACTCCATGCCTTCGAGCCGCTGGCGGATCTCGTCGAGCACGGCTCCCTGCGTGCGCTGCTCGTACACGTGGTCTTGGGCGGCGCGGTTGAGCAGATCTCGCATTCGCTCGGAGACGGCGGTATGGGCGCCTGCCTGAAGAAGGGTGGTGTGGTTGGAATTGTCCACCGAAAGCTCCTTCGCTCGCCGACGGTCTGCCGCGCAGCGGTGGGGTAGGTCCGGTTTGCAGATGAAAGAGCGAGAACGCGGTTAACCGCATTAGGGGGAAGAACTCCCGCCCGCCCACCTTAGCCTCTCGATCAAGGTCCGTCAGGGGTGAATTGAAAGATCGCGCTTAGCCGCTCAATGACCGGTTTCGGTGGCGTTCAGGCTGGTGGGGGCGTGTTGCAGATGAGTACCGATGGTTTATCGATAATCCGGGTCAAGATGATTACTGCAGACTTGTCGCCGTTTAGTCGGAGGTCGGTGCGCAGGCGTTCGATGTCGATGGCGGAGCCGCGCTTCTTGATGGTGACATTACCGATTTGCCGCCTTCGGAGTTCGGCCCGGAGCCTTTTTAGCGAGAACGGCAGGACTTCCGCTATTTCGTATCTCGCGGCCCATGGGGTTTCTATCGGGTCATCGCCGGTGATGTAGGCGATCATCGGGTCGGGCAGGCGGCCGTCGACCATTTCGGCCACCTCGCCGACGAGGTGCGCGCGGATCGCGGCGCCGTCCGGCTCGAAGAGGTAGCGCCCGACGGGGCCGACGGGGGCCTGGGCTCCGGTGGCCGTCAGGGTGTGCCCGCCCGGCAGCAGCGTGGCCCGCCTCCCACCGCCCTCCTGCCCGCCGCTCCGGCCGCCCTCCTGGTCGGCCTTCTGGTCGGTCTTCGGCCAGTTCCAGAGGGTCGCTTCCTTGACCTCGCCCTTGAACGAGACCCATTCGGTCTCGGCGCCTTCGGGGATGAACTCGTACGGGATGCCGGGGGCGACCTTGAGGCACGCCCTGCGGGCCCCGGAGAGCAGGTCCAGCACCACGGGCCACGGCGGTGAGTAGGCCATGGGGTCGAACGTCCTGCCCCTGCTCGTACGCCGGGCCGGGTCGGCGAACAGGACGTCGTACTCTTCGGGCCTGATGCTCGCCGCGTCCCCCACGGTCACCGTGATCCTGGTCCCCAGCCCGAGCGCCTCGGCGTTGGCCCTGGCCACGGCCACGGTCAGTGGGTCGGTGTCCACGGCTGTCACGGTGCAGCCGGCCCGGGCCAGCGCGAGGAAGTCGCCACCGATGCCGCAACAGGCATCCACCACCCTCGGCCCGTCCGCCGGGGACGCGGCGATGATGCGGCGGGCGCGGTGCTCGGCCACCTCGGTCCGGGTGGCCTGCTCCAGGCCGTGCGGCGTGAAGTACATCCGCCCGGCGTCCTCGCCGAACTTGGCCCTGGCCCGTTCCCTGAGCCCGGCCTGGGTGAGGGCGGCGGAGGTGAGCGCGGCGTCGTACGTCTTGCGGAGTTTCGTGGCGGCGGCGACCGGGTCGGCGGCGGTCAGCTCCTGGGCCTCGGCGAGCGCTCGCTGCCCGAGCGGGGTCAGCAGTGCGGTGAAGGCGTCGAGGTCCACATCACACGACGTTATCGCCCTGCGGGAGCGCTCGTACCGACGCGCCATGAGAGGTCAAGTGGTAGGTGTCTAGGGGAAGGTCCCTGGGTCTGATCGCTCTCAGCAGACGCGTTCGTGTTGACTGTCAAGCCCCTCTTGCATATGTTTCCTGTTGGCACTCTCCCCTTGAGAGTGCCAACGTGCGACGAGGCAGGTCTGACACCCGCGACGGCAGGCCCAGCTGGTCGCCTCTTCTAGATCAAACAAATCTGAAGGGGAGGTCCGATCGTGACGACCGCCACCAAGGTTCCCGTTAAGCCGCTCGGCGACCGCATTGTGGTTCAGCCGCTAGAGGCCGAGCAGACCACCGCTTCCGGCCTGGTCATCCCGGACACCGCCAAGGAGAAGCCGCAAGAGGGCAAGGTCCTCGCGGTGGGCCCTGGCAACTGGGACGAGGACGGCGACAAGCGGATTCCGCTCGACGTCTCGGAGGGCGACATCGTCCTCTACAGCAAGTACGGCGGCACCGAGGTCAAGTACGGCGGCGAGGAGTACCTCGTGCTCTCCGCCCGCGATGTTCTCGCGATCATCGAGAAGTAAGCCGGATGTGTCGAGCCCCGGGCGCTTGTGAGGGCGGCCGGGGCTTTCGACGCTAGGAGAGGACATTCAGCAATGGCGAAGATCCTGGAGTTCAACGAGGACGCCCGCCGCGCTCTTGAGCGTGGTGTGAACGCCCTCGCGGACGCCGTGAAGGTTACCCTCGGCCCGCGTGGCCGCAACGTCGTCATCGACAAGAAGTTCGGTGCTCCGACGATCACGAACGATGGTGTGACCATCGCTCGTGAGATCGAGCTGGAGGAGCGCTACGAAAACCTCGGCGCCCAGCTCGCCAAGGAAGTTGCCACCAAGACCAACGACATCGCGGGCGACGGCACCACCACCGCGACCGTCCTGGCCCAGGCCATGGTCCGCGAGGGCCTGCGCAACGTGGCCGCCGGCGCGTCGCCGCTGTCGCTCAAGCGCGGCATCGACAAGGCCGCCAAGGTGATCAGCGACAAGCTGCTCGCCAGCGCCCGCCCGGTCGAGGACAAGAAGGAGATCGCCAACGTCGCGACGATCTCCGCTCAGGACGCGCAGATCGGCGACCTGATCGCCGAGGCGTTCGACAAGGTGGGCAAGGACGGTGTCCTCACCGTCGAAGAGTCCAACGCCATGGGCATGGAGCTCGAGTTCACCGAGGGCATGCAGTTCGACAAGGGCTACCTGTCGGCCTACATGGTGACCGACCCCGAGCGGATGGAGTCCGTCCTCGAGGACGCCTACATCCTGCTCACCCAGAGCAAGATCGCCTCCATCGCGGACTTCCTGCCGCTGCTGGAGCAGATCGCCCAGACGAAGAAGCCGCTGCTCGTGGTCGCCGAGGACGTCGAGGGCGAGGCCCTGGCCGTCCTGGTCACCAACAAGATCCGCGGCACGTTCACCTCCGTGGGCGTCAAAGCCCCCGGCTTCGGCGACCGCCGCAAGGCGATGCTGCAGGACATGGCCATCCTCACCGGCGGCCAGGTCGTCAGCGAGGAGGTCGGCCTCAAGCTCGAGCACGTCGGCCTCGAGGTGCTCGGCCAGGCCCGCCGCGTCGTCGTCACCAAGGACGCCACGACCATTGTCGACGGCGCCGGCGACGCGCAGGCCATCGAGGACCGCGTCAAGGAGATCAAGATTGCCATCGAGCAGTCCGACTCCGACTGGGACCGCGAGAAGCTGCAGGAGCGGCTGGCCAAGCTCGCCGGCGGTGTGTGCGTGCTGCGTGTCGGCGCCGCCACCGAGGTGGAGCTGAAGGAGAAGAAGCACCGCCTGGAGGACGCGATCTCCGCGACGCGCGCCGCCATCGAGGAGGGCATCGTCTCCGGCGGTGGCTCCGCGCTGATCCACGTCTCCAAGGACCTCGACGACCTCGGCCTGACGGGCGACGAGGCCACGGGTGTCGGCGTCGTACGCCGCGCCCTGGTGGAGCCGGCCCGCTGGATCGCCGAGAACGCCGGCCTCGAGGGCTACGTGGTGACGCACAAGATCGCCGAGCTGTCGCCCGGCGAGGGCCTCAACGCGGCCACCGGCGAATACGGCAACCTGATCGACCAGGGTGTCATCGACCCGGTGAAGGTCACGCGGTCGGCCGTGCAGAACGCGGCTTCGATCGCGGGCATGCTGCTCACCACCGAGGTGCTCGTGGTGGACAAGCCCGAGGAGGAGGCCCCGGCCAACGGCCAGGGTCACGGTCACGGCCACGGCCACTGACCGGTCCCCGTCCCTCTCGCCACGGCCCGCACCCCTTCGGAGGGGGTGCGGGCCGTGCGGGTTTTGTGGTGCCGTACCGGAATCGAGTGTGAGGAGGCGGTGGAGGATGCGATACGGGCGGGCGGCGGAGCGGTTGCGGATGCTCGCCGAGGCGTGTGAGCAGACCAAACGCGTACCGACGGAAGAGCCGTTCCTGCGCGAGGCGTACGTCTTCGGCGACCTGCTGGACGGAGCCGATCCCATTGATCACATCGAGGTCGTCTTCGTGCTGAACCTGCCGCCGGAGAAGGTGGCTTGGGGGTCTCATCCGCCGGGCACCGCGTGGCTGGTCGACTTCCTGCGGCTGGACAAAGGTGGAATCGCCTACTGGTGGCGCTCCTTCCAGGATCCGGTGGGGAACCACCTCATCCGTAGCCCGGTCCGGTTCTGGTCACTGGGTGGGCCCGAGAAAGCCGTGCTCGATGCGCTGGCCGGGCGTCGCTTCAACCTGCTGCGCCGGGTGACGCCTGATGCTGAGGAGGAGCGGGCCCAGGTCGCCGGTGAGCTCCAGACGGCCCTGGACCACTTGCGCGCTGTACACGGCTCGTACTGGGACCGCCAGTGGCGTCGGGAGCATCGCGGGCTCGGCCGGTATCCGGAGCATCACCTGTGGGAGGCCGTTCAGGGGTATCTGGATCTGCTCGACGTACACGATGAACGATCGGATTCCCGTTGACGGGCGGGCCCTCGCTTGTCCGCCGGGATCCCGTCTGGAGCTCCTGGCGGTTTGGGGGAAAGTGGGGGAGAAGGTGGGTTATTGGAGTAAACCGGGAGTGGGTGATAAGCGTCTATGGTCTGACAATTGTCGTGCATTGCGGGTTATCGGATGAAATATTATGTCAGTAGTTAAGGCTTAGTGTGGTCGTTCGATTACTGTTTGTTATCGTCGCTTCAATGTGACCAATCCGTAGCCGTTCGCCATGACGACAGGCCCGATCAGTGCGGGCATCATGCCTAACGTGAGCGAGGGAAGCGTCGCCGACGCCAAAATTGGGGTAAGGCTCGCGTCGAGACTTCCGGCACGGACGGATGACTCCGACCTTAGGGAACTGACAAGCCTCGCCGTGCAGGGAGATCGCAGTGCGATCGAATCCTTGCTAGGTGAGTTGCGTCCGATGGTGGTGCGGTATTGCCGTGCCAGGCTGGGCAGGGTTTCAGGGCAATATCACATTGCCGATGACGTAGCCCAGGAGGTGTGCATCGCGGTCCTGTCCGCGCTGCCGCGATACCGGGACATGGGGCGGCCCTTCGCCTCCTTCGTGTTCGGGATCGCCTCGCACAAAGTGGCCGATGCGCTGCGGAGTTCCGTGCGTTCGGCCGTACCTACTCAGGATCTGCCCGATGGGCCGGACGACGGGCCCGGGCCAGAGGAGACGGTGGTCCGCTACATCGAGGTCGAGTACGCGCGCAGGTTGCTGGCCAGGCTGCCCGAGAATCAGAGGGAGTTGCTGCTGATGCGGGTGGTGTCGGGGCTGTCGGCTGAGGAGACCGGTAATGTACTCGGTATGTCACCAGGTGCGGTCCGCGTCGCTCAGCATCGGGCGCTGGCCAGGTTGCGGCAGATGGCCGAGCTGGAGTCGGCTTGACGCCAGAGGACGAGACCGATGCGCTGCTCGACGCGCTCGGTCGTGGAGAGGTGCCTGACTCAGGCGATCCAGCGGTGCGGTTGCTGGCCGTGCTGCTGGATGATGTCGGTCAGCGGCGTTCCTCCGTGTCGATGACGCCATCGACATAGCCTCTGGCGTACTCCCAGCTGACATAGTCGGCCGGGTCCGGGTGAAAGGCCGGCTCGTGGACCTGCGGCTGGCCTTTCTCGATCATCTGTCGTAGGTTGCCGCGCAGCAGCTCCCAGTCGAAGAAGTGCTGCTCGCCGCATTCCGGGCAGTCGAGCACGAGGCCGAGCACGCCCTGCGGTTCGAGCAGGGAGCGAAAGACCTCGACGTCGGCGAGGTCGGTGATGGCCTCGTCGCGCTCGGCCGCGGTGAGTGGCTCGGCGTCGTCGAGCGCGTCCATCGCCGAGGAAGGGTCGTTCGGGTCGTCCGCGAACGGGTCGCGGGGGACGTCTTCCAGCACCTTCCCACCATATGACCGAAGCGGCTCGAGCGGTGGGTATTGGCTCAGCCATCCGCCGCATGACGGATCAGCCATCCGCAGGTTGCAGGCTCAGCCGTCCGCGAGCTTGTGGCGGATCAGTGGCGTCGTCCCGCTGGTGGGGACGTTCCGGTGCAGGGGCAGTAGGGGCTGACGGGGTGCCAGGTTCCGGGTCTGCGAGCCGTTAGCTCAGCCATCCGCGTCTGGTCGCCTCCACCCCCGCGTGGAAGCGTGATTGGGCGCCCAGTTGGGCTATGGCGTCCGCGAATCTGGCCCGGACCGTCCTGACCGAGACGCCCAGCTGGCGGGCTATCGAGTCGTCGCACATGCCCTGTGCCGCCAGGCGCAGCACCTGCACCATCCCGTCGCCCCCGCGGCTCCATGGCAGGGGTACGGCTCTGCCCCACAGCTCGTTGAAGAGCGCGCGGAGCACGCCCACGACGATCGGGGTGCGTACGAGATAGAAGTTGTACGCGTGGTCGGGCAGGTTGCCGCCCCACAGCGCGGGTAGGCCGGCGACCTCGGAGCCCGCGGTCATGAACCAGCTCGGCACCCGGTCCAGCGTGCGTACTTTGCCGCCGGTTTCGAGCAGGCGGGTGAGCATGTCGCGGACGCCCGGCAACAGGAGGGTGGTGACTGGGATGATCGCTTGGACCGTGAGGAGGTCTCGTTTCTGCGCATCAATCCATGGATCCGCAAATTTCCGGGCAAAGTCGGTCATGGTGCGCTCGTCGGGAATGCCGGTGAGTAATGCCATTGGCGGGGACTGTACGGCGATGCCCACCACGCTCTCGTACAGCACGTCCGCCCCGCTCACCATCTCCACCGTGAAATGGCCGCTCTGGTAGTCACGCCCGGCGTCGTAGTCGCGGATCAGGCCGCGGATCGAGCCGAGCGCGGAGTCGATCATGCGGCTCTCCTCGGCCAGCCGGTCGAGCCGCTCGGCGATCAGCCGGCCGAGCGCCGCGGCGGGGTGCCTGGCCAGGTATTCCCCGGACTGCTCGTCCACCACCCCCAGCTTGACCAGGTCGTCGAGCTGGCGGGCGATCTTCTCGACGGGTCCGTCCATGGCCTGCGCGAGATCGGTGCGGGTGGCTCTGTGCAGACGCAGGATCGCCGAGTAGAGCGCGGTCTGGGCAGGGTCGAGGCCCAGCGTCTCGAAGGGATCGGACACGGTTGTGGGGTCGTTGCGCATTAGGGGCGGCTCCGTTGGGGGGACACGGGCGTGCCGCGAGGATAACTCCGCATTACGCTTGTGTCCGCTCGTTCCGATGACTCGCCGGATGGGACGTGCAACTTCGTGCAATTGCACGTTTTCACATTGCGTTGTTCCGTTGAGTAACGCAGTCTTTACCTAGCGTCGGCATCCTGAAGGGCGCGGAAGCGCTTAGCCATCAGGACGCGGAGGGGGGTTCGGTGGCGCGATGCGCCGCCTCGCCCGGGTGCCGGTGGCCGGAGGATGGGACGGATCACCGACCGTCCCATCCTCCGGCTCTTTCGATGCCGGGAGTACGACGGGCCGTGGGGGTCATCGTGCTCCCGGCATCCGGCGGCGGCGTCTGGCGACCGAGCCCGCCTCACGGAGTGAGGCCGTGAAACGCGTTTTGGAGGCAGGCCCTAGACTTGGCTGAATCAGTGCAGAGGCAGGAGGGGCCGCGGCATGTCCAAGTTCACCGAGACGGGTCTGACCTTCGATGATGTGCTGCTGGTGCCCGGATATTCAGACCTCCAGCCGGGGGAGGCCGACACCAGGTCGCGCCTGTCCCGGGGCATCACGCTATCCATCCCGCTGGTCTCCGCGGCCATGGACACCGTTACCGAGGCCCGCATGGCGGTCGCCATGGCGCGGCAGGGCGGCATCGGCATCCTGCATCGCAACCTGTCGGTCGAGGAGCAGGCCCAGCAGGTTGACCTGGTCAAGCGGTCCGAGGCCGGGATGGTCACCAATCCGGTGACCTGCAGCCCGGACGACACGCTGGCCGACGTCGAGCGGTTGTGCGCGACGTACCGGATCTCGGGTGTGCCTGTGACGGACATGTCGGGCACACTGCTTGGGATCGTGACAAATCGTGATATGCGGTTCGAGACCGACCAGTCGCGGCCCGTGCGCGCGGTCATGACCAAGATGCCGCTGGTCACCGCGCCGGTGGGGGTGTCGCGCGACGACGCGTTCGCCCTGCTCAGGGCGAACAAGATCGAGAAGCTGCCGCTGGTCGACTCCGACGGCCGGTTGCGCGGGCTGATCACGGTCAAGGACTTCACCAAGAGCGAGCAGTATCCCCTGTCCACCAAAGACGCCGACGGCCGTCTGGTCGTGGGGGCGGCCGTGGGCGTCGGCGGCGACGCCGAGGTCAGGGCCAAGGCGCTGATCGAGGCCGGGGTCGACGTGGTGGTCGTGGACGTGGCCCACGGGCACTCCAGGGGGCTGGCCGAGATGATCGCGAAGGTCAAGGCCAACAGCAAGGTCGAGGTCATCGGCGGCAACATCGCGACCAGGGCCGGGGCGCAGATGCTGGTCGACGCCGGGGCGGACGCGGTCAAGGTGGGCGTGGGGCCGGGGTCCATCTGCACCACCCGGGTGGTGGCCGGGGTCGGGGCGCCGCAGGTCACGGCCATTTACGAGGCTTCCCAAGCGTGTGCGCCCGCCGGTGTGCCGGTCATCGGGGACGGCGGGCTGCAGTATTCCGGGGACATCGTCAAGGCCATCGCGGCCGGTGCGGACACGGTCATGCTGGGCTCGTTGCTCGCCGGGTGCGAGGAGTCGCCCGGTGAGCTGATCTTCATCAACGGCAAGCAGTTCAAGTCGTACCGGGGGATGGGGTCGCTCGGCGCCGTACGCAATCGCGAGCGCGGCGGCACCTCTTTCAGCAAGGACCGCTACGCCCAGGCGGACGTCGGCGGCGAGGACAAGTACATCCCCGAGGGCATCGAGGGTCAGGTGCCCTACCGCGGGCCGGTCGCGGCCGTCGCGCACCAGCTCATCGGCGGGTTGCGGCAGGGCATGTGGTACGCCGGCTGCCGCACGATCACCCAGATGCACACCGACTGCGAGCTCATGCCGATCACGGCGGCGGGTCTCAAGGAGAGCCATCCCCACGACATCCAGATGACCGTGGAAGCTCCGAACTATCACAGAAGGTAAGTCCATGACTCAGCAGGTGGAGATCGGCCGGGGGAAGAGCGGGCGGCGGGCGTACTCGCTGGACGAGATCGGCCTGGTGCCCTCGCGGCGCACCCGTGACCCGGAAGAGGTCTCGATCGCCTGGCAGATCGACGCCTACCGGTTCGAGCTGCCCGTGGTCGTCGCTCCCATGGACAGCGTGGTCTCCCCCGCCACCGCGATCGAGATCGGCCGGCTCGGCGGGCTGGCGCCGCTCGACCTCGAAGGGCTCTGGACCCGGTACGAGGACCCGTCGCCGCTGCTGGAGGAGTGCGCGGCCCTCGACTCGGCGGCGGCCACCAGGCGGCTCCAGGAGATCTACGCGGCACCGATCCAGGAGGAGCTGATCGGCCGCAGGATCGAGGAGATCCGGGCCTCCGGGGTGACCACGGCCGTGCGGTTGTCGCCGCAGCGTACCGTGCAGTACCACAAGACCGTGATCGACGCGGGTGTGGACATCTTCGTCATCCGCGGCACGACGGTTTCCGCCGAGCACGTGTCGGGGCGGGCCGAGCCGCTCAACCTCAAGCAGTTCATCTACGAGCTGGACGTACCGGTCATCGTGGGCGGGTGTGCCACGTATACGGCCGCCCTGCACCTGATGCGCACCGGTGCGGCCGGTGTGCTGGTCGGCTTCGGCGGCGGGGCCTCGCACACGACGCGCAACGTACTGGGGGTGGCCGTGCCGATGGCCACGGCGATCTCGGACGTGGCGGCGGCGCGGCGGGACTACATGGACGAGTCGGGCGGGCGCTACGTGCATGTGATCGCGGACGGCGGCATGGGCACGTCGGGAGACATCGCCAAGGCGATCGCGTGCGGGGCCGACGCCGTGATGGTGGGGTCGCCGCTGGCCCGGGCGGCCGAGGCGCCCGGGCACGGCTTCCACTGGGGGTCGGAGGCGCACCACCCGGATCTGCCGCGGGGACGGCGGGTCGAGTTCGGGACGGTGGGGACGCTGGAGCAGATCCTGCACGGGCCGTCGAGCGTGGCGGACGGCTCGATGAACCTGATGGGCGCGCTGAAGCGGACCATGGCTTCGACCGGTTATTCGGACATCAAGGAGTTCCAGCGCGTCGAGGTCGTGGTCGCGCCGATCCAGCGGTGAGCACCCGCAGTAGGGTTCCGGGCATGGAATCCCTTGAGGATAGAGTTGCCCGGCTTGAGGAGCAGGTCGCCTTTCTGCAGCGGCATCTCGGCGTCGATCCCGAGCTGGTCGCCGCCGATGCCAACGGGCCGGCCCTGCCGCCGGACTTCTACCGGGCGTTGCGGGACGGGAAGACCATTCTGGCCATCAAGATCTACCGGAAGGCGACCGGGGCCTCCCTGCTCACGGCCAAGAACGCGGTCGAGGACATGGAGCGCAGCGCCCGCGGCTGACCGGCGGCGGGCGGTTCCTGAGCCGGGTCGTGTCACGCGCTGGTGACATGTCGGGTTTCGGCGCTTCCAGCGGGAGGGGACATGTCAGCCGTTTCCGGGGTGGAGCGGGTGTTCCGCGAGGAGTACGGGCGGGCGGTCGCCGTGCTGGTGCGTATCTTCGGGGACATCGACCTCGCTGAGGAGGCGGTGCAGGAGGCGTTTGCCGTGGCGGTGCGGCAGTGGCCGGCCGCCGGGGTGCCGCCGAGCCCGGCCGGGTGGATCATCACGACCGCGCGCAACCGGGCGATCGACCGGCTGCGCAGGGAGTCGGCGCGGCCCGGCAAACACGCGCAGGCCGCGCTGTTGCAGGCCGCGGACGAACCTCCTGAGGAGGGACCCGTGCGTGACGATCGGTTGCGGTTGATTTTCACCTGTTGTCACCCCGCACTGGCCACCAATGTGCGGGTTGCACTTACTTTGCGGTTGCTCGGTGGGCTGACCACGGCGGAGATCGCTCGCGCGTTCCTGGTGCCCGAACCCACCATGGCCCAGCGGCTGGTGCGGGCCAAGAACAAGATCCGGGACGCGGGGATCCCGTACCGGATTCCGGAGGAGGACGACCTGCCCGATCGGCTGCGGGCGGTGCTGGCCGTGGTTTATCTGATCTTCAACGAGGGGTACACGGCCAGCTCGGGCGATCGGCTCGTCCGGGAGGATCTCTGCGCCGAGGCGATCAGGCTCGGGCGCGTGCTGGCCACGCTGATGCCTGACGAGCCCGAGGTCATGGGGTTGCTGGCGCTGATGTTGCTCATCGAGGCGCGGCGTCCCGCACGGACGGCTCGGAGCGGTGAGCTGGTGTTGCTGGGCGAACAGGATCGGGGGTTGTGGGACCGGGGGCTCATCGAGGAGGGGCAGGGCATCGTACGGCGGTGCCTGCGCCGGGATCAGCCTGGCCCCTACCAGATCCAGGCGGCCATCAATGCCGTCCACAGCGACGCGGCGACCGTGGGGGACACGGATTGGGGGCAGATCGTGCAGCTCTACGACCTGCTGCTGGCGTTCGATCCCAGCCCTGTCGTGGCGGTGCACCGGGCAGCGGCGGTGGCCGAGGTGGACGGGCCCGAGGTGGCGTTGGGGCTGCTCGAGGGGCCTGATGACTACTACCTGTTCCATGCCGTACGGGCCGATCTGCTGCGGCGGGTTGGGCGCGAGTCCGAGGCGGCGCAGGCGTACGTGGCTGCGATCGCGCGGGCGGGCAACGAGGTGGAGCGGGACTTCCTGCGGCGGCGGGCGGGGCACGACTAGATGAACTGGCTGATCGTCGAGCGGCTCACGTTGCCCGGCCTGTTCGGCGAGAAGGAGATCCACACGCTCGTGACCAGCGCTGTCGAACGCCTTTTGCCCTAGCATGCGGGTATGGCCGATCTACGGCACACGCATGAGCTGGCCTTCGCCGGCGACGTCGTGATCAAGCGGTACATCGACAGCAAGCCGGGCGCGGCCGAGCGCGAATGGCGCGCGCTGCACCTGCTGGCCGAGCACGCCCCCGGCCTGGCCCCCGAGCCGATCGGCTACGAGGACGGCGTGGTGACGATGTCCAGGATCGACGGGGTGCCGCTACGCGGGCTGTTCACGCAGGCCGTGCACGTGTCGGCTCTGGTCGAGGCACTCACCGAGTTGCACACGGCGGTGCCGCCCGACGTGCTCCAGATCGTCCCGGTACGCCCGTGGCAGCGCGAGGCGGTCGTCGACTGGGTCAGGCGGCGGAGCGCGGCCTGGGAGCCGAGAGATCCGGCGGCGGACCGGGCCGTGAAGGAGGGCCTGCGCTGGCTGGAGAGGTGGTCGCCGGGCGAGTCGGGGGTCACGCCGGTGTTCGGGGCCGGCGACGGCAACCTGGCCAACTTCCTGTGGGACGGCACTCGCGTCCGCATCGTCGACTTCGAGGACTCCGGGCGCAGCGACCTGGCGTTCGAGCTGGCCGAGCTGGCCGAGCACGTGTCCATGTGGGTGGACGGCGAGGTGGAGATCGCGCACCGGTTCGAGCTGAATCCGCAGGAGGAGCGGCGGATGCGCGAATGCCGCAAGGTGCAGGCGCTCATCTGGCTGTTCCTGCTGTCGCACGAGCACCCGCGCAACCCGCCGGGCACCTTCCAGCGGCAGGTCGAACGGGTCCTGACAACATTGGGCGCATGAGACTGGCCTGCCCCGAGGATCAGGCCGCCGTCGAGCGGCTCGTGCACGACGCCTACTCGCCGTGGATCGAGGTCGTCGGCATGCGGCCGGTGCCGATGGAGGCCGACTACGGCGCGCTCGTCGGCGCGGGTCTGGTGCACGTCACCGATGACCTCGACGGGCTGATCGTGCTCGTCCCCGAGGACGGCGTCCTGCTGGTGGAGAACGTCGCCGTAGACCCCGAGCGCCACGGCAGGGGCCTCGGGCGCGGGCTGATGGCCTACGCCGAGGAGGAGGCGCGCAGGCTGGGACTGCCCGCCCTGCGCCTCTACACGAACGTCAAGATGGCCTCGAACATCGCCCTGTACGAATCCCTCGGCTATGTCGAGACCGGCCGTCAGGGAGTCAAGGGCCGCTCCGCCGTGATGATGCGCAAGGAGCTCAGCCCGTGAGGACGCCGAGCAGGTGCGTGACCTCTCTGGCCACCGCGTCCCGGCCGGCTTTGAGGTATTTGCGGGAGTCGACCACGCGCTCGTCGTGGATCAGGTAGTCGCGTACGGCGCCGGTGAACGCCTTGTTCAGGTGGGTCGCGATGTTGATCTTCTTCATGCCGTGCCGTACGGCCTCGCGCAGCACGTCGTCGGGCACCCCCGACGAGCCGTGCAGCACCAGCGGCACCGGCACCGCGGTCCGCAACTCGGCGATGAGCTCCAGGTCCAGCACCGCGTCCTTGGTGGTCATCGCGTGCGAGGTGCCCACGGCCACGGCCAGCGCGTCCACGCCGGTCCTGGCCACGTAGTCGACCGCCTCGTGCGGCTTGGTGCGGGCACCGGGCGCGTGCACGCCGTCCTTGCCCCCGACCTCGCCCAGCTCGGCCTCCACCCACACCCCGCGCTCGTGGCACCAGGCCGCCACCTCGGCCGTGGCGCGTACGTTCTCCTCGTCGGGCAGTGCCGAGGCGTCGTACATCACCGAGCCCAGCCCCAGCTCCACCGCCTCCTCCACGAGCGCGCGGCCGGTGGCGTGGTCCAGGTGGACCGCGACCGGCACCTCGGCTCGCCTGGCGACCGCGAGCGCGGCCAGCGCGACGGGCTCCAGCGCGCCGTGGTACCGCACGCAGTTCTCGCTGATCTGCAGCACGACCGGCAGGCCCAGGGCCTCGGCGCCGGTCACGATGGCGGTGGCGTGTTCGAGCTGGATCACGTTGAACGCGCCAACCCCTGCGGGCGAGCTGCGGACGATGTCGCCGATGGCGGCGAGGGGCATGAAGTGCTCCTTACGTGATGATGATCTGGGGGTGTATGTCGGCGTACACGTCTGGGTCGAACTCACCGGCCACCGGCGCGGCCACGGCCGCGGCGCCGAGCGCCGCGGCCCGTCTGAGCCGGTCCGGCCACGGCGCCGGCTCCACCAGGCCGAGTGCCAGCCCTGCGACGAGGGAGTCGCCCGCCCCGGTGGGGTTGCCCAGGACTGTGTACGGCATCCGCGCCGCGAATGTTCCCTCCCCGGTGACCGCCAGCAGCCCTTCGGCGCCCATGGACACCACCACGGACTCCGCGCCCTGGCTGCGCAACGCCTGCGCGCCCGCGGCCGGGGTACCGCCCGGCACGGCTCTGGCCAGCTCCTCCGCGTTGGGCTTGACGACCGTGGGACGGCCCTTGGGGGCGTGGCGCAGCGGGTCGCCGTCGGCGTCCACGATGGCCGGAACGCCCTGGTCCGCGGCGATGGCGGCCAGGGTGGCGTAGGTGTCGGCGGGCACGCCGCGCGGCAGGCTACCCGAGATCACCACCGCCTGCGCCGTTGCCAGCAGGGCTTCATACGTTGTCACGAAATGTCGGAGCTCGACGGGCGTGACCTCAGGGCCCGGCTCGTTGAACAACGCGGTGCGCCGGACGGTCGTCTCCGAGACCGTCAGTGTCGTGCGGGAGTCGGCGGCGATGCCGGTCAGCGCGCTCGGCAGCCCCGCCGCCCGCAGATCCGCCTCGATCGCCCGCCCGGTGGGCCCGCCTGCCAGCCCGCTGACCAGCACGTCCTGCCCGAGCGCGGCGAGTACGCGGGCCACGTTGACGCCCTTGCCACCGGCGCGCCTGTGCACCGCGCTGACCCGGTTGACCCCGTCCCAGTCCACGCCGGGCACCTGGTACGTCACGTCGAGGGCGGCGTTGAGCGTCACCGTGAGGATCATCGGGGCTCCGTGATCCAGACGCCGTCCTTCATCACCCCGGCCACCTCCAGCGAGTCGGACAACACCACCAGGTCGGCCGCCTTGCCGACGGCGATCGAGCCAATGCGATCGGCCAGGCCGAGCACCCGGGCGGGCGTCAGCGAGGCCACCTGGACCGCGTCGGGCAACGACATGCCCACCTCCTGGACGCTGCGCCGGAACGCCACGTCCATGGTCAGCGTGGCACCCGCGATGGAGCCGCCCTCGACTAGCCTGGCCACGCCGTCGTCCACCCGCACCCGCATGGAGCCAAGCACGTAGTCGCCGTCGCCCAGGCCGGTGGCCGCCATCGCGTCCGTGATCAACGTGGTCCGGCCGGGCCCCGCCACCTCGTACGCCAGCCGCAACATGGCCGGATGCACGTGCACGCCGTCGTTGATCAGCTCGACCGTAACCCGCTCGTCCTCAAGCAGCGCCACCACCGGCCCGGGAGCGCGGTGCCCCAGCGGCGGCATCGCGTTGTAGAGGTGCGTGGCCACG
Organism: Nonomuraea marmarensis; assembly: GCF_043197025.1. Taxonomy (NCBI): domain Bacteria; kingdom Bacillati; phylum Actinomycetota; class Actinomycetes; order Streptosporangiales; family Streptosporangiaceae; genus Nonomuraea; species Nonomuraea marmarensis. The sequence continues at coordinate 70,848 of NZ_JBICRM010000019.1, forward strand.
CTCCCGCCCGCCTCGATGCCCGCCAGTGTCTGGTCGTAGTCGGCGTCGCTGTGCCCCAGGGCCGCGATCACGCCCTCCGCCGCGGCCAGCCGGATCGTGTCGAGCGCGCCGGGCAACTCGGTCGCGATGGTCACCATCCGCACATGCCCGCGCCCGGCCTTCATCAGTCCCGCGAACTCCTGCGGCGACGGCTCGCGCAACAGCGTCGGGTTATGCGCGCCGCAGCGGGCCTTGGAGATGTACGGGCCCTCGAAGTGGATCCCGGCCAGCAACCCTTCCTCGCACAACTCGGCCAGCGCCGACGCGGCCCTGGTCAGCTCGTCGATCGAGGCGGTGACCAGGCTGGCCATCGTCGTCGTGGTGCCGTGCCGCCGGTGCAGTGCCACCGCGTCACGTGCCTGGTCCTGCTCGCCGGTCGGGAAGGAGCCGCCCGCGCCGCCGTGGTTGTGGATGTCCACGAACCCCGGCACGACGTGCCGCCCGCCCAGGCTCAGGCCCGACCCTGGGGCGGATCCGTGGCCGACATGCGTGATGCGGCCGTCTTCGATGGTCAGCCACCCCTCGTGAACTCCCTCGGGAGTCACGATCCTGGCGTCGGCAAGAGTAAGGCTCATGAAGAAAGGATCACAGATCGCGTGAGGTGCATGGGCTCGTCGGGGTTCAGCGCGCGGGCGAAGGCCCTGGCGACGGCCACCCGCTGGGCCCGGATCAGCTCGGCCATCGGGTCGAGCCCGCTCTCGAAGAACGTGCCGCCGATCTCCTCGACCTGCGCCCGCAGGCCGTCGGGCGCGGCGCCGAGCATCCATGTGACGCGCCCTGGAGCGGCGATGCTGATCGGGCCGTGCCGGTATTCCATCGCCGGGTACGCCTCCGTCCACGAACGCGACGCCTCACGCATCTTCAGCGCGGCCTCCTGGGCCAGGCCGACCGACCAGCCGGTGCCGAGGAAGCTGAACTGCTCGGCGTCGACCAGCTTGCCGGGGAGCGGCGCGGCCACGGCCTGCTCGGCGTCGTCGATCGCCTGGGTGAGGTCCTCGCCGAGCCCCGCGCGCAACATGGCCAGCTGCGTGGTGGCGAACCTGGTCTGCACGACCGACCGCTCGTCGGCGTAGTCGAGCACGATGACCTCGTCGGCGGCCGACATGATCGGCGTGTCGGGGTCGGCGGTGATGGCCGTGGTCCTCGTGGTCGTCCTGGCCAGCAGCTCCAGCACCTCGGTCGTGGTGCCGGAGCGGCTGAGCGCGAGCACGCGGTCGTACGAACGCCCGATCGGGGCCTCGGAGGCGGCGAAGGCGTCGGTCTCGCCGTGCCCGGCCCGCTCCCGCAGCGCCGCGTACGCCATCGCGATGAACCACGACGTACCGCAGCCGACGACGGCGACCCGCTCGCCCCGGCGCGGCAGCGCGTCGGCGGGAACGTTCGCGACGGCGCGGCGCCAGCAGTCCGGCTGGGACGCGATCTCGGCCTCGGTGTGGGTGGTCACCACTTGCCTCCCGTGATTGATTGTTTCTGCTGTTTTTATACCAGGAGAGTGCAGCAATGAACACTGTTGGCTCTGGCCTGCCGGGTTGTGCCACGCTTGCCTCTCGACCGCATCCCCCAGGGAGGCCTTCGTGTCCCGCTACGACCGCTGGAACGCCATCCTCGAGCTGCTGGCCCAGGAGGGCAGGTTGTCGGTGGAGGAGGCCGCTCAGGCGCTCGACGTCTCCACCGCGACGATCCGGCGGGACTTCGACCAGCTCGCCCAGCAGCAGATGCTCATGCGCACGCGGGGGGGCGCGGTCGCGCAGAGCGTGAGTTACGACCTGCCGCTGCGGTACAAGACCGCCAGGCACGCCGGCGAGAAGCACCGGATCGCGGCCGCGGCGGCCGAGCTGGTCACGCCTGGCGCCGTGGTGGGGCTCAACGGCGGCACCACCACCTCGGAGCTCGCCCGCGTCCTCGCCACGCAGTCCACGCTGGAGAGCGGCTTCACGATCGTCACGAACGCGCTCAACATCGCCGCCGAGCTCACCGTCCGCCAGCACGTCAAGATCGTGGTGACCGGCGGGGTGGCCAGGCAGCAGTCGTACGAGCTGATCGGGCCGCTGGCGAGCGGGGTGCTGGAGCAGGTGACGCTGGACGTGGCGTTCCTCGGGGTGGACGCGCTGGACGTCGAGCTGGGCGCGTCGGCCCACCACGAGGGCGAGGCCAGCGTCAACCACCTGCTGATCAGCCGCGCCGCCCAGGTCGTGGTGGTGGCCGACTCCTCGAAGGTGGGCAAGCGGGCCTTCTCCCGCATCTGCCCGATCAACCAGATCGACACGCTCGTCACCGACGCCCAGTTGTCCGACTCCCTCGCCAACCAGCTCACGGACGCGGGGGTCAAGGTCGTACGTGCCTGATCCGACCGGATCACGGTCGCGGGGTCAAGGTCGTACGGGCCTGGGTCGTTATAGGCCGAGGCGCGCGAGGGTAGGTATGCATCGCAGGCGATCCCAGGGGGAGTCATGGCGTCGGGAAGGGGCGTGGCCCGGCTCGGGCCCGCGGAGCGGGCCGAGGCGTTGGAGCGCATGGCCGCGCAGGAGCTCGACGTGGTCGTGGTCGGCGGCGGCGTCGTCGGGGCGGGGATCGCGCTCGACGCCGCGACGCGCGGGCTCGACGTGGGCCTGGTCGAGGCCAGGGACTTCGCCTCCGGCACCTCCTCGCGCTCGTCCAAGCTCATCCACGGCGGCCTGCGCTACCTGGAGCAGCTCAACTTCGAGCTGGTACGCGAGGCGTTGCGGGAGCGGGCGCTGCTGCTGCGGCGGATCGCGCCGCACCTCGTCAGGCCGGTGCCGTTCCTGTTCCCGATGACCCACTACGGGTGGGAACGTCCCTACGTCGGCGCCGGCGTGGCGCTCTACGACACGCTGGGCTACGCGTCCGGCGTCACCAGGGGCGTGCCGGGGCACCGGCACCTGTCCAGGTCGCGAGCGCTGCGGCTGGCTCCCGCGCTGAAGAAGGCCGCGTTCACAGGCGCCATCCAATACTGGGACGCGCAGGTGGACGACGCGCGCTACGTGATGACCATGCTGCGCACCGCGGCCACCTACGGCGCCCGCGTCGCGCCGAGGGCGCAGGTGGTGGGGTTCCTGCGGGAGGGGGAGCGGGTCACCGGCGTGCGCGTGCGCGACCTGGAGAACGGCCACCAGTTCGAGGTACGCGCCCGGCAGGTCGTGAACGCCACCGGCGTCTGGACCGACGACATCCAGGAACTGGTCGGCGGCCGCGGCCAGATCCACGTACGCGCCTCCAAGGGCATCCACCTGGTCGTGCCCAGGGACCGGATCCACTCGCTGACCGGGATCATCCTGCGTACGGAGAAGTCGGTGCTCTTCGTGATCCCGTGGGGCCGGCACTGGATCATCGGCACCACCGACACCGAGTGGACGCTCGACAAGAGCCACCCCGCCGCCTCCCGGATCGACATCGACTACCTGCTCGACCACGTCAACGCCGTCCTGTCGGTGCCCCTGACCCGCGACGACGTCGAAGGCGTCTACGCGGGGCTGCGGCCGCTGCTGTCGGGCGAGTCGGACGAGACGTCCAAGTTGTCCAGGGAGCACGTGGTGGCCCATCCGGTGCCGGGCCTGGTGATGATCGCCGGGGGGAAATATACGACTTATCGGGTCATGGCCGAGGATGCCGTGGACGCCGTGGCGCACGGGCTCGACCAGCGGGTGCCGCGCTCGTGCACCGACAGCATCCCGCTCGTCGGGGCCGAGGGCTACCAGGCGTTGTGGAACACCAGGTACCGGCTCGCCCAGACCTCCGGGCTGCACGTGGCCAGGATCGAGCATCTCCTCCAGCGCTACGGCTCGCTGATCGACGAGGTGCTGGAGCTGGTCGAGCGCGACCCGACGCTGGCCAGGCCGCTGTCGGGGGCCGACGACTACCTGCGGGCCGAGATCGTCTATGCCGCCACCCATGAGGGCGCCAGGCATCTCAACGACGTGCTGACCCGGCGTACGCACATCTCCATCGAGACCTTCCACCGCGGCCTGGCCGTCGCGCAGGAGGCCGCCGAGCTGCTGGCCGAGACGCTCGACTGGGACGGCGAGCAGGTCAAGAGGGAGGTCGAATACTACGCCAAGCGTGTGGAGGCCGAACGCCGCTCCCAGGAGCAGGACTCCGACCAGGAGGCCGACGCGATCAGGCTCGGCGCGCCGGAAATCGTCCCCGTCGTCGTGCCGGAGCACTCATGAGCGAGCCGTCAGGGCAGTTGTCCGACCCCCGCGAGCTGCTGGAGGGGTACCTCGACCACTACCGCGAGGAGATCCTGCGCAAGCTCGACGGGTTCCCTTCGCCCGGGGTGAGCCGCGTGCCGTCCGGGTGGACGCCGCTGGCGCTGCTCAAGCACCTGGCCTACATGGAGCGGCGGTGGTTCGTCTGGGACTTCGCGGGCGAGCGGGTGGACGATCCGCGGGGCGACCGCGACGAGGACGGCGGACTGGTCGCGACGGAGTCGTTCGAGGAGATCAGGGTCGTCTACCTGGCGCAGTGCGAGAGGTCCCGGCAGGTCGTGGCCAAGGCGCGGTTGTCCGACGTGGCCTCGCGGATCGGCCGGTTCCGGCCGCCCATGGAGCCGCCGACGCTGGGCTGGATCATGTTCCACGTACTGGAGGAGTACATGCGGCACGCCGGTCATCTGGACATCGCCAGGGAGCTGGCCGAGGCGCCGTAGCAGGGGCGGCCCGCGGTGCTGCGGGATCCGCGGGCCGCCCGAGCTGACTACGCCGGCGGCTAGTACCGCGTGGCGTCGTGCACGTCGAGCAGCGGCTCCTTGACGCCGTCGCCGGAGTCGTCGGTCCAGTTGAAGTTGCCCGTGGAGATCAGCGTGCTGCGTACGGCCAGCGCGCCCGCCCTGGTCGTCGGCTTGCGGGTGCCCGAGGTCAGGATGCCCGCCGCGCCGGCCACGTGCGGGCTGGCCATCGAGGTGCCGCTGATCGTGGCGTAGCCGCCGGCCATGTAGGTCGAGTAGATGCAGGTGCCCGGCGCGGCGATCTCGACGGTGGCGCCGAAGTTGGAGTAGAACGCCGAGGTGTCGTCCTGATCGGTCTCGCTGCGGCAGGACAGGGTGCTGCCGCCGGCGCCGCCGGGCAGGCCGTCGTTGTCGGTGATCGCCGATACGGTGACCACGTCGGGGTGGTTGGCGGGGAAGAACGTTGAGGTGTTCGCGTGGCTGTTGCCCGCGGCCACGACGACCACGATGCCGGCGTTGACGGCGTTCGTGATCGCGGTGCTGATGGCGCTGCTCGTGCAGCCGCTGCAGCCCAGGCTGAGGTTGATCACCTCGATGGTGGACGCGCGCGCCACCACCCAGTTGAGGCCGGCGGCGATGGCGGACAGGGTGCCCGAGCCCGCCGCGTTGAGCACCTTGACGCCGTGGATGCGGGCGCCGGGCGCGACCCCGACCGGGCCGATGTTGTTGTCGAGCGCGCCGACCGTGCCCGCGACGTGCGAGCCGTGGCCGTTGTCGTCGGTGCCCGTGTTGTTCACGCAGACGCCGGTCACGCAGTTGGCGCGGGCGGCCACGTTCAGGTCGGGGTGGGTGTTGTCCACGCCGGTGTCGACGACGGCCACGTCCACGTTGATGCGCACGTCGTCGATGCCGTCGATGTCCAGGTTCGGGTTGTTCGGGCCGAAGATCCGCCGGACGCCGGTGGGCGTCGTCTGGGGGAAGGCGGTGACCACGGCGTCGGGTTCGACGCTGAGCACGTTCGGGCTCTGCCTGAGCTGCTCGGCGGCGGCCGCGCTCAGGCGGGCGGTGTAGCCCTTGAACGCGTGCTCGTAGACGCCGATGAGCTGGCCGCCGTACCTGCCGACCTGGTCCTGCGCCGAGTCGCGAGGCGCCGCGCGGAGCGCGGGGTTGAGCTGGACGATGTACGTCTCCTGCGGCGCTGCGGTAGCGGAGACCGGGAGTGGCGCAGTGAGTAACGCCAGCGCGCTGATGAGCAATGCGAGCAGGGGGGTGTGTGTTCGCATGACAGCGTGGGCCCTTTCTGGGTGCCTGGAGTAATAGGTCCGGACCCTTGAAAACATGAGCCAGAATCAGGCTCGCCGCCATACGTATCCGACACGTATTGCGACTACTTAGGTGCGATTACTCATGTCCGATTGAGTTGCCGTCGCGACGTGAGCCCGAGCTTGCGTAAGCCGTTGGCCACGTGCACTTCGACCGTGCGGCGCGACAGGAACAGGCTCTCGGCGATCTCCTTGTTCGTGAGCCCGTCCGCGGCCAGCCCGATCACCTGCTCCTCCCTTGGCGACAGGACCCCCACGGGCTCGCTGGGGGCCTCGATCCTGCGGGTCAGCCTGCGCCGGACCATCGGGGTGATCGACTCGCGGACCGCCTGCCTGGTCAGAGGCTGGCGCAGGCCGTACGTGCCGGGGGTCCACTCGCGCAGCAGGCCGCGCCGCACCGCCTCGGCGAGCCCGCGCTCGCCCTGCTCGGGTGGCACGCCGGCGACGGTGGCCAGCGTTCGCACGCAGGCCGGCTGCTCCAGCATGGCCGCCGCCTGCACGATCCTGCGCGCCGCGGGCGGCAGCGCGTCCAGTTTGAGCCGTACGGCGTCACGCAGCGCGGTCGGCGTGCCCGGCTCCCTGCCCTCGACCAGCATGCGGGCCAGCTCCTCGATCGCCAGCGGCAGGCCGCCGGTGAGCGGCCAGAGGTCGGCCGACCCCGGTAGCAGGTGCTTGGCCAGCAGCGCGGTCTCCTCCCTGTCGAGCGGCGCCAGGACCAGCTCGGCGTGGTCGATGTGCGGCGGCAGGTGCGCGATCAGCTCGCCCACCGGGTGGCGCAGGTCCTCCGCGCGGTAGGTGAGCACGAGGTTGACCGACTCCGGCAGGCAGCGGGCCAGGAACGCGAGCAGTTCCCTGGTGTCCTGGTCGATCCAGTGCACGTCCTCCACGACGAGCGTGATGGGGCGCAGCGAGTCGAGCAGCGACAGGATCGCCCTGAACAGGCGGTGCCGTTCGACCTGGGCGTTCTGCGGCGGGGGTGGCGCCGGCGGGAGGAAGTGGGCGCATTCCGGCAGCAGCGGGCGCAACGCCCCGGTGACCGGGTTGAGCTCCTCGGTCGGGCGCGCTTCGCGCAGGGCTTCCACGATCGGGCCGTACGGGAAGCGCATGGGGTGGCAGCTGCCGGACAACATGGGGTGGCCGGTCAGCTCATGGAGCAGGCGGGTCTTGCCGACGCCCGCCTCGCCCTCGATCAGGACGACGACCGGGGGGCGGGCGAGAGCGGCGGCGAGCTGACGGAGCTCGCGCTCTCGTCCCACGAAAGGCATGACGCACCCGCCCGGCCCGACAACACATTGTCAGGTGATTTTTCACCATTTGTGAGGGCGTGTCCATAGAAAGGACGCCTATTGGTATTACCGGGTGGGAATCCAGGCTTGTTCGGCGAGGGTGGTGGCGTCGTTGACCTGGATGCCTTCGTACGAGACCGTCCAGATCGCATTGCCGATCACCATCGAACGTTCGATGCCCGGCTGGTACGTGTACTCGTTCTCCTGACGCTGCGTTGGATGCTTGATCATGCCGAGTTTCGTCACGCCCGCGTCGTCGATCTTCAGTACGAGCGCGCCCGACTCGGTCTGCTGGGTCAGCGGGATCACCGACAGGCCGGTCTTGGGCCAGTACAGGAACGCGTGCGGGTCCCACTCGGCCCCGGAGCCCGAGTCCTTCTGGAACAACTGCGACAACCTGCGCGGGCTGGCCGGGTCGCTGACGTCGAACAACGAGACCTGCGTGCCGAGCGTCCTGCCCTCCTCGCTGGCCTCCTGGCCGATGCCGATCAGCCTGCCCTCGGCGCCGGGATGCAGGTAGGCCGAGTAGCCGGTGATCTTCAGCTCGCCGGTCACCTTGGGGGCCGCCGGGTCGCGCAGGTCCAGCGTGTAGAGGGGGTCTACCTGCTTGAACGTCACGCAGTAGCCGACCGGGCCGATGAACCTGACCGAGTAGATACGCTCGCCCTCGCCGAGGCCGCCGACTTCGCCCGCCTTGGCCAGGGTGTCGGTCCTGAGGACGTGGACGGTACTGGAGCTGGATCTGCCGTCCTGGGAGTTGAGGGTGGTGGCGACGCGGAGGTGGCCTTCGTACTCCGAGAGGGAGTACTGGTTCAGCAGCCGTCCCGGCACCTTGCCCGAGGCCACGTAGGCGGGCGGGCCGGGCGAGGCGATGTCGAACCTGTGGATCTCCGTCTCCTCCGGCGGGATCGTGGGGGTCGGCCGAGGGCTGGGCTCTGGGGGCGCGGACACCGTGGTCGACGGGCTGGGCTCAAGGGAGACGGTGGGGTCCGTGGGGGTGGGCTCTTCGGCCGGGGCCGCGGTGCCCGAAGAGGGCGTGGTCACCGAGGAGGGCGTGTCGTCGATCGGGCGGATCGGGAGCCACCAGCGCGGGTTGCTGGCCACGTAGAGGCTGGTGCCGGTGCCGTACACGATGTCGCCGTCGGCCGCCAGGCTGATCGGGTCGGTGCCCGCCGCGGTGACGCCCTGCGCCAGGTCGATGGTGTGCACGGTCAGCAGCGAGGTGCCGGTGTAGTCGGCGGGGTGGCTGACCCGCTCGCACTTGACCGCGTCCTTCCTGACGGTCCCGGACGCGTCCGTGATCTCGATCTCGGGCAGCCAGGCGCCGGCCGGGGCCTGGCGTACCGCGGCCTGGTTGGCCTTGAGCTGCTCGGTCTCCGAGAAGTTATCCATGGGCTGCGGGAACATGATGTCCGGCTGGCTGCGGGTGATGAGCCTGACCGTGGAGCCGACCATCCTGGCGTCCACGTACGTGCCCCGGGGCTTGATCGTGCTCAGGACCTTGGGCTGGCCGGCCAGGTCGACCACGACGTATCTCGTGTCGCCGCGCGGGACGGAGGACTTGAACATGATGTCGCCGTCGCGGAAGAGCACCAGCGCCCGGTCGCCGGACACCAGCAGGTCGGCTGGGGCAACGACGCGCTGGTCGCCTTCCGACAGCTTGAGCGAGCCGGTGATCTTCCTGGTGGCGGTGTCGATGATCCGCAGGGTGCCGTCCGTGACCGTGATGACCCGGTTGCCGTCCGTCTTGACCAGGTCAGGCTCGTCCACGCCGGCCTCGTGCACGTTGGTCGTGGAGTGCTCCGGGGTGTCCACCATGCTCTTCGCCTGAGGGAGCGCCGACCTGGAGTCCTCGATGGCGGCGAAGGGCATGATGTTGCCGAAGCCGTACGCGGTGACGTTCTGGGCGGCGTGTTCGCGCAGGCCGGACAGCAGGTCGTCGCAGCTGTCGTAGGCGACCAGGCGGACGGCACCGAGGTTGGTCTTCGGGGGCGGCGCCGTTCCTCCTGTCGAAGAGGTGCAGGCGGCTGTGACCGTCGCGAGTGCCGCGGCGGTCACAGCCGTTCGGATCAGCGTCTTCATGACCTCATTGACGGCTGCCCGGGTCGGATGGTTCAGGAGCCCTTGTTCGGATTGATGGTGAACACCGGGCTGAAGTCGATCTCGTCCGGCACTTCCAGCAGCTTGCGCAGCAGCTTTCCGTTGAAGTCGATGACCTGGACCTCGTCGTTGGCGTTGTTGTCCTGTTCCCAGCAGTAGAGATGGGTTTCGTCGTAGAAGCCGAGGACCTTGTCACAGTCGGAGTAGAACTTGCGCAGGCGCTTGCCCGAGGCGGAGTCCCAGACGCAGTGGTCGCCGTCGCCGCCGTTGGGGCAGTTGGTGACGAACGACTTGCCCGAGGGCGAGAAGATGTCCTGCGTGCCGGCGGACAGCGTGCCGATGCCCGGCAGGGAGCTCGTGGCCTTGCCCTCGGCGTCGAAGAAGCGCAGGCCCCTGTTCTTCTCGTCGCCGTAGACGTTGACCGCGCCCTCGTCGTCGCCGTCGAAGCCGAAGGCCGTCTGGCGGATGGAGCTGTCGGACACGTTGACCGTGGTGGATTTCCTCGTGGCCACGTCCACGAGGACGAAGCCCAGGTAGATCCAGTCGTCGCCGCTCTTCTTCTCGATGTTCAGCAGGATCTTCGAGCCGTCCTTCGACCAGCCCCTGATGCTGCTGATCAGCGGCTCCTTGACGGTCTTGATCGTGGTGTGGTCACCGGACTGCCTGTCGGCGATGACGATGAAGTCGAAGTCGTCGGAGCTGTAGCTGCGGCCCCTGCTCGCCAGGTAGCGGCCGTCGGGCGAGACCATCGACTCCCAGTTGCCGGAGTATTTCGTGAACGTCCCGCGCAACGATCCCCTGGCGTAGTCGATCCAGTCGTCCTTCTTCTTGTCGTAGATCTCGTAGGAGGTCAGGACGACCGCGTCGGCCGGGTTCTCGTAGACCGACATCCCGCCGGGGCCGGGGAGCGTCCTCTGGGTGCCCGTCTTCGGCACGGCCGCCAGGGTCGGGGACGGGCTGGGGGGTCGTTTCGTGCTGCTCGTCGATCTGGGCGCCGGGGATTCGGACGGTCCCGCCACCGACGCCTTGTCGAGCTGGATGATCACGACCACGCCGGCGAGCAGCAGCAGCGCGACCGCCACCGTGATGCCGGCGATCAACGGGGCCTTGCTGCGCTTCTGCGGCGGCCGGCCGTATGTGCTGGGATATGTGGCCTGCCCGTAGGGCGGCGCCGGGGGTTGCCAATGCGCCTGGGGATGCGGGGCGACGGAGCCGGTGTGCGGAACGGGCCCAGAATGCGGAACAGGACCGGAATGCGCGACAGGACCGGAATAGGGGACAGGGCCGGAAGGCGGGCCCGAGGGTGGCGTGAAGGGCGGGCTGGGGGCGGCCTCGGCGGCGGCCTGCGCGAGGATGCCGGAGTTGGGGGCGGGGTGCTGCAGCAGGCGCATGATCACCTGCTCGGCCGTCGGCCGCTGCGCCGGGTCCTTGGACAGGCAGGCGGCCACCACGTCACGCAGTTGCCCCTCCAGCGTGCCCAGGTCGGGCTGCTGGTTGAGAACCCGGTTGATCACCGCGGGCATCGTGTCGCTGCCGAACGGCGCCCGGCCGGAGGCGGCGAAGACCATCGCGCTGCCCCAGGCGAACATGTCGGCGGCCGGTCCGACGGTGTGGCCCATGATCTGCTCGGGTGGCATGTACGCGGGCGTCCCCACGACCATGCTGCTGATCGTCGCGGTGGCGTTCAGCGCCCGCGCGATGCCGAAGTCGATCACTCGCGGCCCGTCGGCCCCGATGATCACATTGGCCGGTTTGAAGTCGCGGTGCACGATCCCGGCCTGGTGGATGGCGGCCAGCGCGGTGGCGGTGCCGATGGCCAGCCGGTGCAGGACGGACCCCGTGCGCGGCCCCTCCTCCTGCACGACCCTGTGTAACGAGGGCCCCTCGATGAACTCGCTGATGATGTACGGCCGGTCCAGCTCGACTCCGGTGCCCAGGACGGCGGCGGTGCAGAACGGCGCCACCTGCTGGGCCACCTGGACCTCCCGCAGGAACCGCTCGACGCTCACCTGATCACCCGACAGGTCCGGCCGCAGCCACTTGATGGCCACGTGGGTGTCATTGTGACCTTGAGCGAGGTAGACGACGCCCTGGCCGCCCTCGCCGAGCCGGCCGAGGATATCCAGGCCCCCCAGCCGCTGTGGATCTCCGGGTCGTAGCGGAGCGAAGGATGCCATGAAGGGATTCTGGCCCTATGCCACGCATCCGCAAAAATTACCGGCGGGTAGTTGCGCGGAATATTCTTCTGGCATCCCCCGGTAGGACACGGCGCATCATCGCCCCCTTTACCGGCGAAACCCTTGCTGAGCTGCCAATATCGGATGCTGATGGCGTCCGGAAGGTCGTCGCGGCCCTGGATGGAAGAGAGCACGCGGAATAACCGGTCGTGGCGGTTGACGCCGTGCTGCTCTCGCACGTGGCGGGGCGGGTCGGTCCCGTGGACGTGGCGGTGCTGTTCGCGGGCGGGGCCAGGACGCCGCTGGTGGACGGTTATCTGACGCTGCCCAGCGACGACGCCGTCACGGCCGCCGAGATCCTCGGAGCCCGGTACGTGGTGCCGCTGCACTTCGAGCACTGGGCGCACTTCACGCAGGGCAGGGACACGGTGGAGAAGGCGTTCGCCGGATACGGCGACCGGCTGCGCCTGCTGGGACCCGGCGAGCGGGCGCGCCTCCTCTGAGCGGCTGCTCGTGCCACCAGTGCTCAGCTCAAGGCGTGGTTGACCCAGACGTTCGGCTCCACGTAGACGGCGTGGTCGTGCTCCACGTCGCAGTGCACCGGGCTGAGCGCACCTGTCACCTCGATCGCCCCCGAGCGGTCGAACGGCAGGTCCGTCCACCGCCGCCATTCCGCCAGCGTGCCCGCGACCACCATCGACCGCGGCGCCACTTTGACGATCTCCCCGCCGGCCCGCACGTGCACCCGTAGCCAGGCGTCGTGGGGCAGGCCGTCGGAGCGGGTCCTGAAGGCGTACTCGGTCATGGGGGTGTGTGGTTCGAGGTGTTTGCCGTTGGGCCGGACCGGCGCCACCAGCCTGGCGTAGCCGAGGCGCGTGGCGTGGTCGCGCATCGCCGCGACCATCAGGGCGGACAGTCCCGTGCCCTGCAGGTCGCGGCGCACGCTGATCTCCAGGGCGGAGATGTCGTCGGGCCGGGTGCCCCGCTGGCGGGCCAGCCAGCCGGACCGGATCGCCCCGTCCCAGCCGTCGTCGGGCAGGTCGGAGCCGTTCGAGAGGAACGGGATCATGCAGCCCCGCGCCACCAGCCGACCGGGATCCGCGTCGTCGTCGGCCACGAGCACGTACTCGGAGTAGGTCGTGGTGGCGAAGGGGTAGAACAGGTCGGCGAGCGGATCGTTGAACATGAACTCGTGCCACGTATGGTCCATGTCCCACAACGACGCCGCGAACTCCGGACGTTCCGCGAGTGTCGTGATCTGGAGGGGCATGTGGATCATTGTCACATTCCGGTTGACTGGTACGCGCGTCATTAACCCCCCGAAAAGCCGTGCGCTAGCGTCGGCGGCATGACAGAACTTGACGCCAGGCTGCGGGCCATCACCGACCTGACCGTGGCCGAGGCGCGCGAGGGCGGTGGCAGGCACGAGTACGACGGCCAGATCCAGGACCTGTCGCCCGACGGCGTACGGGCCGGGCTGGCGCGGCTCGGTGAGGGAATCCCGCCCGCGGAAGCGCATGACGCGAAGCACCTACAGGTGTTCGAGGAGAGCCTGCGCAACCAGTTCGGCGAGCTGGAGTTGCATCGCAAGAACCCGCTGATCCACCTCTCGAACCTCGACCTCGCCTGCTACGACCGCGACTACGGCCCCGAGGAGGAGCGCGCCGCGGCCAAGGCGGCCCACCTCGCGCTCTGGCCCGACGCCGTACGCGACGCGCTCGACTCGCTCGACCAGGTCGCGGCCCCCGTCGCGAAATCCCTGGTCGGCGCGGTCAGGGGGTTGTCCGCCGGGATCACGGACGAGGCCGCGCTGGAGGCGCACGGCCGGCTGGTCGCCCACATCGAGCGCGCCGCCGCCGAGGGCGACCCCGACGCGGCGCTCGGCGGCGCGGCGCTGGCCAGGCTGATGGGCACGGCCGAGGGGCTGCCCGTCGATCTGGGCAGGCTGGCGGAGCGGGCCGACGCCGAGCGGGACCGGCTGATGGCGCTGCTCGCCGAATCCTGCGCCAAGCTGGGGGAGCGGGGCAGGGCGCCGCTGGAGGTGGTACGGGAGCTGGTCAAGGATCATCCGGACGCCGACGGGGTGATCGAGGCCGCCAGGATCGGCACGGAGAAGGCCATCGCGTTCACCCGCGAGAAGGATCTCGTGCCCTACCACGACGGTGAGTGCCTGGTCGGGCTGGCGCCGGAGTCGCGCCGGTGGGCGATGGCCATGATGGCGTGGAACTCGCCCGGCGAGCCCGAGGGCCCGTCCTGGTACTACATCACGCCGCCCGAGCCGTCCTGGCCTGCCCAGGACCAGGAGGAATGGCTGGAGGTCTTCAGCCGTACGACGTTGCCGGCGATCAACGTACACGAGGTGGCTCCTGGACATTTCTCGCACGCCAGGGCGTTGCGGCGGGCGCCGTCGGAGGTGCGGCGGCTGCTGCAGTCGATGGCGTTCGTCGAGGGGTGGGCGCACTATGCCGAGGAGTTGTGCGTCGAGGAGGGCTTCGAGGCCGACGACCCGCGCTTCGAGATCGGCGTCTGGGTGGAGGCCCTGATCCGGGTCACCCGGCTGGCCTGCGCGATCGGCGTGCACACCGGGCAGATGACGGTCGAGGACGGCGCCAGGCGCTTCGAGTCCGACACGCACCTGGCGGGCCCTGCGGCGTTGTCGGAGGCCAGGCGGGCGTCGTTCGACCCGACGTACGGGCGTTACACCTGGGGCAAGCTGCTCATCCTCGACCTGCGCGAGCAGGCGCGCAAGGAGTGGGGTGCGGGCTTCAGCCTGCAACGCTTCCACAAGGCGCTGCTCGACCTGGGCTCGCCGCCCCTGGGCCTGATCGGGAACATTCTGTAGGGAGGTTTCCCCGTGCGCGAGCTCTCCGGGAAGGTCGCCGTGGTGACCGGCGCGGCCAGCGGCATCGGGCGGGCGCTGGCTGTCAGGTTCGCGGCCGAGGGCATGACGTTGATGCTCGCCGACGTCGATCCCGGCGGGCTCGCGGAGACGGCCGCGCTGGCCGGGGACGCCGAGGTGCTCACTCAGGTGACCGACGTGTCCGACGCGGCGTCCGTACGGCATCTGGCCAACCGGTGTTTCGGGGAGCTGGGTGCCGTACACGTGCTCTGCAACAACGCCGGCGTCTTCCAGGGCGGCCACATGTGGACCCGCGGCGAGGAGGACTTCGCCTGGCTGCTCGGCGTGAACCTGTGGGGCGTGTTGCACGGCATCCACGCGTTCGTGCCACGCATGATCGAGCAGGACACCGAGGGGCACATCGTGAACACGGTGTCGGTGGCCGGGCTGTTCGCGGCGCCGGGGGCGGGCGGGTACGCGGTCACCAAGCACGCCGCGCTGGCCGCCTCCCAGGCGCTGGCCCAGGACCTGGCCGCCACGGGAGCCAAGCTGCGGGTGACCGCGCTCTGCCCCGGGGCGGTCAGGACCCGCATCGGGGAGCCGGCGCGCGTACGCCCTCCTGGCCTGGTCAACACCCCGACCCAGGACGAGGTGGACTCCCTGGCTGCGGTCGCCAGGGGCGCCGAGCGCGGCATCGAACCGTCCCAGGTCGCGGACCTGGTCGTGCAGGCCATCCGGGAGGAGCGGTTCCTGCTGCTGACCGACCCCAAGTACGCCGCCCGGTTACGCCGGCAGACCGAGACCCTGCTCACCGGCGACCTCCCCGGTCACCAGTGACGTTCGTGGGCCAGCACCCGCACCACCGTGCCGCTGGGCTTGACCAGCAGCCGTACGGAGTCGCCCGGCAGCACGTCCTGATAGAGGCCCTGCTTGACCTGGAACGCTGTGGCCTGCTCCGAACGACCGTCGTGAACGGCGATGTAGCACTTCCAGGATTCGGCGTCGACCCAGCGTTTGACCACGTACCCAGCGATCTCCTGCCGCCTGCGACCTGACGAGCCGGCGGGCTCGATCCGCTCGCCCTGCCAGCCGCTGCCCGTGAAGATCCACTCCTCCCGGGGTGCAGGACCCGGCCCGGCGACCTCCCGGCCCCGCGCGGTCGGCAGGAACCCCCGCCCGGCCATGATCAGCCCCGGCCCCGCCACCAACGACACCATCGTCGCGATCATCCCCGGCCACGACAGGCCGGCCGCGGACACGGTGGCGTACCAGGGGATGACGAGCCCGGCCGCCAGGAGCACCGGCACGATCATGGTCGGCCAGCGCCGCCGAGCCAGACCGAGGTCGATGGCGCTCTGGCGGACCAAGGGGACGAAACCGCCCTCCAGCTCGGCGCTTTCGGGCATGAGGGTGATCACCGGCGCCTTCTGGGCTCCTGCCAGGCGTGCGGTCACCCGTTCCAGCACCCACCGCTCGTACGGCAGCAACGGCTCCTGTCCTGGCTGGGCCGCCGACAGGCGGTCGCCCTCAATCGTCGCCCACCCGCGCCCGGCCAGGTCGAACAGCGCCGCATGGAACACGTCCTGAGCCCGCATCCCGCGTAAGAGCTCGATCACGGGCGGGGGCGCCTCAGGCGTCCCCGACGTGCTGTCCCGGCTGGACAACTTGAAGGCGGCGGCCAGCGCGGCGACCCAGAGCGCCCACGCAGTCGCCGGCCAGACAAGATCCATCGTTCTGTGTTAGCACGAGTGCCGGTGTCAGGCCAGGCGTCGATAGACTGTGTACACCGCATTTCGCCTTTGGGGGGTTCTCTCGGTGTCTGAATTCGACACAGTGCTGGTGGTCGACTTCGGCGCGCAATACGCGCAGCTGATCGCCAGGCGGGTGCGCGAGTGCCACGTCTACTCCGAGATCGTCCCCTCGACGATGCCGGTCGAGGAGATGATGGCGAAGAAGCCGAAGGCGATCATCCTGTCCGGCGGGCCCTCCTCGGTCTACACCGAGGGCGCGCCGCCCGTGCCGCACGGGTTGTTCGCCACGGGCGTACCCACGTTCGGCATTTGCTACGGCTTCCAGGCGATGGCCCAGGCGCTGGGCGGCGAGGTCGCCCGCACGGGCGTCGCCGAATACGGCGGCACGTCGCTGGAGGTGCTCAACGAGGGCGTCATCTTCGCGGGATTGCCTGCCAACCAGACGGTTTGGATGTCCCACGGCGACAGCGTCGCGGCCGCTCCCGAGGGTTTCAAGGTGACCGCCTCGACCCTGGAGACCCCGGTCGCCGCCTTCGAGCACGTCGAGCGCGGCCTCTACGGCGTGCAGTTCCATCCGGAGGTGCTGCACTCGGAGCACGGTCAGGTGGTGCTCAAGCACTTCCTCGACGCGGCCGGCTGCCGCCCGTCGTGGACGATGCTCAACATCGTCGACGACTCCGTCCAGGCCGTACGCCGCCAGGTCGGCGACGGCCACGCCATCTGCGCGCTGTCCGGCGGGGTCGACTCGGCGGTGGCCGCCGCGATCGTCCAGCGTGCCATCGGCGACCGGCTGACCTGCGTCTTCGTCGACCATGGCCTGCTGCGCAAGGGCGAGGCCGAGCAGGTCGAGCGCGACTTCGTGGCCGTCACGGGCGTGAAACTCCGCGTCGTGGACGCCGCCGACCGCTTCCTGAAGGCCCTCGAAGGCGTCTCGGACCCGGAGGACAAGCGAAAGATCATCGGCCGCGAGTTCATCCGCGTCTTCGAGGACGAGCAGCGCGCCATCATGGCCGACGGCCCGGTGGAGTTCCTGGTCCAGGGCACCCTCTATCCCGACGTGGTGGAGTCGGGCGGCGGCACCGGCACCGCCAACATCAAGTCCCACCACAACGTCGGCGGCCTGCCGGAGGACCTCCAGTTCAAGCTGGTGGAGCCGCTGCGGGCGCTGTTCAAGGACGAGGTCCGGCGGGCGGGCGAGGAGTTGGGCCTCCCGGCCGCCATGGTCTGGCGCCAGCCGTTCCCCGGCCCCGGCCTGGGGATCCGCATCGTCGGGGAGGTCACCCGCGACCGGCTTGCGTTGCTGCGCGAGGCCGACGCCATCGCCCGCGAGGAGCTGTCGCGTGCGGGTCTCGACCGGCAGATCTGGCAGTGCCCGGTGGTGCTGCTGGCGGACGTACGGTCGGTGGGGGTGCAGGGGGACGGGCGCACGTACGGGCACCCGGTGGTGCTGCGGCCGGTGACGTCGGAGGACGCGATGACGGCGGACTGGGCACGGGTGCCTTACGACGTCCTGTCACGGATCTCGACGCGGATCACGAACGAGGTCCGCGAGATCAACCGCGTGGTGGTCGACGTGACGAGCAAGCCCCCAGGCACCATCGAGTGGGAGTAACGGGTTCTTGAGCCCGCGCGGAGTGCCCTCGTGGCTCCCGTGCGGGCTCGTCCGTGAGTGAAAGCCTGCGCCGCCGCGTCGTGCCGCGGGTGGCGCCTGTGCGGGCTCGTTCGTGGCGCAAAACCCATCCTGTACGGCAGAGCCAAGGTCACCCCACCCGCCGCACGTGGCGCGTGACTTCCAGGGTGACGCCCGCTGACCCGCACATGGCCGGCCGCCGCAACGGCACCACGGTCAACTTCCTGTTCATCGAATGCGTATTTGTCCATATTGCCGGATTGAACTCGGCGCAAGACTCATGCCGTACAACAGTGCGTCAACACCGCCATTGGGCCTCACAACCCGAGGCCACTGAAAGGGTCAATCATGACGAAGCGCATCCTCACCGTCCCCGGCCTCGCGCTTGCCACAGCTTTGGTCGCCGCCTCCTTCACCCCTGCCATGGCGCAGGCGAGCACGGAGACGAGCAGTGACGTGTACCTGGCGGCCACGCTCTCGGGCAAGAACGAAGTGCCCGCCCCCGGGG
This sequence comes from Nonomuraea marmarensis, assembly GCF_043197025.1. Classification (NCBI taxonomy): domain Bacteria; kingdom Bacillati; phylum Actinomycetota; class Actinomycetes; order Streptosporangiales; family Streptosporangiaceae; genus Nonomuraea; species Nonomuraea marmarensis. Next base: position 89,184 of record NZ_JBICRM010000019.1, read on the forward strand.
TGAAGGTCGGTGACAAGAACGGCAGCGCGATCGCCGTGTTCCGCATTCATGGCAAGCAGGTCGACTACGCCATCCGGTGGCAGAAGGTGGCCGCTCCGACGGCGTTCCACATCCACCAGGGCAAGGCCGGCAAGAACGGCGACGTCAAGATCCCGTTCTTCGGCGAGGCGCTGCCCGGCAATCTCAGCGCCGTCAAGGGCACGGTCACGGTCAAGGACTCCGGGCTGCTCAGGGGGATCAGCAGCAACCCCAAGGGCTGGTACGCCAACCTGCACACGAGTGAGTTCCCCGGCGGCGCCGTACGCGCTCAGCTGCACCGGATCCACCCCGTGTCGCTCGAGTCGGTGCTGGCCACCGGGTCGCACTCCACGATCACCGCGTCGGCCGACGGTCGCCAGGAGGTCCCGGCGCCCGGCACGAAGGTCGGCGACAAGAACGGGCGCGCGGCGTGGCTCATCTGGGTGAGCGGCACCCAGGTGCACTTCGCCACCGCCTGGAAGAACATCGCCGCGCCGACCAACGGCCACATCCACCGCGGCGTGAAGGGCAAGAACGGTCCGGTGGTGGTGGACTTCTTCGCTGCCAAGAACGGCCTGCCCGCCGGCATCAACGGCATCGCCGGCACCGGCAAGGCCTCGGCCAAGGTCGCCAGCGGCATCAGGCACAACCCCAAGGGCTGGTACGCCAACCTGCACACCTCCGAGTTCCCCGGCGGCGCGGTCCGCGGCCAGCTCTACAAGGGCGGCTGGTAGAAACCACTCGAACGCGCCGGTGCGGGCCTGGCCCGCACCGGCGCGTTCGCCGCTCTCGTATGTGTTGTGCGGGCCAAAACCGGGCCTGCCGCGGGTTCCCCTTCGGGGTCCCGCGCAGGTCCGGTCGCGGCACAAAACCTCCATCCTGTACGGCGGAGCCAAGGTCACGCCGACCGCCGCACGTGGCGAAGGGCCTCCAGGGTGACGCCCGCTGACCCGCACGTGGCCGGCCGCCGCAACGGCGCCCTTCTTCACCGTCCGAGCGGTAAAGCGCTCTCCACCGAGACGGTCGGCTCGAGTGGGACCGCAGCAGGTGGTTGGGCTGCGTGCCTGTTTCCAGTCTGGAAGACTCCATAGCCGTGGATCGGGTCTACATCGCCGAAGTCATCATCCCTCCAGAGAAGGAGGAGAAGATCCGCAAGAAACACGACTGTACCGGTGATGACGTGCGCGAGGCCCTGATCTACGGGATGGACGTCGTCGCAGAGTGGGTCGACGACGATATACACGGCGAGCGCGTTGAGGCGAAAGCCGTGTTCTGGAACGGCCGTCCGTTCGTGGCGTACCTTGATCCACGCAATCCGAATGATCCAAATGAGGGGACGTTCGTTCTCCGGACTGCCTTCGTCAAGTCGTAGGCATGGGAAGGGATTCTGGGCATGATGGCTGATGTGAGCGACGAACTGACATACAGGCAGGCTGCTGACCGCTTGGCCCAGAGAGGCACGGCACAGTGTCCGGAACGTCCGCGGCGCGCAGTAGAGATCACCTACCGTGAGAACGCTGATGGGACCTGGACTGCTACGTCGCCACAGCTCCGACGCCTACGAGAGCATGGGCGATGCCTGCCGGATGTCGAGCGACTTGTGGAGGCTCGCCTAAGCGGCTGGATTGACCCGGAAGTGCTGATTTACCGTGTTGTATATCCACTCCCGGAAGCGGCGGCCACGTCATTGCCAGGCATACTTTCGATCACCGAACATGTGTCTGGCCCACTGAGAGTGACTGTCGGTGGCACCCAACGACAGAAGCCGCGTCTCAGCTCAGGGCGCATCTCGCGCCGGGCAAGTGCGTGATGGAAGCCTTCATTGTGCTGTGCGACGCAGCTCAACACGATGTCGCAAGCGGGAAGATCAACGTTCTTGGTGGTGATTGGTCCGTCACGGATGCCAGGCCGACACAGACCGCAGTCGCCATGTTCATCAGACTGAGTTGGGAGGAGGCCACTGAAGGACGGTCGTTCACCCTGCGTCTTGTGGATGACACGGGCAAGCAGGTTCGCATAGGCGAGCCGGGAGAGGAACGCCCGATCGAATACGGTGGCACCCTCCAGCTCAACGAGTCCGCAGCCGACACGGATCCGGCCGCCAAGCTGGTGGATGTGCACAACAGCTTCGCCGTCACTGTGCCGGAGCTCCCATTGGAGCCTGGCAGACGCTATGTCTGGGAGGTCAGAACAAGCGGTGAGTTGCTTTCCTTGGTCGCCTTCGCTGTTCGAGAAGCACCGCCTTCGCCTACGGACGTCTAGGCAGCCCTCCCGCTCCTCTGTGAGGCTTCCTGACGGTCACATCGATAAGATTCTTTGAGTTCGTGCGGGTGACCGTCCCGGATCCCGTGTGGGCTCTGTTCAATGGGGCACAAACCCATCCTGTACGGCGGAGCCAAGTCGCGCCAACCGCCGCACGTGGCGAAGGTTCAACGACGAAAACGCCCAGCTGAAGCAGCGGCCCCAGTAAGCTGCGGCTTTTGTGAGCGCTTCCCGTTGGTTCGCTGTCGCTGCCTGATATGCAGAGCCGGGTGCAGGGGATATGGTTCATGGCCGGCCTCGCCGCGGGACAGATGAACGACATGCAAAGGGCCTGGACTCAATGAATTATTCGGCCTGCGGCTCCTCGTAAGGTATGCGGTTCAGGTGCAAGATCTCGCCCAGCGTCCCCCACTCGTCGCTGCCGAGCTTGGTCAACGGGCGCAGCCGCTCGGCGTCAGGCCGGCCGTTGACGAGGTAGTTCTCGTGCACTGCCGCAAGGAAGACCCTGCCGAAAACCAGGGTGGAGTTGCCCATGCGCAGAGTGGTGTGCGAACGGCACTCTAGGACAACGGGAGAGGCGGCCACCCGGGGCGGCCGCACATGACGGCTGGCTTCGCGTTCGATTCCCGCGAAGCCGAATTCGCTGACGGACCGAGGGAAATCGGTGGCGGTGGCGTTGATCAGGTGCAGCAGCGGTTCGGAGGTGAGGTTGACGACGAACTCTCCGGTGTCCTCGACATTGCGCAGGGAATCCTTGCGGCCGATCGAGGTGAACTGCACGATCGGCGGATCAGTACTGGCGATGCTGAAGAAAGAGTGCGGAGCGAGGTTCTCCACCGATCCGTCGGGTGTGACGGTGGAGACCCACGCGATCGGACGCGGAACGACAACCGAGGTCATGAACCGGAAGAAAGCCGCCCCGCCCATGGCCTCGGGATCGAAGTCGACGCGCATAACGTTTAGTATTCATCATGCTTACACTGTGTAGTGGCCGCCACGCGGACAGCGCGGGCATGCTGGGACGGTCGGTGTGGTGGTTAGCCGGGGAGCAGTGCCAACAATCATGGCCAGGTTCCAACTACCGCGTCTCGGCTCAGCACGACGACTGCCCCCTGAAGCATCCAACCGGCCAGCAGAGTCGTAGTCGTCTCGGACAGTACCCCACAGACGCTCACCAACTGGTCACGCAAGCACAGCGCCTGCGTCGCCGCCTCCCGGGAGCGCTACGACGCCCGCCAGGCCACCGCGGGCACGCCGGCCCTGGCCCAGCGTGCCGCTGTCTGACCATCAGGCCTGCTCCCGCCCAGGCGGCAGCTCAGGCTCGGTGGGTTCGGGCTCGGTGGGTTCGGCTTCCGGCGGTCGGGGTTCGGCTCGCGATGGCTGCGCCGGTTCGGCTTGCGCCGGCTCGGGTTCGGACGAGGGCTCGGGTCCCGCCGGTTCCGGTCCCGCCGGTTCCGGTACGGGCGGCGCAGATCGTGCGGGCCGCCGACCGACCCCCCGTACCAGCGAGACCACCACCCGCCCCATACTCCCGATCAGCAACGGCACCAGCAGCACCCCGATGAAGATCGGGGAGGCCATGTAGCGAAAGTCCTGCGCCGAGATGTTGGCCAGAATGGCGAGCTGCTGCCCGGCCACCACAGCCGCCACCCCCACCACATACCGATTTCGCAGCGCCCAGGCAGCCAAGCCCACAGCCAGATAAGACAAGTACGACCACACAGCCCCCCGCCAAAGCACCCAGTCGTACTCAGGAGCCAGAGCTCCAGTCAGCCATGGATCGGCAACCGCATTGAGCTCCAGCGACAACGGCCGCAGCGAAAAAACCCACCGCCCCGGGAAGTCGGCCACCTTCGCGGGCCCCACATACGAGTCGGCGTTCGGCTGCCGCGAGAACCGGTACGTCATCCCCCCGACCGCCAGCGCATCCTGCACCGGCCGCCAGGCGATCGCTCCCCGGCACAACCGGGTGTCCACGATCATCCGAGGGTCGGCCACCAGCAGCCGCGTCCATAGCTCCAACAGCTGGTCGGCATGCGCGTCCGCCGCCTGCCAGCTGAAGTCTCGCCGCCAGATCAGCGGATTGACCGTGTAACAGGTCCCCCCTTCCAACCAGCGCGTCAACGGCGCGACGGAGGCCAGAAGAGCCTCGTCCTGCTTGCTGAACAAATCCGGACGATCCCGGAAAGCGACCGCTATATCGCCAAATGTCGTGTGATAAACGTATGTCTTGGACGGCGCCATGATCCCGAACTGCGGAAACACCAGAGTGGTGAGCAAGAGCGGAAGGGCGGCGGCGAAGGTGCCGACGAGCAGCAACCGTACCCGCATGGTCGTGACGATCACCAGCAGCGCCACGACGGCGACACCCACGACGAGGAAGCCGTTCGCGCGGAACAACCCGAGCGCCGTCAGCAAAACCCCGAGCCCGACCAGCGTGGGCAAGGTGACGGCCCGCCGAGCCGCGATCCGCGCGCAGACCCCCGCGATCGCCACCGCGCAGATCGTGAACGGCACGTCCTTCCACAACGTCACCGAGAACGCCCCCACCGGAGGCGCCAGCGGCATCAGCATCGCGACGACGGTGGTCGCCAGGCGCGGCGCGCCGAGCCTCTTGAGCGACTCCGCCAGGTACGTCAGCGCCAGCGCCATGGCCGTCGTCTGAGCGAACGTGACGGCGCCCAGGTCACCGGTCTTGGTGAAGCTCAGCCACAACAGCGCGTCGTAGGCCACCGAATGATCGCTCACCCACGGCCCGACCAGGGTGTGGCTGAGGTAGAGGACCGAGTCGCGGCTGAACAGGCCGGGGTAGAGCGCCGCCCACCAGCAGGCGAGCACCGCCTGGACGATCAGGAAGGTCGCGAGCGCGACCCACGGCCTGGGCTTCGCAACGGTTGTGGTGTCGCCCATGGTTCCAATCCCGAGTTGCCGGGATAAGCGCTAGAAGTAGCTCACCCCGGACGCCGGCCCCTTGCCGCGGAGCAGCGTCGGCACCGTGACGAGGTGGTAGCCGCGCTTCTTGAGCTCCTTGAGGATGCCAGGCATGGCCTTGACGGTGGCGGGAACCGTGTCGTGCATGAGGATCACGCCGTCGCGCTTGGCCAGCCTGAGGACCGCCGCCTTGATCTTCTTGGCGTCACGCAGACTCCAGTCGAGCGTCGTGCCCGTCCATAAGATCTGCGCGAGGTCCGTCTGATCGGCCAGCCCCAGCACGCGGTCGTCGGTGGCCCCATAGGGCGGCCGGAACATCTTCGGCCGCAGCCCTGTGGCGTCCTCGATGATCTCCTGCGTCGTCTTGATCTCGTCGAGGATCTCGTCGTCGAGCAGCGACGGGAGCCGAGCGTGAGAATAGGTGTGGTTGCCGATCGCGTGCCCCTGCGCGAGCGTCTTCCTGGCGATCGCCGCATGCTTCTCCACCTGCTTGCCCACCAGGAAGAAGGTGGCCTTGGCACCCTCCTTCTTGAGCGCCTTGAGCAGGGTGGGCGTCCCGGCCCCCGGGCCGTCGTCGAACGTCAGTGCCAGGCACTTGACCCGGGCGCAGTCGACGGTCGCCTGGGCGGGCAGCGAGGTCAGCGAGGTCATGGCCAGCGAGGCCGCGAGTAGGGCGTGAATCACCACATCCGACAGCCTAGAGCCAACAGAACGGCCTAACGTCTCTTTCCGGACACCAGTCGGGCACGCAGGAACAACGTCACGCCCTTGAGCGACTTGACCGGCAGGTACCTTTCCGCCCGTACGATCGCCGACAGGCCCGCGTTGACCAGGAGCGGCGTCTTGCGCAGGTCGCTGCCCTGGGATCGGCGGCGGTGGCGTACCACGAGGGGGCGGAGCAGCACGTTCCAGCTCCAGACGTGATCGACCTCCAGCCCGGCCCGCTCGACCACGACGGTCAGCGACTCGCGGGCGTAGCGGCGTACATGGCCGACGGCGTCGTCGTGGGCCGACCACAGCGCCATGTCGCACGGCACCGCGATCAACGCGTGCCCGCCCGGCGCGAGCACCCTGGCGATCTCCTCGGCGACCAGGTGGTCCTCGCGAATGTGCTCCAGCACGTCGAAAGCGGTCACCAGGTCCACGCTCCCCGGCTCGAACGGCAGCGCCCGAGCATCCGCCCGGACCGCCTTGAGCCCGCGTTTCCTGGCCATCTCCACCGCCGTCTCGCAATTGTCGGTCGCCGTCGCGTCCCAGCCCGCCTCGACCAGCACCCTGGTGTTCCCGCCGCCCGCGGCGCCGACGTCCAGCGCCCGCCCGGGACGGCCCAGCCCGCGCAGCTCCCTGCGCAGGATGGCCCGGCGCTCGCGGTACCACCAGTGGGTGTCCTCGAGCGCGATCAGGCGGCGGATCTCAGTGCTTTCCATAGCTCCTCGTCCGGGAGAAGGCCCAGCGGATCAGGGTGAGCAGGCAGTACGTGGCCACGACCGCGCCGACCTCCACCAATCGCCCGGCGCCGGCGGGCACCGCGAGCACGGCCGTGGTGGTGAGCGCGTAGGTGAGCACGAAAAGCGCCGCCGCGCGGAAATGCATCGCGGTACGTCTGGCCCACCGGCGATTGGCCTCGATGGTGACGATCCCGGTCAGTACGAGCGCACCGAGATTCGTCATCTCCGGCGACCACATTTCACGCAGCGGAAGGTAAGTGAGCGCGTACAGGATTCCGGAAAGAACGCCTACCGCGGCGAACGGCGGAAACACCGTCCGGCGCCTGGCGACCATCGCGTCCGGATGCGTGGGCGTCGGCTCGGACCTGGCCACCTCGACGCGGGCCCGGCCCAGCGACATCGACCAGGCGACCCTGGCCAGCCCCTTCAGGTCGTCGATCGCCGTCCTGACGATCCGCACGCGGGAGTCGAGGTCCTCGATCCAGTCGACGGGCACCTCGTGCACGCGCAGCCCGTTGTGCTCGGCCAGCAGGAGCAGCTCGGTGTCGAAGAACCAGGAGTCGTCCTCGATCTTGGCCATCAGCGGCCTGACCACGTCGGTCCTGGCCGCTTTGAAGCCGCATTGGGCGTCGCTGAACCGTACGCCGAAGCCGTACCTGAGCAGGGTGTTGTAGCCGCGCGAGACCACCTCGCGGCGCAGCGAGCGGCGGGTGCGCGCGCTGTGCGCCAGCCGGGTGCCGACGGCGATCTCGGAATGTCCGCTGGCCACCGACGCGACCAGCGGGAACAGGGCGCCGAGGTCGGTGGAGAGATCGACGTCCATGTACGCGACGATGTCGGCCGGGCTGTCCTGCCAGGCCGCCCGCAACGCCGCGCCCCGGCCGCGGATGTCGAGCCTGCGGGCGTGTACCCGCTCGAACTCCCCGGCCAGCGTGGTCGCGACCGGCCAGGTGGCGTCGGTGGAGCCGTTGTCCACGATCGTGATGCGCCACGGCAGCGGGAAGGCGCCGTCGAGGAACCCCGCCAGCGTCCGCACGCAGCCCGGCAGCGCACGCTCCTCATTGAGCACGGGGATGACGATGTCGACACTCGCCAGTCCGGTGCCGGTGTCGAGAACGCGGGGGCGCGGCTCCATGGCGGCACGCGTGTCCATAGAATCCCCTGATCTCGCTCGTGGCCGTGGGTCCACGGAAATGGTGCTGGGGACGTCCGGAGGGGCGCGTGCTGTTTCTCTTCACCATTCCACGAACGGGGAATTCCTTTACCGTCCGGCGAGCTGATAAACCGAGGACGTCGCGTTCCGGAACCGCAACCGGGCAAATTCCCCCAGTTCCGGATTTATTCCGGTGAAAAGCCATTTAACGCCATATTTCCGGGCGAGATGCCGGACGTTCTCCGTCGAAGGCGCCCGGAACACCGCATCGTTCGCCGCCAGCCGCGCCGGGTCCGCGAACGGCACCCCCAGATACGACGTCACGAACAGCTCGGTCCTGGACTGCGTGCTCTCGGCGTACCCCCACCCCTCCACCAGCACCCGCCGCTCGCTGAACCCCGACACCCAGAAATGCCTGCTGTCGCACAGACGCCATCCGGGGAAACGGCAGTGCAGGTCGGTGGCCACCACGTCGCCGGGCGACGAGTGCTCGCGCAACCACCTCCCCGCCTCCAGCGCCCCCTTGGGGATCAGCCGCTCCCGTCTCTCCTCGTCGGGCATGACATGCCCGACCACCTCCCGTACAGAGGCCGGAACGCCGTATCCCGCCAGCAACGCCACCACGGCCAGCACGAACCCGCGCCGCCACAACACCAGCGCCCCCACCCCGAGCACCAGGTACGGCACCACCACCGCCCCACCGGAGACCTCGACCGCCGAGGCGACCACGGCGGCACCCGCGCCCAGCACCACCATGCACCCGACCAGCACCAACGGCTGCCGCCGCGCCGCCAGCACGCCGCACACGGCGGCGATCGACAGGTAGGGCCGGGCACTTTCCAGGAAGTACAGCTGCGAGTCCGCTGGATGCCCCAGCAACACGACCGCGCCGATCCCCGCCAGGCCGATCCCGACCAGGAGCAGCACGGGCGGATCCAGCACCCGAGCCCCCAACCCCGCCACCCCGCCCCACACGCAGGCCAGGCAGAACAGGTGCACCACGGTCAGCACCACCAGCGGCCCCACCGACACGGACGCCAACTCAGGCATCCGGACACCCGCCACCACCCCCCAGAGCGCCCGCATCGTCGCAAACGGCGCGACGGCCATCCCCTGAGCCCCCCGCCCGAAGACCACCAAATGCGCGACCAGCAGACAGACCATCGTGATCACCGCGGGCACTGCCCACTCCCGCCGCAACCCCCGCACGACCAGCACCAACACCAACCCGGCGAGCAGCAGCGGCAGGAATGTGGCCTTAGCCCCGGTCAACGCCAGTAGCAGAAGAGCCAGCACCACCCAGCCCCGCCGCCTGCCGGCAAGCAAAAGCACCACGGGAGCGAACAACAAGGCCCCGAACGTCTGCGTAGGACTGGCCCAAGCGGTGAACATCGACCGCGACGGAAAAACCACTCCCTCCTGAAGCACCGGCCCGAACAGGAAGTACGTCACCCCCACCGCCGCGACCCCGGCCCCCCACCGCCCGCCCAGCCGCCGCCCGATCACCGCGACCAGCACCACCATGGCCGCCATCATGGGCAACGTGGACAACCGGTAGACCAGCGTGGTCGGCTCGATCCCGGTGACCCAGCTCGTGGCGGCCATCTCGGCATAGACGAACCAGTGGTACGAAAGCCGCTCACCCAGCACGGTCGGCAGCGTCGGCGGCAGGTGGTTCTTGATCTCGCCGACCAGCGCCAGATGGTACGGCATGTCCACGTACGCACCGGCGATCGGCACCCGATACAGGTGGAGCGTGCTCCACGTGATCAGATAACCGACCACCCCCGCGAGCGCCCAGGCACACCACCCTGGCATGCGCTCCTTGGCGACGTCACCCCGCCAGTGCCGCCGCAGCCCGGGCACCGCGATGAAGGTCCCGATGACGATCATGTGTGGGACCAGGACGAGCAACGGCACCCCGGCCGCCCGCGCGGGAATGTAGGCCAGCACCTCGACCGCGTACCCGAGTGCCAGCCCCGCCGCGACGTCCTCGGCCGCCGACCTCCCGCCCCCGGCCAGCGCCCGCCACAACAACGTCCCAGGCAGCGCCACCCCGATCCCGGCATACGCCCCGAAGGCGGCGAGATCGCGCACGGAAACCCCACACCACAGGAACACGACCACGGCACCGGCACAAACCACTGCGGCAGGCACCCACCCGGAGCCCTTCCGCCCTATCGGCAGGCGGGCGGGCGTGAGCTTGGGTGGCGCGAGCGTCATCTGATGACGGTGACCAGCCGTGTGAACTCGGCCGGAAGATCAACCCCATCCCAAACCCGATGGAAGCTCAACGCGCTGCCCACCGGCACCATGCGATCGACCCCGCGTCCGGCCAGCCCCCTGGCCAGCTCCTCCAGCTCGGCCGTGCCGAACCCGAAATGCGTCATCGTCTGATCCCGCCGCTCGACCAGCGCGACCAGCTCCGCCAGCGCCTCCAGCCGGGCATGCGCGAACGTCCCCGCCCCCAGCCACCGCCTCGGTGCGGCGGCCGCGGCGGCCAGCGTCACGTTGGCCAGCGCGTTCCCCCGGAACTCCACACTCTCCGCCAGCCCGTCGGCGGCCAGCCCGTAGGTGGAGACCCGCTTCTCCACGGCCATCGCCGCATCGACCCCCCACCCGCGCACGGTCACCACCCGCTCGACGTGATCGTTGAAGTCGGCCCGGGCGGTCTCGCAGTCGCCCTGCGCCCCCACCCAGAACACGGTTCGCGGCGAGGAGCAGGCCGCCTGGTCGAACCAGTAGGCGTCGTTGACGAACCCCTCGGCCACGGTGACCCGCTGGGCACGCGGCGCGCAGAGCCACGCCGCCGCGCGCACCACGGCGAACGAGGAACGATCGGGAAAGACCAGGTCCCGGGCGTGCGGCGAGAGCGGATGCCGCCGGATCTCGTGCACGGTACGGTCGCCGCCCCACACCACCCGCAGATCGCAGGCCGCCGAGAGCGCGGCGGTGACGGCCTCGGAACGGTCGTAGGAGACGATCCGCTGCGTGGCCGCGATGACCGGATCGGCATGGGCCAGCGCCTCGTGCAGCGTCTCCAGGATGACCTTGGCGACCGCACCCGCGCGGGGCGAGAGGCGTACGACGTTGCGGTTGCCCATCAGCGCCGACAGGGCCCAGGAGTAGACGAAGACGGTGTCCACGTTCGCGGGCGGGATGTGGAAGATCAGGCCGCGCGGGACGCGTACGTGCTCGTTGGCCAGCCCTTCGATCGTCCGGGCCAGCTCGCTGGGCCGCAGGAAGAAGCCGAGCGAGCCGAGCTCGGGGTGCCGCCGCGCCAGCGCGGGGCGCAGCAGCCGCTTCCCGAAGGCCGCCAGGAACTCGCGTACCCGCTCATCACCCATCGCGAGCCCACCGCCCACCTGCCCGAGCAGCACCTCAACGGGCACGGCCGCGGCGGCGGGAAACCGGACCTCCACCGCGGGGCCATCGGGCGTGCTGCGGTCGTCCGGCATCAGCCCTGCCCAAAGGTGTCACTACAACCGCGCGCCTCTGCCTGCGGCAGCCTGCCGAGCACCTCGAACCGCTTCCCCGGCCAGCACCCGTCGTCGACGCCGCGCACCACACCCAGGTCCTCGGTCAGCAGCACGTGGCCCGGGTATGACGTGGGCAACGTGCTGACCACCTCGATCAGCCCCGGCACGCCGGGCGGCGCCTCCCGCCAGGTCTCCGGATCACGGATCACGACATTGGCGAAATCGGGGCAGTAGAGCCCATCCCCATCGGGTCCTTCCAGGAACACGGTCCCGATCTGTTCGACCATCCCGTAGAAGTTGTGCACCCTGGCCAGCCCGCACTCCGCCGCCAGCCGCCGCCGGAACTCGGCATTGTCCACCGCCTGCTCCGTCAGCTTCTTCCACCCTCCGGAGTGGATCAGCACGCCGTGCGACAGATCCGCACCGAGATCACGCAGGTAGAGCCAGGCCATGAAGGTGAACCCGAAGATCAGAAACCGCTCGCCCCCGTGCCGCGCCAGGAACCCCTTGACCGCCTCGGCGTCCACCCGCCCCTGCTCGTCCAGCACGAACGTGTGATCCCGGCCGAAGTTCATCATCCCGAGCACCCCAGCCCCGCGAGCGCTCAACGTCGGGTCGCGCACCACGGATCGGCTGTCGACGACCAGCATCGGCAACCGCCGCTCTCCCAGCACCGATCTGAGCGTGGCCGCCAGCATCCGCGTCTGCGCCGCCGCCGCTTCCCGATCGAGAAAGATCCTGCTCGGCCGCTGCCCGCTGGTCCCACTGGAGGTCAACACCCTGAACACCTGCTCGCCGGGCACGCTACGCAACTCGTGCGTCTTGAACAGCCGCACCGGCAACCACGGCAGATCCACCACCCGCTCATAGGGGGGCGCCGCGCCGATGGCGTCAAGAATCCTCCGGTACGGCAGGCACGCCTCCCGGTGCCGCTCGGTCAACGCCGCCAACTCGCTGACCAGCACCGCTTCCCGCTCAGCCGCCGCCAAGCTGAAAACGCTCACGCCCCGCCCCGCAGGGCCGGTCATGTGCGGGACTCCAGGGCGCGGTAGTCGATCTTGCCGGTGGCCAGCAGGGGCAGGCGTTCGATGCCGCGTACGTCGAACCCGCTCCAGTGCACCCGCAGCTCGGCCCCCAACCGCCGGGCCAGCCCCACGCACCCCGCCGCGTCCAGCCCTTCGGCCCACACCGTCACCCGGTCGTCCCCGCTCGTGGCGGCCACCGGGCCCGCGTCGCGGAGCAGGCGTTCGACGTCGTCCAGGTTGACCCGCACGCCGAAGATCTTGGCGATTCGCTTGAGCCGGCCGGTGATGTAGAGGAACCCCTCCGAGTCCAGCCGGCCGAGATCCCCCGTGCGCAACACCCCGCCCAGGTCATCCCCCCGGGCCAGGTCGGCGGCCGTTTCTGCGTAGCCCATCATGACGTTGGGCCCGTGGTAGACGACCTCCCCGTCGTCGACGGTCAGCCGCCCGCCGGGGATGGCCGGCCCGACCGAGCCGGGCTTGCCGGCGAGCCGGTCCGGCGGCAGGACGGCGATGCGGGCCGTGGCCTCCGTCTGCCCGTACATGACGAAGAACCGATCCGCCTGCCCCGCGAACTCCGTCGCCAGCACCGGGCTGAGCCGCCCGCCCGCCTGCGTGAGCGTGGCGAGCGTCGGGTGCTCGGAGCGGTCGAAGCGAAGGCGGCGCAACATCTCGTACTGGTACGGCACAGCGGCCAGCGACGTGCACCGATGAGCGTCCAGATGGGTCCAGAACGACCGCTCCAGCAGCCCCGCCTCCGTCAGCACCACGGTCGCGCCCGCGGCCAGATGGCTGTTGAGCACCGACAGGCCGTAGCTGTAGTGCAACGGCAGGCTCGTGGGCGCGATCTCGCCGGGGACGATGGACAACACCGTGGCGATGGCGGCGGCGTTGGCCAGCACGGCCTGGCGCGAAAGGCGTACGAGCCTGGGGTTGCCCGTCGAACCCGAGGTGGCCAGCAGCACCGCCAGGTCGGGATGCGGATCGGGAGCGTCGCGGCGGGACGGCGGTGAGCCGTCGGTCGCGTGCGTGAACCCGAGCAACGCGGCAGGCCTGAACCGCCCCGCCAGGTCGGCCAGCGCCCCGGCGGACAGGTCGGGGTCGAGCAGCGCGATCGACCGGCCGGACTGCCACGCGGCGAGATAGCGCAACACCGACGTGAGGTTGTTGCGCATCCCGCAGAACAGCGGCCCGGGCCGCAGCCGGGCCAGCGCCTCCGCGGTGCGGGTGATGTGGTCGTCCAGCTCGTCGCCGGTGAGGCCCTCCGGTTCTCCAGCGACGACGAGCCGGGCTTGTGGGTGTGGGAACAACATCACAACACCAGCCCGCCATCCACACCGATGACCTGGCCGGTGACGAAATCCGCGTCGGGCGAGAGCAGGAACGCGGTGGCGCGGGCGACGTCGTCGGGCCTGCCGAGGCGGCCGAGCGGGGTCGCCGCGACCGTGGCCGTGCGGGCCTGTTCGCCGAGCGTGGAGAGCATGTCGGTCTGGATGTAGCCAGGGGCCACCGCGTTGACCCTGATCCCGGTCGGCCCCAGCTCCTTGGCCGCGGCCAGGGTGAGGCCGATGACCGACGCCTTGGTGGCGGAGTAGACCGCCTGGCCGGGGCCGCCCGCGCGGCCCATGATCGAGGAGACGAGCACCACGGCGGGGCCGGTGCCCCGGCGCAGCAGCCTGAGCGAGGCCTGCAGGGTGTGCGTGGCGCCCATGGCGTTGACCTCGAAGAGCCTGCTGACCGTGTCGTGGCGCATCATGCCGAGCAGGCCGGCCGCGTGGATGCCGGCGTTGATCACCAGGGAGTCGAGTCGGCCGTGTCGCTGGTAGATCTGCCGCATCATGGCCGAGACCACCCCGTAGTCGGCCACGTCGCCGTGGACGGAGTCGGTCAGACCGCCGGTCTCGGCCGCCACCTCGGCGGCGGCCTTCGCGGCCCGCTCCTGGTCGCGGCCGTGCAGCACGACGTCGTGACCGGTCGCGGCCAGCCTGGCCGCGACGGCCCGGCCGATCCCCGAAGTCGACCCCGTGACCAGCGCGACCCTGGCCTCAGACGGCGGCAGCGCCGATGCCATGCTTCTCCAGCAGCCCGGCCGCTTTCGCGAACGAGCTCATGTCGATCATCTCATCGGTGTCGATCATGACGGAGAACTCGTCCTCCATCGCGGCGATCAACGCCATGTGCGCCAGGGAGTCCCACTGGGGGATGGCACGGTATTCGAGGCCGTCGACGTCGGTGTCGGGCGGAAGGTTCAGCGCCATGCGGAAGACGGCCCGCAGGCGATCGAGATGACTCATGATCACTCACTCTCTGTCCTCAGACCACGACGCAGTGTAGCGGCAATCGGGCGCGATGAGAAACCAAGACCCCGTCCCGAGTAATGGAACCGTATAACGACGCGTGGCGAACGTTGATGGCTGGGAATGTCGGATGGGACACGTCAACCGTACAGGGGGAATGATGGACGAATCCAATCACTGGTACGGGCACTCGCGCATACTCGGCAGATACTGTGGCCTCCTGGACGAGGCGCCAAAACGAATCCAAGGATTCCTCCAACACGGATGGAACTATCTCCACGGATTTCCCCCGAACGACCACTGGTGCAGCCCCGGCTATCCCCGTTTCATCTGGTCTGACGTGCTACGCCGCCGAGGCTGGTCGATGGGCAGGAGAGGGCACTATCTCATCGGCGCGCCCTGGATTTACCTCCTTTACCTCGAGCCCGAGCTGGGCACGGTACGCGAACGGAAGGGTACGATCTGGTATCCCTTCCACGGCTGGGAGAAGCATTCCGTCAGGGGTGACCACACTCGGCTCGCCGACGAAATCGGAAATGTCGAGACTGGTCCGGTCACGGTCTGCCTTTATTGGCTGGAATTCGCGAATCCGGACATTCGGCGAGTGTACGAATCCAAGGGCTTCCGGGTCATCTGTCATGGCGAGCGCGGCTCCCGCTGGGAGGGAACGGGACGCGACTTCCTGCGCAAGCAACTGGCCGCGTTGCGGCGCCACCGGAAGGTGGCCTCCAACCGGCTCGGCAGCGCCCTGTTCTACGGCGCCTCGGTGGGGTGTGAGGTGGCCGTGTACGGGGATCCGATGCAGTTCGAGGACGAGCGTCCCGAGTACGGCGGCACGGCGCGCCGGCAACGGCTCTGGCCCGAACTGCACGGCACGAGCGTCGATCCCGGGCTGGCGGCGGAGGTGGCGCGGCGCGAGCTGGGATTCGAATATCAGGCGACACCGGAGGAGCTACGGCGAATGTTCGGTTGGAAGCGGGTGCGCGCATGAATGAGGCACCCGAGAACGTCCGGTTGATCGGCGGGGAGATGCTGCTGTGGTCCGACATGTCCAATATGGGCGGCATAACGGACTGGCGGGGCGCGGCACTGGAGCTGATCAACCGGATGATCCCGGAAAGCGGCAGGGTGTTGCTGGTCGGGCCGCATCCGCAGCTGCTGGTGGACGACGTGGTCGCGCGGGCGCCTACCGCCGCCGTGCTGCTGCGCTCCTACCCTGACGCCTGTGCTCTCGGCGAACGGCATCCGGAGCTGGAGGTGTTCTGCGGGCGGCTGGAGGTGTTCCACGCGGAGGAGCCGTATGATCTGGTGCTGGCGCTCGACGGGCTGTCGCGCACCCATTCCGCCGAGGCGCCCGCCGCGGCCTGGATCGAGTCGCTCGACGCGCTGGCCGCCCTGGTCGCGCCCGGCGGGCGGCTGGCCCTGGGCGTACGCAACGACCTGGGTGTCGACCGGTTCCTCGAGGCCAGGCCCGCAGACAGGGAGGGCGCCGACGACCAGTGGGCGCCGCACGGCTTCGACCCGAGTTACCCCAGCGGGCCCGGGGCGCTCGACGGCGGGCTGGAGTCCGCGGGGCTGAGCGTGCAGCGGTGCTACGCGGCCTACCCGGGCAGGCAGGCGCCGCGGGCGTTGCTGGCCCGCGAGGCGCTGGCGTTCGACCTGCCGGAGGCGCTCACGTTCCCGCTGAGCGCGAGGGGCGGCGATCGGATGCTGGTGGCCGACCCGCTGCGGCTGACCCGCCTGGTGTTCAGGCACCGCCTGGGGGAGGAGCTCGCCCCGCTCTGGCTCGCCGTGGCCACCCGCCCGCCGCACCACGACCCGGCCGAGGAAGAAGGGTTGCCGCTCGGGCTCATCGAGGAGGGCGCGGCCCTGTACGAGCTCACCCACACAGGCACCAGACGCCTGCCCGACGGCGAGGAACGCCCGATACCCGCGGGCAGGGTGGTCGAGGAGATCCTGGTCGAGGCGTGCGCCCGCGAGGACGTCAGAACGGTACGCGAGCTGCTGGCCGACCTGGCCACCTGGTTGGAGGCGGGCGGCGGCGTGTCGGCCGCGACCGACAGCCTGGTCTACGACGGCGAACGGTTCGCGGCCATCAGCCCGGCGGCGCCACCGGCCACGACACCGGAGCCGCGCGTCGTGTTGTGCCGGATCCTGTGGCGGTTCGCGGTCAGACTGCTGGCGGCCGGACACCACCACCCGTGGCCGTGGCCGCTGGAGGCCGACCAGCTCACGCTGACCCTGTGCGGCATGGCGGACCGCCCGTGCGACCCGGGCGACCTCGACCTGGCCCGGAAGCTCGACGCCGAGCTCGGCCAGCCCGCCGAGCTGGCCGAGCAGGCGCCCACCTACCGCGACCTGCTCGGCTCCCGCGACCGCCTGGCCGACCAGCTCACCGCCGCCCTGGCCCGGATCTCGCGGCTGGAGACCAAGCTCTCCTACCGTGAACGCGAGCTGGTCAGGGCCAAGGCCAAGCTGAGAAGGACCCAGCGCAAGGCCACCGCCTACCGCAGAACCCTCGGATACCGCCTCTCCCGCCGCCTGGCCCGGCCCCGCAAGGTCGCCCGCCGATTCATCCGCCTCCTGTCCGGCTGACCAAGATGAGCTGACCAAGATGAGGAGTGAATGCATGTGCCGGTTCTTTCGGTGATCGTCCCGTTCTACAACGTCGAGAAGTACATCGGACCCTGCCTGGACTCCATCGCCGCCCAGACGCTGGCGGACCTGGAGGTGATCTGCGTGGACGACGGCAGCGGCGACGGAGGCCCCGCCGTGGTCGCGGCCAGGCAGTCGGCCGACCCCCGGATCAGCCTCATCAGGCAGGACAACCAGGGCGTCGGCCGGGCCCGCAACGTCGGCGTACGGCACGCCATGGGCCACTACCTGGCCTTCGTGGACGGTGACGACACCGTGCCGCGCAACGCGTTCAAGAACCTGGTGTCCTCGCTCCAGTCCACCGGCTCCGATCTGGCCTGCGGAAACGTCATGCGCCTGCACAACAACCTGCTCATCCCGTCGTGGGCGCACCGGGAGGCGTTCGCCAGGCCGATCAAGGGCACCCACATCACCCGCCACCGCCTGCTGATCCGCGACCGCATGTTGTGGAACAAGGTCTACCGCCGCTCCTTCTGGGACGAGCTCGGCCTGAGCTTCCCCGAGCGCATGTACGAGGACCAGCCCGTCGCCATGGCCGCCCACGTCGGTGCGCGCGCCGTGGACGTGCTGGCCGGGATCGTCTACCACTGGCGGCAACGCGACGAGCCGGCTTCCTCGATCACCCAGCGCCGGCTGGAGCCGGGCAACCTGCGTGACCGCCTGCTGTCGGTGCTGGAGACGTCCGCCCTGCTCAGCAGGGGAGCGCCCATGCTCAAGCCGGATTTCGACCGCGACACTCTGGACATCGACATGGGCGTGGCCGTGGAGGCCATGGCCACCATGGGACCGCTGGTGGACCGTGGGCTGCTCGACCTGATCGTCCGTTATCTCGACGGCGTGTCGCGCGAGGCGTGGCAGAGCATCCCGTTCGAGCACCGCCTCCAGGTGCACCTGCTGCACCAGCGCCGCCTGGACGAGCTGGCCGAGGTCTTCCACCAGGCCCGCACGGGGCGGTTGCAACCCCAGGTCAGTTCGGCCGGGTTCCTGCGAAGACGCTGGTACGGCACGCACCCGTCGATGCCGGCCCACCTGTCCGAGATCTCCCAGGAGCTGGGTCTGACGGCCAGGCTGGTGAGCCTCGACTGGCGGGACGGCGTGCTCAGGGGCGCGGGCCGGGTGTCCGTCGGCAGGTTCGACGTGGGCGCGTTGCGGCGGGTGCGCGTACGCGTCTGGATGGAGGAGCGCAGGACCGGCGAGACCGTGCAGCTCTCCGACGCGGACACCGCGGCCACCTGGGAGAGCGTGGAGCAGGAGGGCGGCGGCACGCATCCGGAGCACGCGTTCCCGTTCCGGTTCGGGTTCGATCCGGCCGTGTTGTCGGGCGCGCAGCTCGCCCGGCGGGGTCACTGGGACCTGCGGATCCAGCTCAGGAGCCAGGGGCTGAAGCTCGACGGCAGGGTGGCCGGGCCGCGCTGGTCGCCGCCCCTGGTTCCGGCGCCGCGGCGCAGGTCGGGCGTGTGGCTGGTGCCGGTGCGCAATGCCAGGGGCGCCTGGGGCGTACGGCTGCGCCGGGCCCAGGCGGTCATCGGCGAGTGCCGGGTGGACGGCGGGGACCTGCTGTTCTCGGGGAAGATCTCCGACGTCGGCGACGGCGAGCCGGTGCTCAGGCTGAGACGCAGGAGCGACGGCGAGGAGATGTACTTCCCGGTGGCGCTGGCGGGCCGGGACTTCCACGCCCGCGTGCCGCTGGCCGACATCGACGAGAGCGTCGGCCTGGAGTCGTGGTGGGAGGTCGTCATCGACCAGGGCAAACCCATCCGCCCGCTGGTACGCACCCGGGGCCGCCCGGTCGCCACCGTCGCGGACCGCCGCTTCCTGGTCGACCGGGCCGAGGACGGCTGCCTGCTCCTCGCCGAACGCTGATCAGGCCCCTGATGAATCAAGCAAGGATGCCTGCGAGCGTCTCCACGACCTGCTCCTGCTCGACATAGGACAGGCCGGGGAAGAGCGGCAGCGACAACTCCTCGGCGTAGTACGCCTCGGCCCGCGGGCAGAGCCCACGCCGGTAACCCAGGTCCTCGAACACCGGATGCCAGTACGCCGGGAGGTAGTTGACCTGCACCCCGATCCCGGCGGCCCGCATGCGTTCGTAAACTTCGCGTCGGCGACCGCCGAGGATCCGGACCGGATACAGGTGCCAGCTCGGCGCCACGTACGCCCGCTGGGCAGGCAGCCTGAGGCCGGGCACATCGCGCAGCAGCGTGTGGTAGCGCGCGACCAGCTCCGTCCTGCGCGCCCTGAACCGCTCCAGCCGCCGCAGCTGGCTGAGCCCGAGCGCGCACAACACGTCGGGCAGCCGGTAGTTGAGCCCGAACTCGTGCACCTCCTGATGCCACCCGCCCTCGCCGGGATGGCGCTGCTCGGCGGGCTCCCTGACCAGGCCGTGGTTCCGGAAGCGAGCGGCCAGCCCGAGCCGCTCGGGGTCGGCCGCCGCCACCGCCCCGCCCTCCGCCGTCGTCACGGTCTTGGTCGGGAAGAACGAGAACGTCGTCAGGTCCGCCAGCGCCCCCACCGGCCGGTCCTTGTACGCCGACCCGATCGAATGCGCCGCGTCGCTCATCAGCAGCGCGCCGGCCCGTTCCGACACCGTGCGCAGCTCGTCGTAGTCGGCCGGATGGCCCGCGTAGTCCACCGCGGTGATCACCCGCGTCCGGGGCGTGATCAGTGCCGCGGCGGCGTCCGGATCGAGGTTGCCGGTGTCGTCCTGCACGTCGGCGAAGACCACCCGCGCGCCCAGCAGCGCGGCCGTGGCGGCGGTGGCCACGAACGTCAGCGGCGACGTCACCACCTCGTCGCCCGCCCGCACCCCGGCCGCCACGTAGGCGACGTGCAGCGCCGCGGTGCCCGAGGTGACCGACACGCAGGGCACGCCGCCCGTCCACCGGGCCAGCTCCGCCTCGAACCGGGCGACCGCGGGCCCGGTCGTCAGCCAGTCGCCGCGCAGCACCTCGGCCACCGCCTCGACGTCGGAGTCCGCGATCGACTGCCGTCCGTAGGGGAGCATCAGCCGGCCACCATGTCGCGCAGGTCGTCCACCGAGAGCCACTGGTCGTTGGTGTCGGAGCGGTAGGCGAAGCCCTCGGGCAACTGCTCGCCGGTGCCCGGCGGCGCGTAGCCCCAGGTGGCGATCGTCGGCTGGACCACGTATCGGTCGGCCAGGCGCAACGTCCTGCGGCCGTCGTCCGGCCCGATCATCTCCTCGTGCAGCTTCTCGCCGGGTCGGACGCCGATCTCGTAGATCGAGTTGTTCGGTGCCAGGGCCTCTGCCAGGTCGGTGATGCGCATGCTGGGGATGCGCGGCACGTACAGCTCGCCGCCCTGCATCAGGTCGAACGAGTCGACCACGAACCTGACGGCCTGGTCGAGCGTGATCCAGAACCTGGTCATGCGCTTGTCGGTGATCGGCAGGCCGCCGCCCTGCTCGGCCAGCCGCTGGAAGAACGGCACCACCGAGCCCCTGCTGCCCACGACATTGCCGTAGCGGACGACGGCGAAGCGGGTCTCGTGCGCGGCGGCGTAGTGGTTGGCCGACACGAACAGCTTGTCGGCGACCAGTTTCGTGGCGCCGTACAGGTTGATCGGGCTGGAGGCCTTGTCGGTGGAGAGCGCGACCACCTTGCGTACGCCGCAGTCGATCGCGGCCTCCACGACGTTCTGGGATCCGGCGACGTTGGTGCGGACGTACTCGAACGGGTTGTACTCGGCCGTGTCCACCTGCTTGAGCGCCGCCGCGTGGACCACGTGGTCGACGCCGTGCATGGCGCGGGTCAGCCGGTCGCGGTCCCTGACGTCGCCGATGAACCAGCGCAGCCGCTCGTCGTCGCCGAAGAGCTGCCTGAGCTCGTACTGCTTGAGCTCGTCTCGGGAGAAGACCACCAGGCGGCGCACCCCGAGCGAGTCGAGCGAGTGGCGGATGAAGGCCTTGCCGAAGGACCCCGTTCCCCCGGTGACCAGAATGGACGATCCACTGAGAATGCTCACGTGGCCCCCTGAAATCGCGCTTGCGCGCTGTCGTCGTTCAAGCAGCCGGTAGCATAGCGCGATCGGTCAGCGACGCACGGTCACACAGGGGAATGGGGCTTCGGTGCGTATTGTCGGAATTATTCAAGCTCGTATGGGCTCCACGCGGCTGCCGGGGAAGGTGCTGCGGGAGCTGGGCGGCCGTTCCGTGCTGGGGTGGGTGGTCCGGGCCGTACGCGAGGCGCACGCGCTCGACGACCTCGTGGTCGCCACCACGACGGAGGCGGCCGACGACGCGGTGGTCGCCGAGTGCCGCCGGCTCGGCGTGGCGTGGTATCGGGGGCCCGTGGACGACGTGCTGACGCGGTTCATGGAGGCGATGGCGGGGCGGGAGGGGGAGGCGGTGATGAGGTTCACCGCGGACTGCCCGTTGCTCGACCCCGCCGTGATCAGGGAGGCGGCGCTGGTCTTCCGCGCCGTTCCCGGGCTCGGCTACCTGAGCACCAGCCTGGCGCGCACGCTGCCGCGCGGGCTGGACGTGGAGATCGTCAGCCGGGGAGCGCTGGAGCGGGCCGACGTGGAGGCGGTCGCCTACCATCGCACGCACGTGACCTCCTACGTCTACCGGAATCCCGGTGACACGCGGCTGCTCGGGCTGGCGTACCTGCCGGTCGCCGACGATCTGCGGGTCACGCTCGACACCGAGGACGACTGGCGGCTCATCTCCCGGGTGGTGGACGGGCTGGGCGACCGGTGCGTGCCGGTCAGGACGCTGGTGAGCTGGCTGCGGGCCCGGCCCGAGGTGCGCGAGCTCAACGCCCACGTGCGGCAGAAAGCACTGCAAGAGGCGTGATAGTCGGATTCCGGTGCGATGCCGGGGCCGCGAGCGGGGCCGGGCATCTGGTGCGTTGCGTGGCGCTGGCCGAGGAGCTGCGGGCCCGGGGCGTCGAGGTGGTCTTCCTCGGCGATGTGTCCGGCTCGGAGTGGGCGCGGGCGCAGTTGCGGGAGCGCGGGTTCCCGCTGGTGGCCGCCCCTCCAGCACCGGTACGGCTGGCCGCGCTGGCTCGCGAGCTCCGCCTGGACGCCGTGGTCCTCGACTCCTACCACCTGCCGCAGGACACGGGGGCGGTGCTGAGGGACGCGGGGTTCCCGGTGCTGGCGATCGTCGACGGCGACCCGCTGGGCCAGGAAGCCGACCTCTACCTCGACCAGAACCTCGGTGCCGAGCACCGCGACTTGCCATTGAGCCGGCGCCTGGCGGGGGCGCGTTACGTGTTGCTGCGTGACAGTGTGCGGCGGCGCAGGCGGGCGCCGCGAGCAGGCCCGGTGCCACGCGTGTTGTGCTTCTTCGGCGGCACCGACAGTGCCGGCGTGGCCCCCGCCTGGGCCGAGGCGCTGCGGGCGACCGGGGTGCCGTTCCAGGGCACGGTGGTCAGCCCGGCGCCGTTCGCGGCGGGCGGCCCGATCACCGTGATCCCGCCGACCGACCGGCTGCCCGAGCTCATGGCCGGCGCCGACCTCGTGGTCACCGCGGCCGGATCGGCCGTCTGGGAGCTGCTCTACCTGGGCGTGCCGACGGCGCTGAGCTGGGTGGCGGACAACCAGCTCATCGGCTACCGGGAGCTCGTCGGCCGGGGGGCGGCGGCCGGGCTCGGGCGCGCGCCCGGAGCGGACGCCGTCGACCTGCTCGCCCGTCTGCTCACCCATCCCGCCGTCCGCGAGGAGCACGGCAGGCGGGGCGGCGGCCTGGTGGACGGCAAGGGCAGGGAACGCGTCGCCGACGCGCTCCTCAAGCTTCCTTAGATCAGATCCCAGGTCAGCGGGGTGCCGAAAGGCACGTCCCGGATGAAGTGCCGGCCCATCACGTCGGCGGCGGCATCGGGCGGCAACCCACCCGTGGGCCGGATCGACCGTACGTTGTCCGGGGTCACCGGCTCGCCCGCGCGCACGTCGCGCACCACGTACAGGGACCGGCGGAAGCGCAGACCTTCGCGCTCCGAGTCGCGCGGCCCGATCACCGGGCTCCCCAGCGACTGCCAGGCCCGCTCACTCTCCACCACCAGTGCCGCCAGCTCGTCCGGCTCCAGCGAGAAGGCCGCGTCCACCCCGCCTTCCGCCCGCGACCTGGTGACGTGCTTCTCGATCAGGCAGGCGCCCAGCGCCACCCCGGCCAGCGCGGCGCCCAGCCCCGGCGTGTGGTCGGAGATCCCGACGACCTCCCCCGTGAGCGCGGCCAGCAGCGGCAACGCCCGCAGGTTGCTCTCGGCGGGCGAGGCCGGGTAGGAGGCCGTGCACGACAACACGGCGAGCCGGCTGCAACCCGCCTCCCTGGCCGCGGTCACGGCGGCGTGGATCTCACCGGCCGATGCCATCCCCGTGGAGATGATCAGCGGCTTGCCCGTGGCCGCCGCCAGCCTGATCAGCGGCAGGTCCACGATCTCCGAAGAAGCGATCTTGTACGCCGGCACGCCGAGCTTCTCCAGCAGCTCGACGGCGGTCGGGTCGAAGGGCGAGGAGAAGGCGACGAGCCCATGGGAACGCGCCCGGTCGAAGATCGGCTCGTGCCACTCCCAGGGCGTGTGGGCACGTTCGTAGAGCCGGTAGAGGCTCTCGCCGCCCCACAACGCGTGCTCGTCGCCGATCCGGAACGCGGGCCCGTCACAGTCGACGGTCAGCGTGTCGGCCCGGTAGGTCTGCAGCTTCAGCGCGTGCGCGCCGGCCGCCGCCACCGCGTCCACGATGGCCAGCGCCCGCTCCAGGCTCCCGTTGTGGTTGCCGGACAGCTCGGCCACGACGTACGGCGGATGCTCCGGCCCGATCGGCCGCCCCGCGATGGAGATCATGCCTGCTCCTTCCTCAGTTGGATGGCCACGACGTCGCGCGGCACACCGTCCACGTCCCGCTGGTACACGCCGACCTCCGCGAACCCGAACCGCCGGTGCAACAGCCTGACCGGCTGGTTGTCGGCCAGCACCTCACCGCGCAACAGCGTCGCGCCGAGCGGCCCGAAGGCGTGCTCGATGGCCGCCCGCTCCAGCCCGACCCAGGCCCGCAGCAGCGTCCCCGACCGCTCCAGTCCGTCCAGGTCCAGGTAGAAGCCCCAGGAGGCGGTCTTGGTGTGCAGCCCCGAGTAGGTCACCACGCCGGCGGCGCTGCCCTCGTGGTCGTAGATCAGCACGAGCTTGGCCGCGTCGGCGCGGGCGGCCGCCCACCAGCGGGCGTGCTCCTCCTCCGCGATCTCGTGCGTGGTGAAGCTGGACGCGCGCACGCGCGGGTGGTTGCGCCAGCGGCGCATGACCGGCAGGTCATCGTCCCGGACGTCTCTCAGCACTGTTTTCCCAATCCCCCTACTGATGGTGCTCAGACAATTGCACAACGTAGCGGATTATGCGTCCGGTAAAGAGCTGATCAGGAACAGGGAATCCGCCTGGCAGCCGGGGCATGCTGCCCTCGAACCATCCCGAGCCAAGGAGCCATTCGGAATGATCCCCCTGCTCAGCGTCGTCGTCCCGGTCTACAACGTGGAGCCGTACATCACCGAGTGCCTGAAGTCGCTGGCCGCGCAGACCCTGGACGACCTCGAGGTCATCCTGGTCGACGACGGCTCGGCCGACGGCAGCCGGCGTGCGGCCGAGGACTTCGTCGAACGAGACAGCCGCTTCGTCCTGATCGAACAGCGCAACCTCGGCCCTGGGCCGGCTCGCAACGCGGGCATCAGGCAGGCGCGCGGCACGTACCTGGCCTTCGCGGACAGCGACGACGTCGTGCCGCCCGGGGCGTACGAGCTGCTCGTCGGCAAGCTCGCGGAGACCGGCTCGGACCTCGCGTGCGGCGCCGTGCGGCGGCTCGTGGACGGCGAGCCGGCGGAGTCGATCCTGCACGAGAGGGTGTTCCGGCGGCCCGAGCTGTGCACCCACATCACGGACAAGCAGGTGCTGGTCAGGGACCGCACGGTGTGGAACAAGGTCTACCGGCGCGACTTCTGGGAACGCAACGGCCTGGAGTTCCCCGCGGGCATCTACGAGGACGTGCCCGTCGCCATGCAGGCGCACGTGCTGGCCACCAGCGTGGACATGGTGGGCGAGGTGGTCTACCACTGGCGCAGGCGCGACGAGGGGGAGATCTCGATCACGCAGCGCAGGTCCGAGCTGCCCAACCTGTGGGAGCGGCTGGCGGCCATTCGCGCGGTCCGTACCTTCCTCGACGAGCGGGCGCCCGAGCTGCTCGACGGCTTCGACGCGCTGGTGCTGGAGAAGGACATCGTGTTCCTGTTCAAGGCGCTGGAGGAGTGCGAGGAGAGCGGGCCGCTGCTGGAGCTGGCCGATGCCTGGGTGGCCTCGCTGGGCGCGAACGTGCTGGCCACCGCCCCCTCCCTGCGCCGCCTGGAGCTGCACCTGCTCGGGCGCGGCCTGGTCGAGGAGCTGCGCGCGGTGCGCCAGTTCCGGCGTACCCGCGAGGACGTCCCGCGCATCGTGCCGCGCGGGCTGCGCGACACCAACTGGTACGGCGACTACCCCTTCTTCCGCGACCGCCGCCTCAGGATCCCCGACGACGTGTACGACGCCCGCGACGAGCTCAAACTGATCGCCCGGGTCGAGGAGTGCGAGTGGACCGGCACCGAGTTCCGCGTACGCGGGCACGTGTCGATGCACCGCGTCGACCGCAAGATCGGCAAGCTGGCCCTGTGGCTCAGCGACGGCCGCCGCCGGGTCCCCCTGGAGGTGCGGCGCGCGGGCCGCCATGGCGTCGTCGCGGCCGTCGACCCCGCCCGGCTCGACGGCGGCGGGCCGAGCTGGCGACTCGGCGTACGCGCCGAGACCCGGGGATTCGTGCTCAAGGGGTGGTGCAGGGACGGCGACGCGAACTCCGCGTGGCGGTTTTCCGTGCCGGGTTGGTCAAGAAGCGGCATGGACATCACCCAGTAGTTCCAGACAGTAATCGTTCTGGCGCGATGCGTGGCCATGCTGGGGTGCATGAGGACCTATTCGCTCGATGACGTCTACGAGACACGCAAGCGGAGAGACTCCTGGTGGACCGTGTATTTCGTGGACCCGGTCGCCTGCCGGGTCGCCCTTTCCGTCGCCAACCGCACCCAGCTGACGCCGAACGGACTCACGGTGCTCTCGCTGGTCCTCGGCATGGTGTCGGCCGCCTGTTTCGCGACGAACCTGCTCGTAGCGGGCGCCTGCATCTTCTATATGAGCTTCATGATCGACTGCGTGGACGGCAAAATCGCCAGGCTCAAGGGCACGGGGACGCCCTTCGGCCTCTGGCTCGACTACGTGGGGGACCGGGTCAGGGTGGTCCTGTGCGCCGGGGGGCTGGCGTACGGCCAGTACGCGCTGACCGGCGATGTGCGCTATGTCGTCCTCGGCGCGGCGGTGGCCGTGCTGGACCTGTTCAGGTATGTCAATGCGCCGCAGATGAAGCGCGTGCGCGAGGCCGTCAGGGAGGAGCGGCAGGAGCTCCAGCCACTGGATGTGCCCATGGAGCGGGCGGAGTTGGAGCCTCTGGTGCGGCTGCCGCGGGGGCGCAGCTTCCCCAGGCGGCTCAACAGGTTCCTGGCCCGGCACCGGGTCCGCTCGCACCTGGTCAGCGGCATCGAGTTTCACGCCGCGGTGTTCGTGGTCGCGCCCCTCGCGGGGGCATGGGCGCTGATCCCGCTCGCCGTGGTCTCCGGGGTCCTGCTGCTCGTCAACGAGATCTTCCTTGTGTACCGGATGTGGCGCTTCACCCGCAGGCACCGCGTGGCCTCCTCTCAGGAGAGCCGAGAGCACGTTCTCGTCTAAGTTTTCGGGGGTTAGTACGAAATGTCCGACAGGCCAGTCTTCGTCATCGGATGCCCGCGGTCCGGCACCACGATGCTCCAGCTCATGCTCCACTCGCACCCCCGCATGGCGGTGCCGCCGGAGACGCGCTTCCTCATTCCCGCTTATTACCGCCGTCGCACGTGGGGCGACCTGCGGCTCGACCACCGCCGCCGGGCCCTGGCGCAGTGGATCGCGACCGACCGCAGCACGAAGTTCCGCGAGCTCAAGCTCGACAAGGACGAGTTCGTCAGGGAGGCCGTGGAGGCTCCCGGCTCGCTCGGCTCGGTGATCGGCACGGCCTTCCGCATGTACGCCGACCGCTTCGACAAGGCCCGCTGGGGCGACAAGCGGCCCAGCTACGTCAAGCAGGTGGACCTGCTGCTCAGGCTCTTCCCCGACGCCCAGTTCATCCACCTCGTCAGGGACGGCCGGGACTGCGTGGCCTCGCTGAAGGAGATGCCCTGGTACACGCTGGACTCCTTCCACGCCGTCTCCACCTGGGCCGAGGCCATCGACGCGGGCGGCAGGCTCAGGCGCACGCTGGCCGATGACACGTACTACGAACTGCGGTACGAGGACCTCACCGACGACCCGATGACGGAGCTGAAGAAGCTCTGCCACTTCCTGGAGGAGGACTTCTCGCCCTCCATGATCTCGCCACGCGAGGCGGCCAGCGTGGCGGTGCCGCAGCACAAGGTCTGGCACCGGAACACGCACCACGAGGTCACCCGCAGCCGCGTGGGGAGCTGGGCGAACCGGCTGGACGACTGGGAGATCGCCCTGTGCGAGCACATGCTCGGCGACCGCCTCGAATCCATGGGCTACGAGCTGATCGGCGCGTCCAAGCCGGCCAAGGAGCACGTGACGGCCTGCCAGAAGACGATGCAGAAGCGCAAGGCCAGCCGCATGCGCAAGGGCATGCGCGACCGCTTCAACCGGCTACGCGAGCCGAGCCCGGTGGCCGCGATGCTCACCTCGGCCCAGCGCTCCTTGGCCGGCGTCCCCCAGCAACGCTCCGAACTGACCGAACCCGCGGTCTAACCGCGGGCTCAGGCATCCAGCCCAGCGCTCGCGGGTTTGTGGGGGGTACTTGGGGGGCGTAGCCCCCCGAGGGCTCATGACCGCGTAGCGGTCGTCGGTTTTGGGGGGCGCTTGGGGGGCGAAGCCCCCCGAGGGTGTAGCGGTCGTCGGTTTTGGGGGGCGCTTGGGGGGCGTAGCCCCCCGAGGGTTAGCGCTCGATGTGGGTGAACAGGGACTCCCAGCGGTCCAGCACGGGGTCGAGGCTGAAGGCCTCGGCCCGTGCGCGGGCGTCGGCCCCCAGGCGCCGCCGCTCCTCCGCCGAGTCCATGAGCCCGGCCAGCACCGCCCCGAACGCCTCCACGTCGCCCGGCGGCACCAGCACGGGCCCGGTCGCCCGCACCCCGCCGGACACGTCGAACGCCACCGACGGCACCCCGTGCGCCCCCGCCTCCAGCAACACGATCGGCAGCCCTTCGTGCTCGCTGGTCAACCCCAGGATCGAGGCGTTGCGGTATTCGTCCGGCATGCGCGCCGCGGACACCACCCCTCTGAAGACCACCCGGTCGCCGACGCATTCCCTGGCGGCGTGCTCGCGCAGCCGTTCCAGCTCGACGCCGTCGCCGATCAGGTGCAGCTCCCACGGCGGCGGCGCGCCCGAGCGGGCGAACGCGCTGATCAGCCGGTCGAACCGCTTGACCCCTTCCAGCCGGCCCACGCCGAGCACCCGGGGAGAGTCCAGCGCGGACATCTCCGCGGGCCAGGTGGCCAGCGGGTTCGGCAGCGTCCAGGCGTTGGGCAGCAGCGCGTGTTCGGAGAACAGCCACGCGTCGTCCTCGCTGAGGAAGACCGCCTGGTCGAGCCCGGGGTAGTGCCTCCGGATCGAGCCGAGGTGCCAGCAGCCGCGGGCGTGGTCGTACGAGCCGTGGTACTGCCCGATGCGCCGGAACGCCGCGGGCAGCAGCCCCGCCAGCCTGGTCACCACGGACGGCGAGGTCATGACCGCGTAGCCCGGCTTGATCTCCCGGAACAGCTCCTTCACCCGCTCGTCGGCCCGCCCGCGCTCCCGGCGGCCCTGCGACTCCATGGACGCCCGGCTGATCACGTGGCGGTGGTAGCGCGGCCGGTCCACGTACTGGAACGGCGATGCGGCCCGGTGCAGCCCGACCACGTGCACCTCGTGCCCGCGCTCGGCCAGCCCCTGGGCGAGGGTGTGCGTCACCTGCTGGACGCCGCCGAGCGTGTCGGCGTCCAGGCAGGTGAACACGACGCTCACCGATTGACCCCGAAGAAGTCGTCCACGATCCGGGCGGCCGCGTCCCCTCGCTCGTCGGCGCACCACAACTCGCGGAAGGCCGCGTACCGGTCGGCGAAGGCCGCGTGTACGTCGGGCAGCCACCGGATCGCCTCCACCAGCTCCGCGGTCGTCGAGGCGCACGGCCCCGGCGCGATGGCGGGCAGGTCGTGGTACACGCCGCGCTCCGACAGCCGGTACTCGTCCCAATCGTCGACGAAGAACACCATGGGCTTGCCCGTGAGCGCGTAGTCGCACATCACCGAGGAGTAGTCCGTCAGCAGCGCGTCCGAGGCCAGGATCAGGTCGTTGATCTCGGGATAGGACCCGGCGGGCCGGACGAAGTGCCTGAGGTGCTCGGGCGGGGTGTAGCGCTCGACCGGATGTGTACGCAGGACCAGCACCCATTCGTCGGCCAGCTCGTCGGCCATGAGCTCCAGGTCCACGCGTACGGACTGGCCGCTGCCCTTCACCCGATCCCTATAGGTAGGCGCATAAAGCAGGATTTTTACCCCAGACGGGATCTCCAGCCGCTCCCGCACGTCACCCACCGCTTCGGCTCTCACCAGCGCGTCGCACCGGGGCGTCCCGTAGCGGTAGACCTGCCCCGTGTACCCGTTCGACGGCAGGAACACGCGCGAGAACTCCGCGCTCGGCGAGACCAGCGCGTCCCACCGGGCGACCGCGGCCCGCCACTGCGCGCGCGGCTTGTCGAAGTCGCCGCGCAGGTCGGGCGCGTCGAACCCGATCGACTTGATCCCCTGCCCGTGCCACGTCTGCAGGTAGCGGGTGCCGCGCGGCTTCGGGTAGTCCAGCGGGAACCCGTGGCTGTCCACCCAGATCCCGGCCCGAGCCATCGTCCAGAGATAGCGCCAGCTCCCGCGGCGCACGAGCTTCACGTCGACCGGGAAGTTCTTGCGCCCCTTGGCCACCGACCAGACCACGTCGATGGGCAGCGAGCGCCGCCGCAACTCCTCGTAGATGGCCCGCGGGCTGCCGGAGTAGGACTTGCCGAGGTCGGATTCGAACAACGCCAGGTTCGGGCGCTGCGGCAGCACGTTGATCAGCACCTTGTAGGCCCGCAGCTTGTTCTCCGGCGTGTTGAAGCGCTTCATCAGCCGCTGCCTGAGCCGCCGCCACGCCGGCTGCGTGCTCGCGTCGGGCCGTACGCACAGGTAGGCCGCGTACCCCTCGACCTTCACCGTGCACCCGGGCAGCTCGATCGGCTTGGTGTGCGGATCGACGATGAGCCGGTCGGTCGTCGTGTGGCCGTCGGAGGTCCGGGTGAAGCCGATGACCGGATCGCACTTGCCGGACGGGATGAACGTGACCTCGCTGACGTACCCGCCTTCACCGGACGGCTCCGGCGTGATGGGCACCTTCTGCGTCCCGGCCTGCAGGAACGCCGTCCAGTCCGGCGGCAGCACCCCGAACGGATCGTAGGTGCGCACGGTCATCCGCACCCGCTCGCCGTCCGAGGAGATCTCCGCCACCTCGTGCCGCAGCCTGGAGGCGGTGTAGGGCAGCTCGGCCAGCCGCAGCTTCGTGATGTCCATGCCGGGCGACACGGAGGTCCCCCAGTACGTACGCCCGTCGAGCTGCACCGCCGCCCGCGGCGCGGCCCTCGGCCCGGTGAGCGAGCCCGCGGCCAGCCGCAGGTCCTCGATCCGGTCGTCGAGGATGAGCTGGCAGCAGACCCGGTCCAGCGGCTCGATCTCCTCCAGCGCCCCGGCGGGGATCTCCTCCAGGTACGGCCGCACGACCGAGGCGAACTCCTTCGCCCACACCAGGTCCCGCGTCGGCAGCGGATTGAGATAG
This sequence comes from Nonomuraea marmarensis, assembly GCF_043197025.1. NCBI lineage: Bacteria > Bacillati > Actinomycetota > Actinomycetes > Streptosporangiales > Streptosporangiaceae > Nonomuraea > Nonomuraea marmarensis. The sequence continues at coordinate 120,348 of NZ_JBICRM010000019.1, forward strand.
ACCCGCAGATCCTGCCGCAGGAACCGCAACTGCCGGTGCGGCACCAGGTCGTCGGCCTCGTAGGCGCGCAGGATGTCGTCGCTCAGCCGGGCCGCGATGATCCGCTGCCGCACGTTCTCCATGTCGTCGATGCTCAGCGAGATGGAGTCGTTCGTCCGCGCCCGGCGCCAGTGGTAGACCACCCAGGGCACGACCGCGAACCTGCGCGACACCGCGTACAGCTCGGTGGCGAAGACGTGGTCCTCGTAGTGGATGTCCTCGGGGAAGCGCAGCACGTTGTCCCGCAGCCAGGCCACGTTGTAGAGCTTGTTCGTGCTGAAGGAGTCGAGGAACAGCTCCGGCTCCTCCCGGATCCCCGCCACCACCCGCCGCCTGGCGAACAGCGTGGGATAGTACGGGCTCATCCGCCCGTCCGACTCGAACAGCCGCGAGATCTGCCCCGACACGAAGTCGGCCCCGGTCCGCTCGATCTCGGCGAGCAGGCTCTTGCACGCGTGCCTGGGCAGCTCGTCGTCGCTGTCCAGGAACATGATGTACGGCGAGGTCGCGGCGTCGATCCCGTCGTTCCGCGGCGCCCCGCAGCCCCCGCTGTTGCCCGCTCTGCGCAGGTAGCGGACCCGCTGATCGCCCGCCACGAGCCGGCCCGCCACTTCGGGCGTCTCGTCCGTGCTGGCGTCGTCGGCGATGATCACCTCGACGTCGCGCAACGACTGACGGAGCACGGAACGTACGGCCCTGGGAAGGCGGGCCGCGTCGTTATAAGAGATCACGACCACGGTGCAGTCCGGCATGCCAAGTCACCCCCCGCTGGTCCAATCACCTGCGGGAATGGGACTTCCCCCGGCCGGAGTGAAGTGTCCGGACTTGATGGAGTATTTGCCGAATATCAGCCCATAAGCCGACGAATCGCCCAGGCTGGGGTGAGCGCATTAGCCGGTGCGGGTCACCCGGGCGGTGGTCAGCGCCTGAGCCGGCGGACCACCCACAGGATGACCAGCAGCGCCGCGAGCGCGCCCGCGATGGGCGCCAGCCGCTTCAGCAGCGGCTGCCCGGCGATCTCCAGCAGGTCGAGCGCCTCCTCGTCGGCCGTGCGCGACGTGCGCAACGTCCCCGCGGGCCGGGCGTCCTGCTCGGGCGGCGTCGGCACCGAGCTCAGATGCCGCTCCTCCTCATGCTCCTCCGAAACGGCTGGTCCCGATGCGCCCGCGGGCTCTACGGTCGGCTCGGAGAGCAGCTCGGCCAGGTTGGCCGCGAACCTCTCGATGAGCTTCCCGCCGACCTCGGCCATCACGCCCCGCCCGAACTGGGCGGGCCGCCCGGTCACGTTGAACGAGGTCTCCACGGTCACCGCCGTGGCCGAGTCGAGCGCCGCCAGCCGCGCCTTGACCGTGGCGGAGGTCGTGCCGGAACCCCTGACCTCCTTGCCCGACGCCTGGATGGTGAGCGAGTAGGAGTCCTTGTCCACGTCCTCGAACCTGGCCGAGCCGCGGTAGGTCACCGTGATCGGGCCGACCTTGACCTTCATCCTGCCGGTGAACTCGTCGCCCTCGAAGATGTCGAGTGTCGCCCCCGGCAGGCACGGCGCGACCCGCTCGACGTCGAGCAACACCGCCCAGGCCTGCTCGATCGGAACTGGAACAGTGAATTCGTGCTCGAACCGCATCGCCATCGATCCGCTCCTTCTTCCGATGGTTGCGACACTATGTCGGGGCGGGGGCGCCCCGGAAGAGGCGCCCCCTTTTACCAGACCCCCTGCCCGTTTACGGGGCTTTTGCGCACCGAGGTCAGGGTGATCCACTCGCAGTCAGCACCGCACGGTGGGTCAGGACCCTGGCCAGATGCCGGCGGTAGTCCGGCTGGGCATGCAGATCGGCTGGTGGCGAGGTGTCCGCCGCCGCCTCATCGCACGCCTGGCGCACCTGGTCGCCCAGCTCCATGCCCTGCAGGGCCGACTCGGTCGCGCGGGCGCGCAGCGGCGTCGGCCCCATGTTGGTCAGCCCGATCCTGGCCTCGGCGATCGAGCCGTTGGAGCGCCTGACGGCCGCCGCCACGCCGACGATCGCCCACGCCTGCGCGGTCCGGTGGAACTTCTCGTAGTGGAAGCCCCAGCCCGCGCCCAGCTTCGGGATCTTCACCCCGACCAGGATCTCGCCGGGCCCCAGCGACGACTCCAGGTAGTCGACGAAGAACTCGGCGGCCGGGATCTCCCGCTCGCCCTGCGCCGACCTGGCCACGAACACGCCTTCCAGCGCCAGCACCACGGCAGGCAGGTCGCCCGCCGGGTCCGCGTGCGCCAGCGAGCCGCCGAACGTGCCCCGGTGCCGGATCGCCGGGTCGGCCACCATGGAGGTGGCCAGCGCCACCAGCGGGCAGTCGGCGTGCACCACGCCGGAGTGCATGACCTCGTCGTGCGTGGCCATCGCGCCCACGAAGACGTGGTCGCCCCGGTCGTGCACGCCCTTCAGCTCGGGCAGGCGCCCGATGTCGACCAGCTTCGATGGGTACGCCAGCCGCAACCGCAGCAGCGGAAGCAGCGACTGCCCGCCCGCCAGGACCTTGGTGTCCTCGTCGGAGGCGAGCTCCTGGCAGGACTCGGCCAGCGAGCCCGGGCGCACATAGTCGAACTGTGCGGGGATCATTGCCGCGCTCCTTCCACTGCCCGCCAGACGCGTTCCGGCGTGCACGGCATCTGGACGTCCTGGATGCCGCGCGGGCGCAGGGCGTCCACGACGGCGTTCACGACGGCGGGGGTCGAGGCGATCGTGCCCGCCTCGCCGACGCCCTTGACGCCCAGCGGGTTGCTGGTGGCGGGGGACTCGGTCCTGTCGGTCGTGAACGCCGGCAGGTCCGCCGCCGACGGCAGCAGGTAGTCGGCCATCGTGGTGGTCAGCAGGTTACCCTCGGCGTCGTAGACGGCCTCCTCGAACAGCGCCTGCGCGATGCCCTGCGCGATGCCGCCGTGCACCTGGCCCTCGACGATCAGCGGGTTCACGACCTTGCCGACGTCGTCGACCGCCACGTACGAGCGGATCTTCACCATGCCCGTCTCGGTGTCCACCTCCACCGCGCACAGGTGGGTGCCGTGCGGGAAGGAGTAGTTCTCCGGGTCGAACGTGGCGTCGGAGTCGAGCCTCGCCTCCACCCCGGCCGGCAGGTCGTGCGCCGTGAACGCGGCGTAGGCCAGCTCCTGGATGGTCTTCTGCGAGTCCGTGCCGCGCACCTTGAACGCCCCGGCGTCGAACTCCAGGTCGTCGGGCGAGCACTCCAGCGCGTGCGCGGCCAGCTTGCGGGCCTTGTCCTTGACCTTGTCGCACGCCTTGAGCACCGCGATGCCGCCGACGACCAGCGAGCGCGAGCCGTAGGTGTCCATGCCCTTGTGCGAGACCGCCGTGTCGCCGTGCAGCACCGTGATGTCCTCGAACGGCACGCCGAGCGCGTCGGCCACGATCTGGCTCCACGCCGTCACGTGTCCCTGCCCGTGCGGCGAGGTGCCGGTGATGACCTCGACCTTGCCCGTGGGCAGCATGCGCACCGAGCCGTGCTCCCAGCCGCCGACGGCGTAGTTGGCCTCGCCGAGCATCCTGGACGGGGCCAGGCCGCACATCTCCGTGAACGTGCTGACGCCGATCCCGAGCTGCACCGGGTCACCCCGGTCACGCCGGTCGGCCTGCTCGGCCCGCAGCTTGTCGTAGCCGAACAGCGACATCGCCTTCTCGGTCGCCGCCTCGTAGTTGCCCGAGTCGTACGTCAGGCCCGAGATCGTGGTGTACGGGAACTCCTCGTGCTTGATCCAGTTGCGCTTGCGCACCTCCAGCGGGTCCATGCGCAGTTCGGCGGCCAGCTCGTCCATCACCCGCTCGATGGCGAACGTCGCCTCGGGACGGCCCGCCCCGCGGTAGGCGTCCGTGGGCATCTTGGTGGTGAACACGCCCTTGCAGCCGAACTCGTACGCGTCCATCTTGTAGATCCCGTTGAACATGGACGCGCCCAGCAGCGGGATGCCGGGCGTGACCAGCATCAGGTAGGCGCCCATGTCGGCCAGCAGGCTCACCTGCAACCCGCGGATGCGCCCGTCGGCGTCGGCGGCCAGCCGGATGTGCTGGATCTGGTCGCGGCCGTGGTGCACGGTCAGGTTGCCCTCTGAACGGGACTCGGTCCACTTGACCGGCTTGCCGAGCTTGCGCGCGAGCAGCAGGCAGAGCACCTCTTCCGCGGTGACCTGCAGCTTCGAGCCGAAGCCGCCGCCCACGTCGGGGGCGACCACCCGAATCATGTGCTCGGGGATGCCGGTCACCACCGCGAGCATGATCCGCAGAACGTGCGGGACCTGCGTGGACGACCACACCGTGAACGACTCGCCGTCGGTGTCGGCCAGTACGGCCCGCGGTTCCATCGCGCTCGGGATGAGCCGCTGCTGCACGTACGTGCGGTCGATGACGATGGGGGCGTCCCTGAAGGCGGCCTCGATGTCACCCGAATTGATCTTCACGGTGTACGCCTGGTTGCCCGACTCGTGCACCTTGGGGCTGTCGGCCGTCAGCGCCTCGTTCATGTCGAGCACCGCGGGCAGCGGGTCGTACTCGACGTCGATGGCGTCCAGGGCGTCGGCCGCGCGGTAGCGATCGGTCGCGACCACGCAGGCCACGGCCTCACCGACGTACCGCACCTCGGAGACGGCCATCGGCGGGTGGTCGGGGATGACGATGTCCTCGCTCACCGGCCATCCGCACGGCAGGCTGCCCTGCTCGGCGGCGAAGTCCTGGCCACTGAACGCGGCCACGACCCCCGGCAGATCGCGTGCCCCCGACACGTCGACCCCGAGGATCCTGGCGTGCGCCATCGGGCTGCGCAGGAACATCACGTGCAGCAGGCCCGGGCGCGAGAGGTTGTCCGTCCACTGCGTGCGCCCCGTCAGCAGCCTGGCATCCTCTTTCCGCTTGCGCGGTCTGCCTACTTCTTGGATTACTTCACTGGAAGTCATGGCGTTCTCACCGCCTGCCCCATCTCCTGCGCGCCCCTGCGTACGGCGCGCACGATGTTGCAGTATCCGGTGCATCGGCAGAGGTTGCCTTCCAGGCCCTGCCTGATCGTCTCCTCCGACGGCTCCGGGTCCTCCCTGAGCAGGTCTATCGCGGCCATGACCATGCCGGGCGTGCAGTAGCCGCACTGCAGCGCGTGCTCTTCGTGGAAGGCCCGCTGCATCGGGTGCATCGACCCGTTGACGCCCAGGCCCTCGATGGTGACGACGTCGCTGCCGTCGGCCTGCACGGCGAGCACGGAGCAGCTCTTGACGCTCTTGCCGTCGAGCATGACCGTGCAGGCGCCGCAGTTGCTGGTGTCGCAACCGACAGGTGTGCCGGTCTTGCCCAGCTTTTCGCGTAGTAGGTGTACGAGCAGGAGCCGCGGCTCGACGTCCTCCTCGTACTTGATCCCGTCGACGGTGACGGTGATTCGGGGCATACGTCCTCCCTCAGGAGCAGGGGGAAAGGCGGACACACCCGAACTTACGCCCGTGTTTTTCCCGGTCAAGGGTTACTTACCGCGGACCACTCTCGCGATGATCGCCACCAGCCCTGCGAATGCCATTCCCAGCACCATTACCCCGACCAGGACCAGCGGATCCCTGATCACGCGCGTCACGAGCAAAATTCCCAGAACGACGAAGAGCACGCCGCTGAGCAGGGCCATCCAGTCCGTCCTGTGCACGCGTCGCGGACGCTCGACGTCACGCGGCACGCCGCACCTCCATGTCGCCGATGCCGCCCGCCACGTTGAGCACGATGGTGGAGACCTTGCCCTTCGGCTTGAGCTCGGGCTCCAGCACCTTGTCGTACCGTATGTCCACACCGCCCCTGATCGACTGGTCGAGCTTGATGTCGCCGACCTTGTTGGTGGCGTGCACCTCCACCCGCGCCGTCGGCGGCACGATCACCACCAGCTCGCCCACGGAGAACGTGGCGTTGAACGTCGCCGTCGCCCCCGGCGCCAGCGCCAGCTCCGACAGGTCCAGCCGGCCTTCCCCGACGCCGACGTCATAGAGGCGGCTCGCCTCGGTGAGGCTGGTGGGGGCCCATACGGACGTGCCGACGTTCCTGGGAACGCCGCCGAGCATCAGGCCGATGGCCACGATCAGCGCGACCGCGGTGCCCGCCGCCACCAGCCCGGCGCCGCGGCCCCACCAGGCGGCGACCAGCAGCCCCGCGCCGATGGTGATGAGCATGGCGCCGCCGACGATGGTCGGGCTCACTCCGGCGGCCGACCTGGCTTGGACCGCCACGACGATCCCTCCAATGATGATTGCCAGCAAGATGGTGATGGCGCCGATGAACGACCTCGGGCGCCGCTTGCGCTCCGTCCTGGGGACCGGGCGGTCGTAGTGGACCGGGTCGTACGGCGAGTAGCCTCTTCTGGCCGGGTCCAGCGGCTGGTAGGGGCCGTTCGGCGCGAAAGGCTCCCCGTAGGAGGTGTAGTCGACGGCGGTCTTCTGCTGGGGTCGGTAGGCAGGCGGCTGGTACGGCGGGACCTCGTGTTGCGCGGTCACCGCGTCCGCGCGTACCTGATCGTCGCCGGCCGTCTCCTGGACGGCTTCCTTGACCGGCTCGGGGCTTGATTCGTTGACCGGCTCAGGGACGGGCGGCGCTTGCGGAACCCGAGCCGCAGCCGTCTCCTCGAGCCGGGCCCTGGCCCTGGCCATGGCGTTGGCTCTGGCCGCGGCCCTGCCGGACTCCTCCGCGGGCTGTACCGGCGACGTGGGCTTGTCAGGCGAGACCGGCGGCGCGGGCGCAGCCGAAGCGGCCAGCCAATCCTCGTCGGCGCCTCTCCTCCTGCTCAGGCGTTCCGGCATCGACCGGGCCAGCCCGAGCAGATCCACCCCGCTCGAGTGCGCGGCGAGCAGCGACACGGCCAGCAGCACGCCCACCACGAGCGTGCCCGTGCCGAGCCACACCGTCCCCAGGTTGATCGCCAGCCCGAACGCCAGCACCGCCGTCAGCAGCGCCATCACGGCGTCGGCGTCGAAGTCGCGGCGGGTCCACTGCTCGATGATCCCCGGCTTGCCGTTCGGCTCCTTCATCAGCAGGAACGCCGCGAGATAGAGGAACAGGCCGATGCCGGAGCCGAACAGCAGCACCGCGAACCCCGCCCGGAACACCACCGGGTCGATACCGGTGTGCCGCCCGAGGCCGGCGCAGACACCCATGAGGAAGCGCCCCTCGCTACTGCGTCGCAGCACTCTGGGGGGAGCGGCAGGTCGCCGGGGCGGAGCTTCTGTCATGGAACCATCGTGGACCCACGCGCGGTGCGCCCGCATCCGGGACACCCCTGACCCGACCCGGGGGTTGTTCCCTGATGCCGGAAGTGCCCCCGACATGTGACTATGGCCATGTTATGGCTGACCAGAAGACTCTTGCCGAGCCCACCGGCGGCACGCCTTATCGCCGGATGATGCGCCCCATGGAAGGCCGCCTGCTCGGCGGCGTGGCCCAGGGGCTGGCGGCGCAGCTCTCGCTTGATCCCGTGGTGGTCAGGCTGATGTTCGTGCTGCTCAGCGTGGTCGACGGGGTGGGCGTCGTGGCGTACGCCGTGTTGTGGATGGTCACGCCGCGGCAACCGTACGAGGGGCAGTCGCCGCAGCGGGACTGGAGCCAGCTCGCCGCGTTCAGCGCGATCGGGGTGGCGCTGTTCGCGTTCGGGTGGCTGACGGGTGCGTCCAAGGGCGGGATCGGCATGTTGCCGTTCGCCGTGGGCGGGATCGGCGCGCTGATCCTCTGGCAACAGGCCGATCCCGAACGCCGCAAGAGCTGGGTGAGCGGCGCGGCGCTCAGCATCAGGAAGAACCGCGTCCGTACGCTGATCGGCATCGTGCTCGTCGTCATCGGCGCGGCCGGCTTCCTGGCCGCCGAGGGCGAGCTCGACCAGGCCAGGCCCGGCCTGCTGTTCACCGTCGTGGTCGTGGGCGGCCTGGGGGTCATCGCCGCGCCGTGGCTCGCGGGCCTGTGGAAGGAACTGCAGCTGGAGCGGCGGGAGCGCATCAGGCAGGAGGAGCGGGCGGAGGTGGCCGCCATGGTGCACGACTCGGTGCTGCACACGCTCACGCTGATCCAGCGCGTCGCGCACGACGCGCGCGAGGTCACCCGCCTGGCCCGTGCCCAGGAACGCGACCTGCGCAACTGGCTCTACCAGCCGGCCCAGGACGCCGACGCGACGCTGGCGGCCGCCGTACGCAGGATCGCGGCCGAGGAGGAGGACGCCCACGGCATTCCCATCGAGGTCGTCTGCGTCGGGGACATCGCCCTCGACGCGGCGGGCAAGCTGGCGGCCACCCTGAAGGCGTCCAGACAGGCGATGGTCAACGCGGCAAAATACTCTGAGAGTCCGTCCATTTCCGTGTACGCAGAAGTAGAGGGTGAAGAGGTCACGATTTTCGTGAAGGATCGGGGCAAGGGGTTCGACCTCGAGGCGGTACCGCTCGACAGGATGGGCCTTCGTGAGTCCATCATCGGGAGAATGGAACGTCACGGAGGCACGGCCAGGGTACGGTCCTCGCCCGGTGAGGGCACGGAAGTGATGTTGACCATGAAGGTGGAGAAGGCATGACCCGCGTACTGATCGTTGACGATCATCGTCTGTTCCGCTCCGGCGTACGCGCTGAGCTCGGGGACTCGATCGAGGTGGTGGGCGAGGCCGAGGACGTGGAGACGGCCGTCAAGGCCATCGCCGAGCACCAGCCCGACGTGGTCCTGCTGGACGTGCACATGCCGGGGGGAGGGGGCCAGGAGGTGCTGCGCCGGGTCCTGAGCACCGGCTCCCAGGTCCGCTTCCTGGCGCTGTCGGTCTCCGACGCCGCCGAGGACGTCATCGGCGTGATCAGGGGCGGTGCCCGGGGCTACGTGACCAAGAACATCAGCGGCAAGGAGCTGACGGACGCCATCCGCAGGGTGGCCGACGGCGACGCGGTCTTCTCACCACGGTTGGCGGGATTCGTCCTGGACGCGTTCGCCTCGTCGGAGGCGCCGTCGATCGACCCGGAACTCGACTCGCTGACACAGAGGGAGCGGGAGGTGCTACGGCTGATCGCGCGCGGCTACGCGTACAAGGAGATCGCCAAGGAGCTCTTCATCTCGGTCAAGACCGTGGAAACCCACGTGTCCTCGGTCCTGCGCAAGCTCCAACTCTCCAACCGCCACGAACTCTCCCGCTGGGCCACCGCCCGCCGCCTGGTCTAACGCTCCACGACCCCCACCCCACCCACCCTCGCCCCCGCACCCGCGCTCCGCCCCGCGCCGCGCCACACGTCCGCGCCGCGCCTCTGCTGTCGCGTGCCGCTGCCCTCGCCTCGCATGCTGGACCACCGTCGCATGCCATCCATGGCCTCAGAACACCCCCACAACCCCCCGAAAACCGCCACGACGCAGGGGTCGGTACGGCGTGCATTTGGACCGTTACAGGATAGTTATCGCCCATATGACTACGAAACATCGGTTCCGGTTGTCACACATAAAGGAGACAAGCACATAGCCCAGGAGTAACCCCCTTGAATCGCTTCCCCCGGATGCTGCCGGCCTTGGTCGCACTGGTCACCATGACGGCCTGTGCGGCGGAAAGCGTCCCCGTTCCGCACCATGCCCCGGCGATGCAGGCAGCCGCTGGTGCAGCCGCCATCACGGCCCCGGCGAAGAAGATCAAGCTGGAAATCGCCGACATCACCCCCATGGGGGAGAAGTCGGAGAAGGTCGGCGTAGGCTTCCCGATCATCGTCACGTTCGACCGCGACGTCAAAGACAAGGCGGCCGTGGAGGCGCTGCTGGAGGTGCAGGCGGACAGGCCGGTCGAGGGCGCCTGGCGCTGGGTGTCGAAGCGCAAGGTCATCTACCGGACCAAGACGTACTGGAAGCCCCACCAGAAGGTCCTCTTCACCGCCCGCCTGTCACAACTACCCGGAAACACGGGCACCAAGGACGTCTCTCGCCGCTTCGCGGTCGGCACGTCGAACGTCTCCGTGGTCGACACCCGCAAGCACACGATGAAGGTCTACCGCGACGGCAAGATCACCAAGAAGATCCCGATCAGCGCGGGCAGGGGCGGCCTGAACAGGAACGGCGTGGACGTCTACCTCACCACCAGCGGCGTCCATCTCACGATGGGCAAGAAGGCCGTGGAGACCATGACCTCCTCCTGGATGGGCGTGACGGATCCCAAGGACCCGCGCTACTACAAGGAGGAGATCCCGTGGGCGGTCCGGATCTCCGACAGCGGCGAGTACGTCCACCAGAGCGCCGGCTACTACCAGTACCTGGGCCGGTCCAACCAGAGCCACGGCTGCGTACGAGCCACCCCGGCGGGGGCCAGGTGGTTCTACGGCATCGCCCAGCGCGGTGACGTAGTCAAGATCACCGGCACGAAGCGCAAGCTGGCCTGGAACAACGGCTGGAGCTACTGGCAGCTCAACTGGACCCAGTGGAAGAAGGGCAGCGCCCTGAAGAGCTGACCGTACGGGCCGCCCTCAACCTGAGAGGGCGGCTCGCAGCCCTCAGAGCTTTTCAAGCGGCGCATAAGCCAGGAGCAGCGTCTTCTCCCCACCACTACCAAAGTCGATCTTGACCTTGGTCTTCTCCGCCACCCCGTCCACGGACACCACCGTGCCCAGCCCGAACGCGTCATGCGTGACCCGGTCACCAGGCGCCAGCGAGGGCACGGTGCGCCCGCCCTTCGAAGGAGCGGGCCGAGGCGCGGGCTCGCGCCGCGTGGCGGCGCTCCAGGCGGACTTCTCCGGATCGGTACGCCAGTCGATGAGCTTGCCCGGCACCTCGCTCACGAAGCGCGAAGCCGGATTGAACGACGGCGCCCCCCACGAGCTGCGTACGGCCGCCCGCGTGAGGTAAAGCCGCTGCTGAGCCCGGGTGATCCCCACATAGGCCAGCCGTCGCTCCTCCTCCAGCTCCTTCGGCTCTCCCAGCGACCGGATGTGCGGGAACACCCCGTCCTCCATGGCCGTCAGGAAGACCACGGGGAACTCCAGCCCCTTGGCCGTGTGCAGGGTCATCAGCGTGACAACCCCCTGCCCGCCGTCCGCGTCGGGGATCTGGTCGGCGTCGGCCACGAGCGAAACCTGCTCCAGGAACTCCACCAGCGTGCCCTCCGGATTGGCCTCCTCGAACTCGGCGGCCACGGAGATCAGCTCGTTGAGGTTTTCCAGCCGGGACTCGTCCTGCGGATCCTCGGAAGCCTCCAGTTCGGCGCGGTAGCCGGTCGCCACCAGCACCTCCTCGGCCAGCGCGGACGGTGGCACGCCCTCGGCCTTGGCGATCAGCTCCTCGATCATCGCGACGAACTCGCGTACGGCATTGAGCGAGCGCGTCGCCATCCCGTGCGCCTCGTCGGCCCGGCGCAGCGCGTCCCAGAACGAGATGCGCTCGCGCGACGACAGCGCCTCGATCATCGCCTCGGCCCGCTCGCCGATGCCGCGCTTGGGCACGTTGAGAATGCGCCGCATCGACACCACGTCGGCCGGGTTGGCGAGCACGCGCAGGTAGGCCAGCAGGTCCTTGACCTCCCTGCGCTCGTAGAAGCGCACCCCCCCGACGACCTTGTACGGCAGCCCGGTGCGAATGAAGATCTCCTCGAACACCCGGGAAGCGGCGTTGGTCCGGTAGAACACCGCGACGTCGCCCGCCTTGACGTCTTCCTCGTCGCTGAGCCGATCGACCTCCTGGGCCACGAACATGGCCTCGTCGTGCTCGTTGTCGGCGACGTATCCGACGATCTTCGGCCCGTCACCCTGGTCGGACCAGAGATTCTTGGGCTTGCGCGACTCGTTGCGCGCGATCACGGCGTTGGCCGCGGCCAGAATGTTCTGGGTAGAGCGGTAGTTCTGCTCCAGCAAGATCGTCCGGGCATCCGGATAGTCCCGCTCGAACTCCAGGATGTTACGGATGCTCGCACCCCGGAACGCGTAGATCGACTGGTCGGCGTCACCCACCACGCAGAGCTCGGACTGGTCGGCCCCCGGCCGCACCACGTCGCCGTCCGCAGTCCGCAGCTCGGGATGCCCCACCAGCTCCCTGATCAGGATGTATTGGGCATGGTTGGTGTCCTGGTATTCGTCCACCAGCACGTGCCTGAACCGCATCCGGTAGTGCTCGGCCACCTCGGGGAAGAGCTGGAACAACGTCACCGTGTTCATGATGATGTCGTCGAAGTCCATCGCGCCGGCCTCGGTCAGCTTGAGCTGATAGGCCCGGTACGCCTGCGCCAGCGTCCGCTCCAGATGCGAGCCCGCCTTGTCGAGCGCCGTCTCGTAGTCGATCAGCTCGTTCTTGAAGTTGCTGACCTGGGCCGAGAACGAACGCGGCGGGTAACGCTTCGGATCAAGCTCCATCTCCCTGCAGACCATCGCCATCAGCCGCTGCGAGTCGGCCTGGTCGTAGATCGAGAAGCTGGACGGGAACCCGAGCCGCTTGGCCTCCCGCCGCAGGATGCGCATGCAGGCGCTGTGGAACGTCATCACCCACATCACCTTGGAACGCGGCCCGACCAGCTTGTCGATGCGCTCCTTCATCTCGCGGGCGGCCTTGTTGGTGAAGGTGATCGCCAGGATCTCGCCCGGATGCACCTTGCGCTCGGCCAGCAGATAGGCGATGCGATGGGTGAGCACCCGCGTCTTCCCAGAACCCGCCCCCGCCACGATGAGCAGCGGACCGCCATGATGGATCACGGCCTCGCGCTGTTGCGGGTTGAGGCCGTCGAGCAAGGGGTGGTCAACAGAGACTTGGGTCGGCACCTACCTAGGTTAAGACGCCCCACCGACAATCGGCGCCCGGAATGCCATCGCCGGGGTGCCGGTTGTGCTCAAAAGAAAGTTCCAGAAAGGGGAGCCATGCTGCCGGACACCGAGATCAACCAGGTACTCGTCGTGACCGCCCACCCGGACGACGCCGATTTCGGTTCGGCGGGAAGCGTGGCGCTGTTCGCCGACAGGGGCGTGGAGGTCACGTACCTGCTGGTCACGGACGGTGACGCGGGCGGCAACGAGCGTGCCCTGGACAATTCGGGCATGGCCGAGCTCCGCCGGGCCGAACAACTGGCCGCCGCCAAGGCGGTCGGCGTCACGGACGTACGCTTCCTGGGCTACCCGGACGGCCAGGTGGTGATCTCGCTGGAGCTGCGGCGCGCCATCGCCAGGGTGATCCGCCAGGTCAAGCCGGATCTGGTCATCACCCACCACCCGGATCGAAACTACAAGTTCATCGCCCCCAGCCACCCGGACCACCGAGCGGTGGGCGGCGCCACCCTCGACGCGGTCTACCCGGACGCCCGCAACCCCTACGCCTTCCCGGAGCTGGTCGAGGAGGAGGGCCTGGAGGCGTGGACCGTACGCGAGGTCTGGCTGAACGGCGGCTCGACCCCCAACCACTGGGTCGACGTCACGGAGGTCATGGACCGCAAGCTCGCGGCCTTGCAGTCGCATGTGAGCCAGATCTCCCACGTGGAAGGCTTCACCGACTTCGTCAAAGCCCGCTTCGCGGCCTGGGCCGAGCAAGCCGGCTTCGCCGAAGGCCGCTACGCGGAAGGCTTCCAGGTCGTCCCCACGGCATGATCCGGTTTGGATTCCTAGGGTATGGATCCCGGGGGCACCACCCAGAGCGACGGCTGCCCGGTGACCTCGGAGATGATGTCGAAGTCGCGGTCGTAGTGCAGGATCGTCGCCCCGTGCACCTCGGCACAGGCGGCGATCAGCAGATCGTTGGGACCGACGGCCCGGTGGTGCGATTTGCGCGCGAGCATCGCCTGGACGTCCACCGCCCGTGTCCCCGCCTCCCTGTCCTGGATCGACAGGAAACGGAAGTCCTCGCGCAGGTGATAGAGGTCCCGTTCGTAGCCTTCCGGGTCACGCGCGCTGTAGAGCACTTCGAGCTGCGTGACCTCGCAGACGGCCAGCATCTTGTCGAGCATGAGCGGCTCGAGTGCCTGGTGGACCACCGGATGGGGCATGCGCGCCAGTGCGCTCTTGTCGATGAGATAGACCACGCCCGTGGCTACCACGCCCCCTTCATGATCTCCGGGTCCAGAAGATCGGTATTGTCCCGGGTACGCCAGTACTCGAAGGCCTCGCGGCGCTTTGCCCTTTGGGCGATCTCCTCGAGGGCCGCGTTGACGGTCTCCTTCATGGTCGATGTCCCCAATTCGTGCTGAGCGACTTCCAGAAGATCCTTGTCGATGTCGATAACTGTCCGCATACAACACCACCTCCGTACCTCCAGCGTATATCAGAACTCGTGATCTTGATATACGCGCTCCTCAAGTCGGTAACCGCCTTGGGGAGAGCGTCGCGGAGACGTTAGAGCAGCAAGATGAGACTGATGGGGAACGATCCAACGGCCGGTGGAGGATCTTCCTCCAGCGGGCGAAAACTCTTCGCCTCGGCAAGTCGATCATCCACCTCGCGAAGGTCGAAGCGCTCACGCTGAGTGGCCAATACTTATCCGAAAGGGGCGAATCGGCTTTCGCTTGAAGTGCTTACTTGCGCTTGGCGGCGATCCGGGCGAAGAGGTAGCCGAAGGAGTTGGTGGCCAGATGCAGCATCGCTGGAGTCAGGAGGCCGCCGCCGCGGCGTAGCTCGCAGAACAGCACTCCGGCCGCCGCCGTGGACACCACGCTCCCCGCCACCACCCGGGCGGTGTCCAGGTGGTCAGGGGACTCGCCTGCCGTCAGGGCGCCGAGGGCCGGGTTGGCCCGGGCCATGTCGATGGCCGGGAGGATGTGCCACAGGCCGAACAGCGTCGAGGAGATCGCCGTCGCGGCGACCGTGCCGCGACGCTGGCGCAGCATGGCGTACAGGGCGCCCCTGAAACCGACCTCCTCCAGCAGGACCGTGCCGAACGGGACCTGGATGAGGGCCTCCTCCAGCACGCGGGCGCGCGAGAGCGACAGGGCGCGCTCGTCGTGGAAGAACGGCCTGGTGCGCGGCGTCGAGATGCCGACCGTGTAAACGGCCGCCACCGCCGCCGCTAAGGCGCCTCCCGCTATGGCGCCCCGGCGGCCGTGCTCGAAACCCAGCTCCTGCCACGACAGCCCGGACCTGCGAGCCATCGCCACCAGGGCGGCCGTCGCGGCGGCGGACGTCAGAGGCCCCAGGCGCGGGGCGACCCTGTTGTTCAGGACGTTGGCGGCGGCGAGGACGGCGATCGAGCGAAGCAGCACCCTTGCAGGCTACGTCCCGCGTAGCCGTGCGGTCCCGCCTCTCGCCCAGGCCTGCGGAGGGTCAGCTGGCGGCGGGGCGACGCCAACCCTCCGGGAAGCGGGTGCGGCGGCGTTCTTCCGGGGTGAGCCCGCCCCAGATGCCCTCCGACTCGCCCTCGCGTAAGGCGTACGAGCGGCACTCCTCGATGACCTGGCAGCTCGCGCAGACCGCCTTGGCGCGCGCCTCCTGCATGGGCGTGGGTGCGAGGGGGAAGAAGAGGTCAGGGTCGCTGGATCTGCACGCACCCCTGCGCAGCCAGCCGATCTCCTCCAAAGGCATGAACCCAAGGTAGAGCGTGGTCATGATCACACACATCATCCTGTGGGTTGACCCGGATATACGTCCCGGGGTCCGATCGGTTCCCCAGCGTGTACATCCCCAGGTCCGATCGGGCTCCCGGCACGTACGGTCTCAGCAGGCGCCGACGCCGTTCCGGTAGCCCGTCAGGAACGACGTCTGCCGTTGCTCCGCCGTCCCATGCGCCGCCGGGTTCAACCAGTCGTCCGTGGGGTCGCCCGCCGCCGCCAAACTGGTGAACAGTTCGTTCTCGTCGCCCGCCTCCGCCCGCAGCGTCCCCGAGCTGACCAGCGCCGACAGCGTGCCGCCCGCGTAGCAGTCAGCCTGGAGCTCCATCTGTACGTTCAGCTCGAACCCGGTCTGGAGCTGGGCCTGGACGGCATGCCCGAACTCATGCGGGATGATCAGATAAACCGATCCGTCCCCCATGCCGTCCCACAGCGACTCCATCCAATTCTGGTCATAGGCGATGAAGTGACCGAGAGGACAGTAGAAGGCGTTGTTCGGGACAGAGGGCTCGTCGCCGCAGCTCGGGCCGGAGCTCCCGGAGTAGGGGATGAAGTCGGCGATAGGCCGATAAGTTCGGCCCAGCTGGTCGAACTGCTGCTTCCAGAACGACTCCGTCAGCGTACGCGCACTACGGACGTCGTCCTCGAACGAGTCGGCCCCCTGGGCGTCCATGGACGGCTGCCTGGCGAGGCCGCAGGCGGTCAGCAGCAGGGCCAGGGCGAAGATCAGGGCACGGGTCACGGGCTTCACGCATCCCAAGTGTGCACGGGCTCGTTGGTGTGCATGCGTTCGATGTAGTCGAGGGTCATGGCGCGCAGCGCCTCGTGCCGGTCGCCTCCGTGCGCGCGCACCCGTTCGACCTGCCAGCTCGCCCCCGTACGACCGGTCAGGCAGCGGCCCTCGATGATGGCGAGCAGCCGGTCGGCGACCGGCCCGTGCACGCCCCATTTGGCCAGCCCTTCGTGCGCCATGGGCAGCAGGCGGCGCAGGATCAGCTCGGCCGCCGGCACCTCTCCCATCCCGGGCCAGTACAGCCGGGCGTCCAGCCCGTGCCTGGCCGCGGCGCCGAGGTTGTCCTGCGCCGCCTGGAACGACATCTGGCTCCAGATCGGCCGCTCGGCGTACGGCAGCACCCGCATCAACCCGTAGTAGAAGGCCGCGTTGGCCGCGATGTCCGCCACGGAAGGCCCGGCAGGCAGTACGCGGTTCTCCACCCGCAGGTGCGGCATCCCGTTCACCACCGCGTACACCGGCCGGTTCCACCGGTAGATCGTGCCGTTGTGCAGGGTCAGCTCGTGGAGGTGGGGGATACGTCCCTGTTCGAGCTCGGTACGCGGGTCCTCGTCCTCGCAGAGGGGCAGCAGGGCCGGGTAGTAGCTGACGTTCTCCTCGAACAGGTCGAAGACACTCGTGATCCACCGCTCCCCGAACCAGACCCGCGGCCGCACACCCTGCGCCTTCAGCTCCGCCGGACGCGTGTCCGTGGCCTGCTCGAACAGGGCGATCCTGGTCTCGCGGTGCAGCTCCTTGCCGAACAGGTAAGGGGAGTTGGCCGCCACCGCGACCTGGGGGCCCGCGATGGCCTGGGCCGCGTTCCAGTGTGCGGCGAACGCCTCGGGGCTGACCTGCAGGTGGAGCTGCACGCTGGTGCAGGCGGCCTCGGGCGCGACGCTGTCGGCGTGCGTGTCGAGGCGTTCGACGCCTTCGATGGCCAGGTGCAGGTCCTCGCCGCGGGCCGCGAAGATCTGCTCGTTGAGCAGGCGGTAGCGGGGGTTCGCCGAGAGCGTTCCCTCGCCGATGTCCTGCTCGCGCAGCGTGGGCAGGATGCCGATCAGGACCAGGTGGCCGTCCTGCGAACGGGCGCGTTCCTCGGCGTGGTTGAGCCGGGTCCTGACGTCGTTCTCGAGGCGGAGCGCCCCGTCGCCGCCCAGCTCCTGGGGTTCGATGTTGATCTCGATGTTGAACTGGCCCAGCTCCGTCGCCCAGTCCGGCTCTTCGATCGCGGCGAGCACCTGGGCGTTGCGCATGGCCGCCTCGCCGCGCGCGTCCACGATGTTGAGCTCGATCTCCAGGCCGGCGAGCGGGCGTTCGAGCTCGAAGCGGGATTCACCCAACATCTGGGCGAAGACGTCGAGGCATCGTCGCACTTTTTCGCGATATTTCCGGCGGTCGTCCCGGCTGAACACGACGACTGGCACGTCCCTGCCCATAGCAGGAAATGTCGCACGCCAACGCCGACAAGACCAGTGCCTTTGACCACGACGCCGGCCCACAGTGCGCGCCGTAGCGGCGGCGCGCTACTGACGGGTTCAGCGGCCGTGTTCCTGGAAGGTCCTCAGCCACGTATGGCGGGTGGCGGCCCACCGTGCGAAGCCGTACAGGATGGGGGTTTTCCACAGCTTGCGGCCTTGCGTTATCCACAGCCTCAGCCACCTACGGAACCGGATCCAGTTAGGGTGCTGGGATGCGTGTGTTGATTACTGGTGGGGCGGGATATATCGGGAGCACGGTCGCGTCGGCGTGCCTGGATGCCGGGATCGTGCCCGTGATTCTCGACAGTCTGGTGACGGGGCGGCGCGAGTTCGCCGCGGGAAGGGTGTTCTATGAGGGGGATATCAGCGATGGGCCACTGATTGACAAGATATTTGCCGAAAATCCGGATATTTCGGCTGTCGTTCACTGCGCGGCGCTCATCGTGGTGCCGGATTCCGTGGCCGACCCCATCGGCTATTACCGGGCGAACGTCGCCAAGAGCCTCGAGTTCGTCGATCACCTGCTCCGCAACGGCTGCGAACGGATGATTTTCAGCTCCTCCGCGTCCATCTACCGCGCGGGCGACGATCACACGGTCGACGAGGAGTCCGCGCTGGACCCCCAGAGCCCGTACGCGCAGACCAAGGCGGTGTGCGAGGCCATGTTCGCCGACATCGCCGCCGGTCGCCCGATCAGGATCCTCTCCCTGCGTTACTTCAACCCCATCGGCGCCGACCCGAAGATGCGCACCGGCCTGCAGTTGCGCCGCCCCAGCCACGCCCTGGGCAAGATGATCGAGGCGTACGAGGACCGCGTGCCCTTCCAGCTCACCGGCACCGGCTATCCGACGCGAGACGGCACGGGCATCCGCGACTACGTCCACGTCTGGGACCTGGCCACCGCCCATGTGGCGGCTCTGCGCAGGTTCGATGAACTGGCTGCGAATGTGATCAATCTGGGCACCGGCGCGGGCACCACCGTCCGCGAGCTGGCGGAGGCGTTCAACCGCGTCGTCGACCGCCCGATCGAGGTCGTCGAGGCCGCCGCCCGC
The DNA here is from genome assembly GCF_043197025.1 of Nonomuraea marmarensis. Taxonomy (NCBI): domain Bacteria; kingdom Bacillati; phylum Actinomycetota; class Actinomycetes; order Streptosporangiales; family Streptosporangiaceae; genus Nonomuraea; species Nonomuraea marmarensis. The sequence continues at coordinate 139,196 of NZ_JBICRM010000019.1, forward strand.
CCCGGTGACGTGGCCGGCGCCTACACCCGCAGCGACCGGGCCCGCCGCCTGCTGGACTGGCAGGCCGGCCACTCCATCGAGGAGGGCATCCGGCACTCACTCGAATGGGCGGCCCTGCGAGAGTCCCGCCTGGGCTGGACCTGATCGGCCAGCTGCGGGCCGCGGGTCCGCTCACCCTGACCGAACTGGCCGAACACCCGCAGTTGGGCAAGGCCGCACTGGTGTCCTGAAGGCCGAGGCGGCTGAGCGCCTCGGCCGGGATGTCGAGGGCCGGTTGCCTCAGTGGATGAACGCGTCGATGGAGCCCTGCGGGATCTCCGTCGGGGTCTCGGCGTCCTCGCCCAGGTCCGCGACGTCGATCCACAGGTCCTCGGCCGGAGCCTTGATCTTGAGCTTGTAACCCCACCCGATGAAGCGGGTCTCCGTGACGGAGCGGGTCTTGCCGAGGACGCCGAAGTCCATGGTCCAGCCGGACTCGAGCCTGGTCACCAGGCCCTTGGAGTCGACCGCCAGCCGATAGTCGATCTTGATCTTGCCGAACCGGCCGGTGACCTTCTGGCCGTAGATCCTGCCTAGTTCGTTGTAGGTAAGAGAGCCCTGGTACGTGCCGCCCTTGAAGCTCTTGGCCTTCGAGACGACGGCCTTCAGCACCTTCGGGTCGAAAACGTCGATGATCTGGTTCTGGGTGGCGCCCGCCGCCTCACCCGCGTACCGCACCCACTTCTTGTCCTCGGGCAGGTCCTCGCTGTACATCCCGCCCTGCGCGTAGCTGTGGCCGCCGACCGTGATGGTGCGCGGTGGGCTGAGCAGTTCTCCGGACGCCCCCTTGAGCTGGCCCCGGTTCCTGAGGTCGGAGGCGACGATTCCCGACTTGCCGAACTCGAAAGACCCCGTCGTCTTGGTGGTCCCCGTGCTCTTGCCGTCCACGGTGATCCGCGCCGTCTCGGAGAACCGCACCCCGTGCCCAGAGACGAACTGCTTCTTCAGCGCCTTCACCGGATCCGCCGGCGCCGCCTGCGCGGGCGTGGCGGTCACGAGCGCGGCGGCCGTGGCTAACGCCAGGCCCGCGAGAATTCGCTTCATGCGTTTTCCTTTGATTCAAGAGGAGAGGGAGCAGAAGCCTGCCAATTGAAGATCACGGCCGTATATCGGGTGTCGGGGCGTACGATGCCGAATCCATGCATTTTTCGTGCAGAGGCCGTCGTGGAGTAGTGAGATCAGCGTCACATAGCGGGAGAACCCCTGACCCGATGACCTGGGCAGGTCAAGCTTCGGGCTAGGCTTCACTGGCGGAAACGCCCGGCACGCACGGGGTTGCCCGGGCCGTCGAACATCAGTCAACGGAAAGAGGACGGACCCTCGTGGACCTGTTCGAACATCAGGCGAAGGAGCTCTTCGCTGACTACGGCATCCCGGTGCCACGCGGCATCGTCGCCCACACCGTGGAGGAGGTACGGTCGGCCGCCCAGGAGCTGACCGGCCGCGTTGTCGTCAAGGCCCAGGTCAAAACCGGTGGCCGGGGTAAGGCCGGCGGTGTGAAGGTGGCCGACGACGCCGCCGACGCCGTCACGAAGGCCGGCGCCATCCTGGGCATGGACATCAAGGGCCACACGGTCCACAAGGTGCTCGTGGAGGAGGCCAGCGCGATCGCGGAGGAATACTACTTCTCCTTCCTGCTGGACCGCGCGAACCGTACGTTCCTCGCGATCTGCTCCGCCGCGGGCGGCATGGACATCGAAGAGGTCGCTCACACCGCGCCCGAGAAGGTGGCCAAGGTGCCGGTCTCGGCGCTGACCGGCATCGACCGCGCCAAGGCCCGCGAGATCGCGGTGGCCGGCGGCCTGCCGGAGCAGGCGCTCGACGGCGCCGCCGAGCTCATCGAGAAGCTCTGGTGCTGCTTCGTCGATGAGGACGCCACGCTCGTCGAGGTCAACCCCATGATCCTGGCGGCCGACGGCCAGGTGAAGGCCCTCGACGGCAAGGTCACGCTCGACGACAACGCCACGTTCCGCCAGGCCGACCACGAGGCGCTGGCCGACAGGGCGGCCGAGGACCCGCTCGAGGCCAAGGCCAAGGAGAAGGACCTCAACTACGTCAAGCTCGACGGCGACGTCGGCATCATCGGCAACGGCGCGGGCCTGGTGATGTCCACCCTCGACGTGGTGGCCTACGCCGGTGAGGCGCTCCCCGGCAAGCCGTCCCCCGCCAACTTCCTCGACATCGGCGGCGGCGCCTCGGCCGAGGTCATGGCCGCGGGCCTGGAGATCATCCTCTCCGACCCGAGCGTCAAGTCGATCTTCGTGAACGTCTTCGGCGGCATCACCGCCTGCGACGCCGTCGCCAACGGCATCGTCTCGGCGTTCAAGCTGCTGGAGAGCCGCGGCGAGGCCGTGACCCACCCGTTGGTGGTCCGCCTCGACGGCAACAACGCCCTGCTCGGGCGGCAGATCCTGGCCGACGCCGCGCTCCCGCGGGTCGAGCTGGTAGACACGATGGACGACGCGGCCAAGCGGGCCGCGGAGCTCGCTGCGGCAGGTGTGTGACTCATGGCTATCTGGCTGACCGAGAACAGCAAGATCATCGTTCAGGGCATGACCGGCGGAGAGGGCACCAAGCACACCCGCCGCATGCTGGCCTCCGGCGCCCGCGTCGTCGGCGGCGTCAACGCCCGCAAGGCGGGCACCACGCATGAGGGCCTGCCCGTGTTCGGGACGGTCAAGGAGGCCATGGCGCAGACCGGCGCGGACGTGTCGGTCGTGTTCGTGCCCCCGCAGTTCACCAAGGACGCGGTCAAGGAGGCCATCGACGCCGAGATCCCGCTCTGCGTGGTGATCACCGAGGGCGTGCCGGTGCACGACTCGACCGAGTCCTGGGCGTATGCGGTGGCCAAGGGCAACAAGACCCGCATCATCGGCCCCAACTGCCCCGGCATCGCCTCCCCCGGCGCCTCCAACGCGGGCATCATCCCCGCCGACATCACCACCGCCGGGCGCATCGGCCTGGTCTCCAAGTCGGGCACCCTGACCTACCAGCTCATGTACGAGCTGCGGGACTTCGGGTTCTCGACCGCGGTGGGCATCGGTGGCGACCCCGTCATCGGGACCACCCACATCGACGCGCTCCAGGCGTTCCAGGAGGACCCGGGCACCGACGCGATCGTGATGATCGGCGAGATCGGCGGTGACGCCGAGGAGCGGGCCGCCGCGTACATCGAGCAGCACGTCACCAAGCCGGTCGTGGCCTACGTCGCGGGCTTCACCGCGCCTGAGGGCAAGACGATGGGACACGCCGGGGCCATCGTGTCCGGCTCCGCCGGCACCGCCCAGGCGAAGAAGGAGGCCCTGGAGAAGGTCGGCGTCCGCGTCGGCAAGACCCCCTCCGAGACCGCCCGCCTCATGCGCGAAATCATGCAGGCCCGCTGATCACTTCCCCCAGAAAGCCCCGTACGGTTCTCCACCGCACGGGGTTTTCCCATGTCTGGACTGCCCACGAATCACCACGGAGACGGCCCACAGGGCGTCGTAGCGGCGGCGCGCCACTGACCGGGTCAGCAGGCGTCTCCCTGGACAGAGCCCGGCCCCGGTCGGTGGGTGGGGTAACCCCGGCGGAGCGTACAAGATGGGAGAGGGAGAGAGAAGCACAAAGTGGGTAGCAGGCGGCGCGTCAACCAAGCGCTGGTCGGGAAAGCTTGAGAAAATCGCCTACTGTGACGGCGATTCTCGACCAGTTGCGTACTGCCCCCCGGTCTGTGCTCGGCAAGTTGCCCGGGGTTTCGAGCGACGACGACGAGTCGAGGCGGCCGTTGCCCGTTTCCGGGATGCTCGCCGCCGCCCTCACGTTGGGCGTCGGGCTGGCGGCGCTCACCACGCTCACGCTGGTCGGCTGGATCGCCGCGCCGCGCGGCACGCTGGGGGCCGGGCTGCCGGGGGTGTTCCGGACGGCGGCGCAGCTCTGGCTGGCCGCGCACCACGCCGGGTTCGCGATTCCCGGCGGGCGGGTCGGGCTGCTGCCTCTGGGGCTGATGATCCTGCCCGCCATGCTGCTCTACCGGGCCGGGCGATGGATGGCGCGCGACGCCGACCTGCGGCTTCGGCTGCCGGCCCGGTTGCCGAAGAACAGTCCGAAGGAGCAGGCCCAGGCCCGTCGCCGGGCGCAGCTCGTCCTGGTGGTGCAGGCGGGGGTTTCGCTGGCGGCCCCGTACGCGCTGCTCGCGGGGTTGATCGCGCTCGTGGCGAGCAACGAGATCACGCAGCCGTTCATCGGCGAGGCGCTGCTCAGCCACTTCGTGCTGGCGTTCCTGGCGGGGGCGCTGGCCACGGCGCGGACGATCGGGCCGTGGCGGGCCATGTTGCGGCTGCTGCCCGAGCGGGTGCGCGCCCTCACCGTGGGCACGGCGGTCGCCACGGCGGTGCTGCTCGTGGCCGGGCTGGTGCTGGTGCTGGTCGCCGTCGTGCTGAACTTCGGGCAGGTCAGCGAGTTGTCCGGGGTGCTTTCGCCCGGGTTCGTGGGCGGGGTGCTGCTGCTGTTGCTGCAGCTCCTCTACCTGCTGAACGCCGTCGTTTGGGCCTCCTCCTACATCGCCGGGCCCGGGTTCGCCATCGGCGCCGACACCCTGGTCGCGCCCACGGGAGTGCAGCTCGGCACGGTGCCGAGCCTGCCGCTGCTAGGGGCGTTGCCGGAGAGCGGGCCGGTGCCGGCGTGGATGATGGCGGTGATCGCGCTGCCGTTCGCGGCGGGGGCCGTGGCCGGGGTGATGGTGGCCAGGATCTCGCCTTCGCCGTCGTACGAGGCGGCGCCGCTGTGGGGGTTCCTCACCGGGGTCTCCGCCGGGGGCGTGGCGGGGCTGCTGGCGGCGTTGTCCGGCGGGCCCATCGGCGGCGGGCGGCTGTCGGCGATCGGGCCGTCGCCTTGGGAGGTGGCGTTGTCGGTGGCGCTCGAAGTCGGGGTGGCCGCGGGCATCTCCGCCGGCGTGGCCAACCTGCTGCTGCTCAACAAGCGCGCCCGCGCGCCGCTCGACAAGGCCGCCGCTCCCGTACGCAAGGCGGGGGCCGCGATCGCCAAGGCGGCGAGCAAGGTGGGGCTAGCGGAGTCCGACCCGCGCCCGCTGCCCGGCCACTGGATGGACGCCACCGAGGCCGACACCCAGGAGATCCCGGTCATCAGGGACGACTGGCAGGACGAGCACGCCTCGGCGGAGGCGGAGACGCTGGCCCAGGCCCGCTCGCGCCCGCCCGAGCCCGAGCCGGCGGCTCGCCCGCCGCGCAAGGACATCGTGGACGAGTCGGACGACCGGGGCGGCCACGTCATCTACGTCGACCCTTACGCCTGGGATCGCGACTAGAGCCCTCGACCGGCTATGGCTGCATGGCTCCCAGCAGCTCCAGCACGTCCGCCGGGAGCTTGCGCTGGGCCGCGTCCCTGAACTGGGTGAAGCACTCGCCCTGCGCCGAGACCGTGCCGGCGCCCTTCATGCACTCCTGGTAGGCCGAGTATTCGTCCATCAGGTAGAGCTGCATCCCCGTGGCCATGGCGGACAGCACCAGCGCGATCGAGGAGATGGTGATGCCGCCCGCGGCCACGCCCGTGGGCCGGCCCGCGGCCTTCAGCAGCGGGAGCGCCCGGATCCCGGCCATCAACGCGAACAGCGCCATGACCAGGCCGGCGAGCGGCAACATGAACGTCATGGCCAGCGCTGCGATGGACAACCAGATCGCTCGGCGGCCCGCTGAGTCAGCGGGTTGCTGGCCTGCCGGTGCCTGCACCGGTGTCGACACCTGACCTCCTCTGCGTCGCCGGACGAGGAACAGATACGCTGGCAGCCCCACCCTGTTTCCTCTTTGGAGAGTGTGCGTGTCTAAGGCTGGGCGGCTCGTCGTCCTCGTCTCCGGCTCTGGAACCAACCTACAGTCCCTGCTGGACGCTTCTGCCGACCCGTCGTACGGGGCTCGCGTGGTAGCGGTCGGCGCCGACAGGGAGGGCATCGAAGGGCTGGCCAGGGCGGCGAAGGCAGAAGTCCCGACATTTGTCGAAAAATTGGGCGATCATGCGACGCGGGCCGACTGGGATCTCGCGATCGCGGCCAAGATCGCATCGTACGAGCCCGACCTGGTCGTGTCGGCGGGCTTCATGAAAATTTTGGGCGCGCCGACGCTGGACGCCTTTCCCGTGCTCAACACCCATCCGGCGCTGCTGCCGTCGTTCCCCGGCGCCCATGGCGTGCGGGACGCGCTGGCCCACGGGGTCAAGGTGACCGGCTGCACGGTGATGCTGGCCGACGCGGGGATCGACACCGGGCCGATCATCGCGCAGGAGGCGGTGCCCGTGCTTCCGGATGACGACGAGGCCGCGCTGCACGAGCGCATCAAGACCGTCGAGCGCCGCCTGCTCGTCGACATCGTCGGCCGGATGGCTCGCGAGGGCTGGACGGTCAGCGGACGTACCGTTCGCATCGGCAACCAATCAGGAGGGGAATCCACGTGACTCGCATCGCCATCCGGCGCGCGTTGATCGCCGTTTACGACAAGTCCGGGCTCGAGGAGCTGGCCAGGGCCCTCGACGGCGCCGGGGTGGAGATCGTCTCGACCGGCGGCACGGCGGCCGCGATCTCGTCGTACGGGATCCCGGTGACGAAGGTCGAGCAGCTGACCGGGTTCCCGGAGTGCCTGGACGGGCGGGTCAAGACGTTGCACCCGCGCGTACACGCCGGGCTGCTGGCCGACGTCACCAAGCCGCACCACGTGGCCCAGCTGGAGGAGCTGGAGATCGACCCGTTCCAGCTGGTGGTCGTCAACCTCTATCCGTTCCAGGAGACAGTGGCCTCGGGCGCGTCCGACGAGGAGTGCGTCGAGCAGATCGACATCGGCGGTCCCGCCATGATCCGGGGCGCCGCGAAGAACCACAACACCTGCGCCGTCGTGGTCGACCCCGGCTTCTACGGCGACGTGCTCAACGCCCTGGCCGAGGACGGTTTCACGCTGACCGAGCGCCGGCGGCTGGCGGGCATCGCGTACGCCCACACGGCCTCGTACGACGTGGCCGTGGCGAACTGGTTCGCAGGCGCGTACGGGAACGAGGAGGAGTTCCCTTCGTTCACGGGTGCCGCATACCAGCGCAAGGCGACCCTGCGCTACGGCGAGAACCCGCACCAGGGTGCCGCGCTCTACACCGGCGGCCCGGGCGGTCTGGCCAACGCCGAGCAGCTGCACGGCAAGGAGATGTCCTACAACAACTACCTCGACTCCGACGCCGCCTGGCGGGCCACCTGGGACTTCGCCGACCCCTGCGTGGCGATCATCAAACACCAGAACCCGTGCGGCATCGCGATCGGCTCCGACGTGGCCGACGCGCACCGCAAGGCGCACGCCTGCGACCCCGTGTCGGCGTATGGGGGCGTGATCGCGGTCAACCGCGCGGTGACGGTGGAGCTGGCCAGGCAGATCGCGGACGTGTTCACCGAGGTGGTCGTCGCCCCCGCCTACGACGCGGCGGCGCTGGAGGTGTTGCGGGCCAAGAAGAGCCTGCGCCTGCTGCTGTGCCCGGAGCGGCCGGAGCAGCCGACGGAGTTCCGCAAGATCGACGGTGGTCTCCTGGTGCAGTCGGTCGACCGGGTGGACGCGCCCGGCGACGCTCCCTCGCAGTGGGAGCTCAAGACCGGCGCGCCCGCCTCGCCGGAGGTGCTGGCCGACCTGGAGTTCGCCTGGCGCGCCTGCCGTTCGGTCAAGTCCAACGCCATCCTCCTGGCCAGCGGCGGGGCGACCGTGGGCGTGGGCATGGGCCAGGTGAACAGGGTCGACTCGTGCCGCCTGGCGGTCACCAGAGCAGGCGAGCGCGCGACCGGCTCGGTCGCGGCCTCCGACGCGTTCTTCCCGTTCCCCGACGGCCCGCAGGTGCTGATCGAGGCAGGGGTACGCGCGATCGTGGAGCCCGGCGGCTCCATCCGCGACCAGGAGGTCATCGAGGCGGCCGAGAAGGCGGGCATCACCCTCTACTTCACCGGCACTCGCCACTTCTTCCACTGATCACCCCTAAAGGGCGACATGACCGATCATGTCGCCCTTTGCCCTTTTCAGGGGCAAGCACCTCCCGGGTGCGGTTAACCTAATGGTTTCCCCTGTCCCGTTTGTCCACCCGGGAGTTCCCCTTGCTCGACCCGCTCCTGCAGGCCTTCGTGACCATGAACGGCTTCGCCACCAGCCCCTTCGTCCTCCTGGTGCTCGCCTTCATCGGCGCCTATCTCGGCAGCCGCGTCGTGGAGATCATCCCGTTCACCCGCCGGATCATCGAGCGCCGCGAGACCCAGGCCGCCGAACGCGAGTAGCACCAGCCCGTCCCCCGATGCTCACGGAGCCACTAGAGGGCCGGGGGCGTGTGGTGCCAGGCTAAGCGGGCTGCTCCTGCCAGGGCCGCGTGCACGCCCAGGGTGCTCTGGTGCACTCGTACCGCCCGGACGAACGCCAGTCCTGCCACGTCGTCGAGCATGCGCTCCAGCGGGTCGAACAGCACCTTTCCCGCCGCCGACACGCCGCCGCCGATGACCACCGTGGTGATCTCGACCGCCGCCGCCGTGGAGGCGATCATCCCGGCCAGTGCCCGGGCGCCGCGTTCGAAGGCCGCCACCGCGACCGGATCACCCGCCGCCGCATCCCTGGCGAGCGCTCGCGCGTCCGCCTTCTCCTCCGATCGGCCGGCGGCAGGTGACCAGCCGTTGTCGAGGGCCCAGCGGGCGAGGTTCGGGCCGCTCGAATAGCGTTCCACGCAGCCACGGCCGCCGCATTCGCAGCGTTCGCCGTAGGGGTCGATGCTCATGTGCCCGACATGCCCGGCATTTCCGGTGGGGCCGAGCAACGGGGCGCCGTCCATTACCAGGCCGCCGCCGATGCCGGTGGACACGACGATTCCGAGCAGCGACGTGCTGCCGCGCCCCGCCCCCAGCCAGTGCTCTCCGAGCGCGAAGCACTGCGCGTCGCCCGCGAGCACGGTGGGTAGCCCGGTCAGCTTCCGAACCTCTTCACGGAGCGGGAAACCGCGCCAGCTGGGCATGTTCACCGGGCTCACGGTTCCGGCGGCGAGATCGAGCGGCCCGGCGCAACCGATCCCGACGGCCTGCGGTCGCGGGCCGCCCTCGGTCACCTCCGCGATGAGGGCCGCCAAGGCGGACATGACATCCGTACGCGGCGTGGGCCGGGTCGCGGAACGTAAGACGGAACCCGCCTCGTCCACCAGCGCGGCGGCGAGCTTGGTTCCTCCGATATCAATGGCAAGTACGCAGGTCATCAGTGTTTGTGGTGGTTGTCGGGCCGGCGGGGATCGCCAGGGTGCTCTAGGCCGGGGACGAGTTGTACTCTCTCGCCGAGATCCACCTTCGCGGTGGCGGACAGGCCGAACCAGGTGTTGGCCGGGTTGTCGAGTGTCCATGGATGCTCGGCCGTGTCGACATCGGGAAGTGCGAAGCCGCGGCCCACCACGGCACCCGACACGTCGGACACCGGCAGCGCGCCCTCGACTCGGCGGACAACAAGCGAGAAGGCAAGGAGACCTCCGGGAGGATGTTGCTGGCGCCCGTAACACTAAGCCCTTCCAAGATCAATGACAACGATGTCAGCGATCGCCTGTGGATAACCGAGGGCCGACTGCCTGGTGTCTGTGGATAACCAGTGGGCTGCCTCGTGAACGCTGGTGGTGGCGGTAGCACTGGTCGAGGGGAGGCATGGAAGGATTGAGGCATGAGCGCAGTGAAACTCGATGGCAAGGCCACCGCCGCCAAGATCAAGTCAGACCTCACGATCCGGGTGGCCGCGCTCAAGGAACGCGGCATCGTACCCGGCCTGGGCACCGTGCTCGTGGGTGACGACCCCGGCAGCCAGATCTACGTCGCGGGCAAGCACCGTGACTGCGCCGAGGTGGGCATCGCCTCCATCCGCGTCGACCTCCCGGCGACCGCCGCCCAGGCCGACGTCGAAGCGGCCATCGACGAGCTCAACGCCTCACCCGCGTGCACCGGCTACATCGTCCAGCTCCCGCTGCCCAAGCACCTCGACACGATGGCCCTGCTCGAACGCATGGACCCGGCCAAGGACGCCGACGGCCTGCACCCGGTCAACCTCGGCCGCCTCGTCCACATGGTCGACGCGCCGCTCCCGTGCACCCCGCACGGCATCGTGCTTCTTCTGCAGGAGTACGGCGTGCCGATCAAGGGCGCGGAGGTGACCGTGGTCGGCCGCGGCATCACGGTGGGCCGCTCGCTGGGCCTCCTGCTGACCCGCCGCAGCGAGAACGCCACCGTGACCCTCTGCCACACCGGCACCCAGGACCTGGCCGCCCACGTACGCAGGGCGGACATCGTGGTGGCGGCGGCCGGCGTGCCCGAGCTGATCACGCGCGACATGATCAAGCCCGGCGCGGCCGTGCTCGACGTGGGCGTCTCCCGGGTGGAGGGCAAGATCGCCGGAGATGTGTCGCTGAACGTGGCGGAGGTCGCGGGGTTCCTCACGCCCAACCCGGGCGGCGTCGGCCCCATGACCCGCGCCCTGCTCCTGTCCAACGTCGTGGAGGCCGCGGAACGCCGCTCGTGATCCCAGGATTCAGAACGGGTACGCGGCGATGTCCCCCTGCATGGTGACCCACTGTGTCTCCGTGAAGGCGTCGATGTTCGCCCCCGTGCCGCCGAACCGCGCACCCGTCCCCGAGGCACCCACCCCGCCGAACGGCGCCACCGCCTCGTCGTCCACGGTCTGGTCGTTGATGTGCACGATGCCCGTCGGCACCAGGTCGGCCAGCGCCAGCCCCTTCATCACGTCGCGGGTGAGGATGCCCAGCGACAGGCCGTACTCGGAGTCCGCGGCCAGCGCCGCGGCCTCCTCCAGCGTGGCGAACGTCGTCACCGGCGCCACCGGCCCGAACACCTCCTCCGCGTACGCGGGCGCGGCGGCGGACACCCCCGCCAGCACCGTCGGCCGGTAGAACAACCGGTCGTACGTCCCGCCCGCGGCGAGCCTGGCCCCGGCCGCCACGCTCTCGGTGACGAGCCGGTGCACCCGGTCGCGCTGCCGGGCGTCGATGAGCGGGCCGAGCGCGACCTGCCCGGTGGCCGGATCGCCGACCGGCAGGCCGGTGGCCTTGGCGGCGAGGCGTTCCACGTACTCCTCCGCGACAGCTTCGTGCACGAGGTGTCGGCCGGAGGTCATGCAGATCTGCCCCTGGTGGAAGAACGACGCCCACGCGCCCGCGGACACGGCCGGTTCGAGGTCGGCGTCGTCGAACACGACCAGCGCCGAGTTCCCGCCCAGCTCCAGGTGCACCCGCTTGAGCAGGCGCGCCGCCGCCTCGCCGACCTTGCGCCCGGCCGCGGTGGAGCCGGTGAACGAGATCACCGGGATGTTCGGGTCGGCCACCAGGGCCTGGCCCGCCTCCGGGCCGCCGGGCAACACGTGCAGGAGGCCGCTCGGCAACCCGGCCTCCTCGAAGACCCGCGCGATCGAGAACCCGCCGCAGACGGCGGTGCGCTGGTCCGGCTTGAACACGACCGCGTTCCCCAGCGCGAGCGCCGGAGCGACCGACCTGATGCCCAGGATCAGCGGGAAGTTGAACGGCGCGATCACCCCCACCACCCCGGCGGGCACCCGCCGCGCGAAGCTGAGGCGCTTGCGAGCGGTCGGCAGCACCTCGCCGAGCGGCTGCGAGGCCAGCGCCGCCGCCTCGTAGCACTCCTGCGCCGCCACGTGCGTCTCGAACCCCGCCTTGCCCGGCACGCCCCCGGACTCGCGCACGATCCAGTCCTGGATCTCCTGCGCGTGCTCCTCGAAGAGCCGCCCGGCCCGCCGCAGCAGCGCCGCTCTTTCCTCGTACGGGGTCGCCGCCCACGCCCGCTGCTCTTTCCGCGCCCGTACGGCGGCGGCCGCCACGTCGTGGGCGCCGGCGGTGCCCGCGCGGCCGAGTTCGGTGCCGGTGGCGGGCTCGACGACCGGCGCGTCCCCGGCCTGCGAGGCCGTCCATCCGCCGTCGAAGATCGAGCCGGTCCAGATCTTGGGGTCAAGGAACGTCATGGTGAGCCTCCTCAGGGCTGGAAATCCGGGTTCACGGTCACGGTCACGTCGAGCAGCAGGGGTTCCTCGCGGGCGGCCAGCGCGGGCGCCTCGTGCCCGTACCGCCTGAGCACGTCGAACGCGGCGTCCCTGACCGTACTCACCGCGCCGCCCCCCTGGCCCGCTGGATCTGCCGGTAGACGTGCCCCCGCAACTCCCCGAACCGGGGCAGCGACCGCGTGGTCAGCTGATCACGTTCGGGAGGCAGATCGATCTTCAGATCCTCCATGATCACAGTAGGGGAGGAGGACAACACGATCACTCGCTGCCCCAGATAGACGGCCTCGTCGATGTCGTGGGTCACGAACAGCGTGGTCACGCCGAGGTCCCGCCACAACCGCAGGATCAGGTCCTCCAGGTCAGCCCTGGTCTGCGCGTCCACGGCGGCGAACGGCTCGTCCATCAGCAACACCTGCGGCTCGTACGCCACCGCCCTGGCGATCGCCACCCGCTGCTGCATACCTCCGGAGAGCTGCCACGGATGGGCCTCGGCGGCGTCGCTGAGCCCGACGGCGGACAGCGAGTCCGTGACCAGCTCCCGCCGCCGCCCGGCAGGCACCCGCTTCTCCTTCAACGGCAGCTCGACGTTCTGCCGCACGGTCATCCAGGGGAACAGGCTGCGGCCGTACTCCTGGAACACCACGGCCATGCGCGGCGGCGGCCCGGTGACGGGCACCCCGGCCACCCGCACCTCGCCCCCGCTGACCGGCAGCAGCCCGGCGACGCACCGCAACAAGGTGGTCTTGCCGCAGCCGGACGGCCCGACCACGCACACCAGCTCGCCGGCGCCCACGCCGAAGGTGATCGAGCGCAGCGCCTCGACCTTGCGTCCCGGGCTCTCGTAGACCTTGTGCAACGAGGAGATCTCAAGCACGGGCGGCTCCACTCCCGTAGTACCAGGACAACACCCGCCGCTCCAGGCGGCGGAAGAGGACGGACAACCCCAGGCCGAGCAGTCCGAGCAGGAGGATCCCGCTCCACATCTCGGCGATCTGGAACTGCCGCTGGAACAACACGATCGTGAACCCCAGCCCGCTGGAGCTGGCGAACATCTCGCTGATGACCATGAGGATGATCCCGATGGACAGCGCCTGCCGCAGCCCCGTCATGATCTGCGGGCTGGCGCCGCGCAACACGAACCGCCGCATCCTGGAGGCACCGCGTACGCCGTACATGCGGCAGGTGTCGGCGAGGACCTCGTCCAGCGCCCGTACGCCCTCCACGGTGTTGAGCAGGATCGGCCACACGCAGCCGGAGACGATGACCAGCACCTTCATGGGCGTGTCGATCCCGGCCAGCAACATGATCAGCGGCACCAGCACGGGCGGCGGGATGGCCCTGAAGAACTCCAGCACCGGCTCCAGCGTGGCCCGCAGCCGCCGCGACAACCCGATCGGCACCCCGAGCCCCACGCCCACCAGCCCCGCCACCACATAGCCGGCCAGCAGCCGCGCGACGCTCGGCAGCACGTCGTCGACCACCCGCTCGGAGAACCAGGTCTCGGCGAACGCGCGGCCCACCGGCCCGGGACCCGGCAGGTAGAACGAGCTCCCGCTGACCGCCCACCAGCCCAGCACCAGCAGCACCGGCAGGGCCAGGAACTTGACGACTCTCATGCGGCCACCTCCGCACGCACGGCCGGATGCCAGGCCAGCACCCTGCGTTCGAGCAGCCGGACGGCCGCGTTCACCCCGATGCCGACCAGCCCGGCCAGCACGATCAGCGCGTACACGGCCGGCACGGCCCCGCTGCTCTGCGCCACCTGAATCTCGGCCCCCAGCCCAGGGCTCCCGATCACCAGCTCGGCCGTCACCGCCAGGATGAACGCCACCGCCGCCGCCAGCCTGAGCCCGGTCATGACGTACGGCAGCGCGGTCGGCCACACCAGGTGCCTGACCCGCGACCAGGCCGACAACCCGTACGACCTGGCGGTGTCGAAGGCCACCGAATCCACGGCCGCGACCCCGTACAGGACCTGGATGAGGACCTGCCAGAACGACGCGTACACCACCAGCAGGAGCGTCGACCCGATCGACGGCCCGAACAGCAGCGTCGCCAGCGGCACCAGCGCGACCGAGGGGATCGGTCGGAGGAACTCGATGGTGGAGTTCGTCAGCGCGCGCAGGCCCGGCACGATCCCGATGACCACCCCGGTCCCGACCGCCGCACAGAACGCCAGCGCCAGCCCGAGCGCCCAGCCGCGCATGGTCTCGCCTAGCGCGATCCACAACTCCGGCGTGCCGAGTTGCCCGGCCAGCGTGCCGAGGATCAGCGAGGCGGGCGGCAGGAACCGCTCGTCGACCAGCCCGAGCCGTGGCACGGCTTCCATGAGCGCCAGCAGCCCGCCCAGCCCGGCGAGACCGTATCCCAGTCCGGTACGGGTCACGGCACCAGCGCCGAGACGTCGACCTTCTCCTTGAGGATCCCGTCGGCCAGCGCCAGATCGGCGACGGTCTGCACGGACGCCTTGTTCACCTCGACCGGCCACTTCGGCAGGTAGATCTTCGCGATCACCTCCGGAGCGATCTTGGTGTACGTCTTCAGCACCTCCCTGACCTCGTCGGGATGCGCGTCGGCGTACTCCAGCGACTTGCGCATCGCCGCCGTGAACCGCCTGGTCAGGTCGGCGTCGGTCTTGCCGGTGGTGAAGTACATGGCGACGGTCAGGTCGGGGGCGGCGTCGGCGAAGTTCCAGGCCACGGGGCGCGCTCCCTGGCTGATGGCCTGGCTGACGAACGGCTCGACCACCCAGATGGCGTCCACCTGGCCGCTCTGCAGCGCGGCGGGCGCGTCGGGGAAGGCCAGCTCCACGAACTCGATGCCGGTCGGGTCACCCCCGGCATTGCGTACGGAGGCGCGTACGGTCGTGTCGCCGATGTTCTTGAGCTGGTTGACCGAGATCTTCTTGCCCGCCAGGTCCTTGGCCGTCTTGATCGGGCTGTCCGGTTTGACCAGCACCGCACTGAAGTCCTTGCCCTGCTCGCCGGTCGAGGAGACGCCGTTGGCGACGACCTTCACGTCGAGCCCCTGCTGTTTGGCGGTCAGCAGGGAGGTCGTGTTGGCGAAGGCGAACTGGAACTGCCCGCTCACCGCGCCCGAGATGCTGGCCGCGCCGCCCGCGACGGGGGTGATCGTGAGATCGATGTTCTGCTCGTCGAAGAAGCCCTTGGCCTTGCCGAGGTGGATCGGAGCGGTGTCGACGATCGCGATCACACCGGCGTTGACCTTCGCTTTCCCTTGGGCCTGGCCGGGCGCAGAGGGTTGCGTCCCGCCGCAGGCCGTCACGAGTAAAGCGGCGAGGAGAATGAGAGCGCGACGCACGGCTACTCCTAGTTGTTCGCTATGCGCACATGTATTCTCTGACCGAACAACCCCGTATCGCGGAACTTACGCCTTTGGCCGCTCCTGTCAAGGGGATCACCATGGTCGATCATGTGCAGTCGCTGGCCCGCGGGCTCGCGGTGATCCGGGCGTTCAGCGCCACGGAGCCCGAGCTGACGCTCAGCCAGGTGGCCCGCGCGACCGGGCTCAGCAGGGCGGCGGCCAGGCGCTTCCTGATCACGCTCGCCGACCTCGGATATGTGCGGAGCGACGGGCGGCTGTTCGCGCTCACGCCGCGGGTGCTGGAGCTCGGGTACGCCTACCTGTCCAGCCTGTCGTTGCCCGAGGTCGCCGATCCGCACCTTGAACGGCTGGCGGCCGAGGTGCACGAGTCGGCCTCGGTCGCGGTGCTCGACGGCGAGGACGTCGTCTACGTGGCCCGGGTGGCGACGGCCCGGATCATGCGGGTGACGATCAGCATCGGGACCCGCTTCCCGGCCTACTGCACGTCCATGGGCCGGGTGCTGCTGGCCGCCCTCTCACCGGACCGGCTGGAGGCGTACCTGGAACGGGCCGAGCTGCGGCGGCTCACGTCCCGGACGATCGTGTTGCCCGCGGCGTTGCGCGCCGAGCTGGACCAGGTGCGCCATCGCGGGTGGGCGATGGTGGACCAGGAGCTGGAGGAGGGCCTGCGCTCGATCGCCGCGCCGATCCGCGACCGCACGGGCCGGACCGTCGCGGCGGTGAACGTCTCGACCCACGCCAGCCGCACGACCCTGCAGGCGGCCGGCCGCGACCTCCTGCCGCCACTGCTGGCCACGGCCACCAAGATCGAGGCCGACCTGGCCTCCCTCTCGGTCGCCCGCGCCTAGCGCCTGCGGTAGCGGTCCGTCGCGTCCCGCGTGGCGCGGAGGGCGGCGTCGGCCCGGTCGTACGTCCGCTGCGCCAGCCCCACGAAGATGCAGTCCACGATCAGCAACTGGCTGATCCGGCTGGCCAGCGCCCCGGGCCGGAACGCCGTCTCGCGTCCCGCCGACACCAGCGTGTGATCCGCCAGGTCGGCCAGCGAAGAGCGCGGATTATTAGTGATTCCTACGATCAGCGCCCCTGCCTCGGCTGCGGTCCGCGCGGGCACCAGCACGTCCGGCGTCTCCCCACCACAACTGATCGCCACCGCCACGTCCCCTTCCCTGAGCAGCGCCGCGCTGGTCAGGGCGAGGTGGGCGTCGCTGAACGGATGGCTGGACAACCCGATCCGCAACAACTTCTGCGACATGTCTGCGGCGACCAGCCCGGAGGCCGCCACCCCGTACACGTCCACCCGCCGCGCAACCGCGATGGCCTTCACCACCTCCTCCAACCGGTCGGGGTCGAGTTGCGCCGCGGTGTCCGCCAGCGCCTCCGACTCCGCCCGCGCCACCTTGGCGATCACGTCGGTCAGCGGGTCGTCGGGCCCGAGGTCGCCGGGCACCAGGCGTTCCGGCTCCTTGGCCACCGCCGCGGCCAGCGCGAAGCGCATCTGCGAGTACCCGGCGAAGCCGAGCGCGCGGGCGGTCCGTACGATCGTCGCCTCGCTCGTCCCCGACACCCCGCTGAACTCGGTGATCGTGCTCCGCACGACCAGCCCGGGGTCGGCCAGGATGATGCGCGCGATGGCCTGCGCCGCCGGGGTGAGCGACGGCAACACGGCACGTACCGCGGCGACCGGGTTCGCAGGCTCGGTGGTCACCTCGTCAGCCATTCGGCCGCCGCCTGCGCGGACACGCGGGAGATCCCGTGGGTGGCGACATGAGCCGCACCGGAGGGCGCGGCGGGGATGCCGGTGTCGACCACGATCACGTCGGGACGGGTCGCCACGACCCCGGCCACGGCCTCGCGCACCCACGCGTGCCGGGCGGCGTCGTGCACCACCAGCACCACAGGGCGGTGGTCGAGCTCCGGCAGCTCACCCTCCGGCTCCAGTTGCACCCTGGCCGTGTCCGGGAACAGCGCGGTGAGGGCCGCCGTGATGCCGGTCGGCGTGGCGGACTCCACGGCCTTGTTGAAGCGGGTGTTGACCTCGACCACGAGCGGGGCGCGGTCCAGCGTGGCGGTTCCGGCCGTGGTCAGCGCCGCCCTGGCCGCCTCCAGGCCGACGCCCTCGTCGAGGTCGGCGCGGGCCTTCTCGCGCAGCGCGGACTGGGCGGCGTACCACTCGGACAGGGCGCGCACCCGCGCGGCCGCCTCCGCGAGCCGCTCCTCGGGCAGCACCCCGGAACGCACCGCCGCCACGATCGCGTCGCGGATCTCGCGCACGGTCTCCTCGGCGCACACCCCCACGCAGATGGCGTCGGCACCCGCGTTCAGCGCGCGCACCGCGATCTCGCCGGGGGCGAACATGGCGGCCACCGCCCGCATCTCGATCGCGTCGGTGACGAGCATCCCGTCGAAGCCGAGCTCGCCCCTCAAAAGCTCGGTCATCACGGTACGGCTCAGCGTCGCCGGCAGTTCCGGATCAAGAGCGGGGATGAGCAGGTGACCGGACATGATGGCGCGCACCCCGGCGCCGATCGCGGCCCGGAACGGGGGCAGGTCGCGCTCGACGAGCACATCGCGGGAGACGTGTACGGTCGGCAGCGCCAGATGCGAGTCGGTGACCGTGTCGCCGTGCCCGGGGAAGTGCTTGGCACAGGCCGCGACCCCCGCCCCCTGCACCCCGTTGACGTAGGCGACGGTGTGGCGGGCGACGAGATCGGGGGCCGGGCCGAACGAGCGCACGCCGATCACCGGGTTGGCCGGGTTGGAGTTCACGTCGGCGGAGGGCGCGTAGTTCAGCGTGATGTCCAGGTCCGCGAGCATCCGGCCGATCTGTCGGCCGACCCGCCGCGTGAGATCCACGTCGTCGGCCACGCCCAGCGCCCGGTTGCCGGGAAAGGAGCTGCCGGCGAGGACTTCCAGCCGGGTGACGGTCCCGCCCTCCTCGTCGATCGCGATGACCGTGCCCGGGTTCTCGGCCCGGAGCGACCGTACGAGCCGCTCGTCAATGGCGTTGCGGGCGAACAGCACGACACCGCCCAGGCCCTCGCCCAGAGCCCTGCGCAGCCAGTCGGGAACGGACGTCCCCTCGTAGCCAGGGTGCAGTACTGTCATCGCCTGCCTGTACAGGTCACCGGTCATTCGGCATTTTCCTTCACGGTTGTTGATCTGAAGGTAATTTTCTGTCATCGTCGCCCTCGACACAACCACTTCCGGGAGGCCACCCCCCATGCCCACCAGAAGGACTCTCCTGAAGGGTCTCGCCCTCGCCGCCGCCGCGTCCGCCGTCCCGCTGCCGGCCTACGCCGACACCACGGTCCCGCCGCTGCGCCAGATGCGTGGCATGTGGATCGCTTCCGTGGTCAACATCAACTGGCCGTCCAAGCCGGGTTTATCGGCCGACCAGCAGCAGGCCGAGTACCTCGCCTGGCTGGACGTGGCTGAGCAGCGCAAGCTCAACTCGGTGTTCGTGCAGATCAGGCCGACGGCGGACGCGTTCTGGCCGTCACCGTTCGAGCCCTGGTCGCAATATCTGACCGGCACCCAGGGGCAGGACCCCGGCTACGACCCGCTCGGGTTCGCCGTGGCGGAGACGCACAAGCGGGGCCTGGCCTTCCACGCGTGGTTCAACCCGTACCGCGTCTCGATGCAGGCCGACCCGGCCAAGCTGCACCCCGACCACCCCGGGCGCAAGCACCCCGACTGGATCCTGCCGTTCGGCGGCAAGCTCTACTACAACCCGGGCCTGCCGGAGGTCCGGAAGTTCTGCCAGGACGCGATGATGGACGCCGTCACCCGCTACGACATCGACGGCCTGCACTTCGACGACTACTTCTACCCGACGAACACCACGGCCTTCGACGACAGCGCCGCCTTCGCCGAATACGGCGCCGGCTTCCCCGACCTGGCCTCCTGGCGGCGCGACAACGTCGACCTCATGGTCCAGGAGATGCAGCAGCGAGTCCTGGCCGCCAAGCCGGGCATCGCGTGGGGCATCAGTCCCTCGGGCATCTGGCGCAACAAGGGCACCGACCCGCTGGGCTCCGACACCAACGGCGGCCAGTCGTACGACAACCTGCACGCCGACACCCGCGGCTGGGTCAAGAAGGGCTGGCTGGACTACATCGCGCCGCAGCTCTACTGGTACATCGGGCAACCGCCGGCCGACTACTCCAAGCTCGTGCCCTGGTGGTCGGACGTCGCCAGCGGTACGAACACGTCGTTGTGGATCGGGCAGGCCGCGTACAAGGCGGGCGACCCGGCGCAGGCGGCGGAGTGGCAGGTCCCCGCCGAGTTGTCCCGGCACCTGACGCTCAACAGGGACCACCCCGAGATCGGCGGCGACATCTGGTACAACGCCAACGACGTCAAGGTCGACCGGATCGGCTCCATCTCGACCGCCGTGAACGAGCACTACCAGCGGCCCGCGCTCGCGCCGGTGCTGCCCAGGCTGGCGAACGGTGAGCCGCCGCGGCGGCCTGTGCTGGCGTACGCGCTGCGCCGCTCCGGCGGGGTCGAGGTGCGGGCGGTGGCCACCGGCAGGGACGAGCCGTTCCTGTTCGCGATCTTCCGGTTCGACCGGAACGCGTCCTCCGGGGCGTTCGCCGACGCGCGCCACCTCGTCGCGGTCGTGCCCGGCGACCGGCAGGTCCGCTGGACGGACCCCGACGGCAAGCGCGGCGACCACTATTACGTGGTGGCGGTGGACCGGGCCAACAGGACCAGCAAGCCGAGCAACGGGTTCCGGGTGATCTGACCCCGGAGAGTTCGGATCCGGGCATGCTGCGCTCGCGCGCGTCGCCGGCCGGTTCCTGACCGGCGACGAGCCCGGTGAGTCGCCTTACGGGCGCTCACCGCCGCTCGTGGCCGTGCCCATGGCACGGTGATGTTCAGGTTCCGACGCTGCCGGAACCCCTCGCCGAAGCCCCGGTCGCGATCCAGTCCCTAGGAAGCCCTTCGCCCGGCTGCCGACGGCTGCTCGGCCGAGGTGGCTGCCGATGACCGCTGTGGTGGCACCACGGGGGTCGGGCGTACCAGACCGAGCGCGACGACCTCGTTGGCCAGGCGCGTGCGCCGGTTGGTGCCCTCGGGAATCCTGAACTTCTGGTAGAGCCGCAGCAGATGTTGCTTGACCGCGGCCTCCGTCACGACCAGGTCGTCGGCGATCTCGCGTGCGGTCGCCGGAGCGACGAACGCCTCGTCCGACAGCGCCGGCCTGCAGAGCGAGGTCAGCACGTCGACCTCGCGCCTGGTCAGCTCGGGCGCGGCCGCCCTGCGCAACTCGACCTCGGGGGTGAAGTCCTCACGGGGGACTCCACCGATGCGACCCCGCGCCGCGCCGAAGGAGACGACGTCGCCGTCGTCGAGAACCCTCCGGGCGATCGGCCTGCCGTTCACCCGTGTGCCGTTCCTGGACAGGCCCAGGTCCACGACATACAGGTAGGGTCCTCGTCTGACGAACTCGGCATGGAGTCGAGACACACTGGGATCGGTGAGCCGGATGTCTACACCTCGGCCCCTTCCGACCGTCGTGATCTCGGGGCGCAACGGGACGACCTCGCCACTGTCCTCGATGCGTATGAACGGCCCCTCCACGGCAGTTCCTCCCCAGGTAGCCCGCCGTAACTATTACTACAGCTCCGGCTTACCCAAACGAGGGGATGCGGAATCGCCTTTGCCGAAAGGAGAATCCGACGTGAAATTGGTCTGGACCTCTGCGGACGGTTTTACCTGCTCACGGGTAGACTTCGGACGAAGATAAGCGGAGGAAACACTCATGGCGGACAAGCCAACGAAAGGTCTGGCCGATGTCGTGGCGGCGTCCACAGCGCTGAGCGACATTGACGGAAAGGCCGGTCGGCTCTTCTACCGTGGATACGACATCCACGATCTGGCCGGCCGCGCGACGTTCGAGGAGACCGCACACCTGCTCCAGCGCGGCAAGCTACCCAACCGCTCCGAACTGGAGGCCTTCGGCGCCGAGTTGGCGCAGGCCAGGGAGCTCGGCGGTCTGGTGTCCGCGAACATCGCCGAAATCGCCGAGAAACAGAAACCCATGGAGGCGCTTCGCTCGCTGGTCTCGCTGTCAGGCGCCGACGACCCGGACAAGGACTCCATCGCCCCTGACGCAAACCTGCGCAAGGCCGCCCGGCTGACCGCGCAGCAGCCCCTGCTGGTCGCCCGCTACCACGCCGCCCGCACCGGGCGCAGCGCCCCCGAGCCCGATCCCTCGCTGAGCATCGCCGCGAACTTCCTGCTCCAGGTCACCGGGCGCACTCCCGCCCCGCGCGAGGTCGAGATCTTCGACGAGTGCCTGGTGTTGCACGCCGACCACACCATGAACGCCTCCACGTTCGCCGCCCGCGTCTGCGCCGCGACCCTGTCCGACATGCACTCCGCCATCGTCGCCGCCATCGGCACCCTCAAGGGCCCGCTGCACGGCGGGGCGAACGAGCAGGTCATGAAGACGCTGGAGTCGCTGTCTCCCGGTAGCGTGGCCCAGGCCGTACGCGACAAGCTCGCGGCCCACGAGAAGATCATGGGGTTCGGCCACCGCGTCTACAAGACCGAGGACCCGCGCGCCACGCACCTGCGCAGGATGTCCGCCGAGCTGGCCGAGTCCACCGGCGACGACTCCTACTACCGGATGTCCAGGGAGATGGAGGAGGTCGTCCTCGAGACGAAGGGCCTCTATCCGAACGTCGACTTCTTCGCCGCATCGGTCTATCACTATCTCGGCATTCCGACCGACCTGTTCACGCCGGTATTCTCAATCAGCCGCATGTCGGGCTGGAC
This sequence comes from Nonomuraea marmarensis, assembly GCF_043197025.1. NCBI lineage: Bacteria > Bacillati > Actinomycetota > Actinomycetes > Streptosporangiales > Streptosporangiaceae > Nonomuraea > Nonomuraea marmarensis. Next base: position 161,407 of record NZ_JBICRM010000019.1, read on the forward strand.
CGCTCACGTCATCGAGCAGCATGCCGACAACCGGCTGATCAGGCCTGACAGTGAGTACATCGGTGAGACCGACCAGAAGTGGAAGCCGATCGACGAGCGATGAGCCTGGGCCGGGGAGAGCGAGGCACGATGCCAACGCAGGCCCGTAGCGAATGCGACCATAGGCGCGCGCATTGAGCCAAGGGACCGAACGCGAGAGCTGGGGACCGTACCCGCTGATCCTGGTGGGTGCGGTCGTCGGCGTGCTCGTGACCTTCTTCGTGAACCCGCGCTGGGGCGGGTTCGCGCTGGGCGCCGTCATCATGATCGCCGCCGCGTTGCGCTTCGCCGGGTACGACGGGCAGTTGTCCGTACGGAGCAGGAAGAGCGACGTCATCACGTTGTCCGTGTTCGGATTCGTGCTGGTCCTGACCTCGCTGCTGCTCTACAACAACGAGCTCAAGGCGCTGATCCTGTCCCTTTTGGCCCGTTGACCGGACGGTCCGATAGCCTCAACGCATCGATTCATTGAAGGGGAACCATTCGCATGCCCAAGATCAAGGTGGAGGGTCCCGTCGTCGAGCTTGACGGCGACGAGATGACCCGGATCATCTGGAAGTTCATCAAGGACCAGCTGATCCTTCCCTACCTCGACGTCGACCTGAAGTACTACGACCTCGGCATCGAGCACCGCGACGCCACGGACGACCAGGTCACCATCGACGCCGCCAACGCCATCAAGAAGTACGGCGTCGGTGTGAAATGCGCCACCATCACCCCGGACGAGGCGCGGGTCGAGGAGTTCGGTCTCAAGAAGATGTGGAAGTCCCCCAACGGGACCATCCGCAACATCCTCGGCGGCGTCATCTTCCGCGAGCCGATCATCATGTCGAACGTGCCGCGCCTCGTCCCGGGCTGGACCAAGCCGATCGTCGTCGGCCGTCACGCCTTCGGCGACCAATACCGCGCCACCGACCTGCGGATCCCCGGCGAGGGCACGCTGACCCTGACGTTCACGCCGAAGGACGGCTCCGAGCCGATCGAGCTCGACGTGTACGACTTCCCCGGCAGCGGCATCGCGATGGCGATGTACAACCTGGACGAGTCGATCCGCGACTTCGCCCGCGCGTCGATGCGCTACGGCCTGGACCGCAACTACCCCGTCTACCTCTCCACGAAGAACACCATCCTCAAGGCCTACGACGGCCGCTTCAAGGACATCTTCGCCGAGGTCTTCGAGACGGAGTTCAAGGCCGACTTCGAGAAGGCCGGGCTCACGTACGAGCACCGCCTGATCGACGACATGGTCGCCGCGGCGATGAAGTGGGAGGGCGGCTACGTCTGGGCCGCGAAGAACTACGACGGCGACGTGCAGTCCGACACCGTCGCCCAGGGCTTCGGCTCGCTCGGCCTGATGACCTCGGTCCTGATGACCCCCGACGGCCGGACCGTCGAGGCCGAGGCCGCGCACGGCACCGTGACCCGCCACTACCGCGAGCACCAGAAGGGCAACCCCACCTCCACCAACCCGATCGCCTCGATCTTCGCGTGGACGCGTGGCCTGGCCCATCGCGGCAAGCTCGACAACACCCCCGCCGTGACCGACTTCGCGAACAAGCTGGAGCAGGTCTGCGTCGAGACCGTCGAGGGCGGCCAGATGACCAAGGACCTGGCGCTCCTGGTCGGCGGCGACGCCAAGTGGCTCACGACCCAGGACTTCCTGGCCGCGCTGGACGAGAATCTCAAGAAGAAGATGGCTTGAGCGTTCCCGCTGGGAGGGCCGCCCGCGGGCGGCCCTTTCGCATTTCCCAGACCATCTCTTGACGGTAGGGCGGCGTGGCGCAGTTGATCAGCTGGGTAGGAGCCACCTCGTAACGGTCGTACGCGTCTCGGGGGGTTCGGATGCGACTGGGAATTTTGGGTGGGGTCGGTCTGGTCGCTGCCGCCGCGATCCTGACCGGGTGCGATTCGCAGCCCGACACCACCAAGCTGGCCGACTCCAAGGCCAACGCCGCCGCCAGGGTCAAGGCCACCAAGGCCGCCAGGCTCAAGGCCGCCGCCAAGGTCAAGGCGAACGAACTGGGGCAGATCCCGGTGCTGATGTTCCACCGGATCGTCGACAAACCGGCCACGACGGACGACAGGTCGCCGCAGCAGTTCAGGGCGGACCTGGAGCGGCTGGTCAAGGAGGACTACGTGCCGATCACGGCCGCCGAGATGGTGGCCGGCAAGATCGACATCCCGGCCGGCAAGCACGCCGTGGTCCTGACATTTGACGACTCGTCCCCATCTCAGCTCACCCTGAACGAGATGGGCATCCCCCAGAAGAACACCGCCGTCGAGATCCTGCGCGAGGTGGCCGCCAAGAACCCGGGCTTCCGCCCGGTCGCCACGTTCTACGTGACCCGCGACATGTTCGGCAAGACCGTACGCGAGGAGCAGATGCAGGCGCTGCTCTGGCTGAAGGACAACGGGTTCGAGATCGGCAACCACACCCGCGACCACATCAACCTGCGGGGCCGCTCGCAGCAGGAGGTCGAGGAGCAGATCGGCACGATCGCCAAGCAGATCAACTCGCTGTCCTACACCAAGCCCACCACGATCGCCCTGCCGTACGGCAACCAGCCGACCAAGAAGGACTGGGCCCTGCGCGGCAAGCTCTACCACCACAAGGGAGCCTTCCTGGCGGGTTACACGCCTGCTCCGGCGCCGTTCAGCAAGGCGTTCGACGCGGCCGGCATCCCGCGCATCAAGGTCATGGAGAAGAAGGGCGACTGCGCCCAGTTCTGCTCGGCGGCGTGGCTCGACTGGCTCAAGAACAACCCGGACATGCGCTACACCTCGGACGGCGACGTCAGGACGGTGGCGTACCCGAAGTTCAAGAACCCGTACCTGCGCAAGAGCTTCGCCGCCTGGAGCCTGCCGTACTAGCTCTTTCCGGCGAACGTGACCGACCGGTAAAGGCAATCCGTGACGTCACGAACCTTTAACGGATCCCTGTGTAGTTCCCGAGCGTCGTAAAGTTTGCGTCGTTGGGGTTCTGTAGACGTGGGGATGACGAATGCCGCAGATCTCGCCGCTGGTCGCCGGCGATCCCACCGAGCTGGGGTCCTTCCGGTTGTCAGGACGGGTCGGTGAAGGCGGCCAGGGCATCGTCTACCTGGGCGTCAACGACCAGGGGGAGCAGGCGGCGATCAAGCTGCTGCACGTGAAGTTCTCCGGCGACACCATCGCCAGGTCGCGTTTCGCCAGGGAGCTGAAGGCGGCGCAGCGGGTGGCGTCGTTCTGCACGGCCCGGGTGATAGAGGCCGATCTCGACGGCGACACGCCCTACATCGCCAGCGAATACATCGACGGCCGGCCGCTCAGGGAGATCGTCGAGACCGACGGGCCGCTCACCGGCACGGTGCTCGACCGACTCGCGATCGGCACCGCCACCGCGCTCACCGCGATCCACCACGCTTCGATCGTGCACCGGGACTTCAAGCCCGACAACGTGCTGATCGCCGCCGACGGGCCGCGCGTGGTGGACTTCGGGATCGCGCGGATCATCGACTCCACGGGTACGATCACCAGCCGGGCGATCGGCACCCCGGCCTACATGGCACCCGAGCAGATCGCCGGCGACGACGTCGGGCCCTTTACCGACGTGTTCTCCTGGGGGGCGACCATCGCCTTCGCGGCGACCGGAAAGGCCGCCTTCGAGGGCAAGTCCATCGCGATGGTGCTCAACCGGATCCTCAACCACGAGGTCGACGTCGGCATGATGCCGGAGCCGCTGCGGAGCGTGGTGCGTTCGGCGTTGGCCAAGTCGCCGGCGGAGCGGCCGTCCGCCGACCAGATCCTGTTACGGCTGCTCGGGCAGGCGTCCACGGTGGGGGCGTCCACGGCGGTGCTCACCCGGGGTGTGCAGGTGGCCAGCGACGACACGACGCCCTTCCTGAGGGTGCCGACCGGGTCGATCCCCGAGAAACCGGGTCACGGCTCCGTGGTGCCGCAGGAGGGGGGCGGGCCGCCGTACCCGATGACCGAGCCCGCCGCGCCCGTGCGGCGCGGGCGGGCGAAGATGTGGCTCGCGCTGGTCGCCGTGCTCGTCCTGGTCGCCGCGGCGGCGCTCGCGCTCGCCATGAACGGCTGGCCGCAACTGGCGTTCGGTGATCGGCCCGAGCCCACGGAGACGGCCGAGCAGGAGATCCCGCCCGCGTTCTCCACGGTGGTGGACAGGGTGGCCGAGACCGGGAAGATCGTGATCGGCGTGAAGGGCGACCTGCCCGGCGTGGGCCTGCAGAACGACGGCGACTTCCAGGGTTTCGACATCGAGATCGCCAAGCGCGTCGCCACCGAGTTAGGCGCCCAGGAGACGGAGTTCGTCAGCGTCAGCAGGGACGACCGGGCGAGCTCGCTGGCCGAGGGCAGGGTGGACCTCGTCATCGCCACCTACTCGATCGACAAGAGCGAGACCCAGTTCGCGGGGCCGTACTACGTGGCGCACCGCGACGTCCTGGTGCGCGCGGGCAGCGGCATCGACTCCGTCGACGACCTGGCGGGCAAGAAGATCTGCGCCCCCAACAGCCCGGCCGTCGGCGCGGTGCAGGACAAGGTGAAGGTCGAGCCGGTGGCGGCCGGCGACTACGCCGCCTGCATGAACCTGCTCAGGAGCGGCGGCGTGGACGCGATCCCCGGCGACGACCTGATCCTGGCCGGGTTCGCGAACCGGGAGAACCTGCGGTACAAGATCCTGGGCGCCAAGCTCAACAACGAGCGGTACGCCGTCGGCATCAAGGACGGCGACCTGAAGACCTGCAAGGCGGTCAAGGCCGTGATCGCCGACCTTTACCGTACGGGCGCCATCGAGCAGCTTCTGACCAGGCACTTCGCTAAGGTCGATTTCAAACCGGAGCTGAAAGTGCCCGCGATGGAAACCTGCTGATGACGAGCGGGTAACATCCCGAAAGTCAATGATTCGTGCTGCGAGTTAGGGGAAGGCCATGGCGTCGTCAGCCACTGTGCCCGTCAAGGTGACCGTCACCGGAGCCGCCGGCCAGATCGGCTACGCATTGCTGTTCCGCATCGCGTCGGGGCAGTTGCTCGGCGCCGACGTCCCGGTCAGGCTCAGCCTGCTGGAGATCCCGGCGGCGGTGAAGGCGGCCGAGGGCACCGCCATGGAGCTGGACGACTGCGCGTTCCCGCTGCTGTCCGGCATCGAGATCACCGACGATCCTGACGTCGCCTTCGCGGGCGCCAACGTCGCCCTGCTGGTCGGCGCCATGCCGCGCAAGGCCGGCATGGAGCGCGGCGACCTGCTCGGCGCCAACGGCGGCATCTTCGGCCCTCAGGGCAAGGCGATCAACGAGCACGCCGCCGACGACATCAGGGTCCTGGTCGTGGGCAACCCGGCCAACACCAACGCGCTCATCGCCCAGCGGAACGCGCCCGACGTACCCGCCGACCGCTTCACCGCGATGACCAGGCTCGACCACAACCGCGCGCTGTCTCAGCTCGCGGCCAAGCTGCAGGTCCCGGTCACCGAGATCAAGAAGATGACGATCTGGGGCAACCACTCCGCCACCCAGTACCCCGACCTGTTCCACGCCGAGGTGGGCGGCAAGGTCGCGGCCGAGCAGGTGGAGAGCGGGTGGCTGCGGGAGACGTTCATCCCGACGGTGGCCAAGCGCGGCGCCGCGATCATCGAGGCCCGTGGCGCCTCCTCGGCCGCGTCGGCCGCCAACGCGGCGATCGACCACGTCTACGACTGGGTCAACGGCACCGACTGGACCTCGGCCGCCATCGTCTCCGACGGCTCCTACGGGGTGCCCGAGGGGCTCGTCTCGTCGTTCCCCGTACGGGCGGCGGGCGGCAAGTTCGAGATCATCCAGGGCCTCGAGATCGACGCGTTCTCGCGCGAGCGCATCGACGCCAGCGTGCGTGAGCTGGCCGAGGAGCGCGACGCGGTGACGGAGCTCGGCCTCATCTGACCGCACTCCCGACGCGCGCCTCCTGCCGCGGGGGCGCGCGTTCGTGTCAGGGGTCGGCCATCTCCGGGCAGGACGTCGGCTGGACGGCCGGGGCGGGCTGGGGAGTGACGAAGATCACGCCGGCGGCGGCCATGAGGCTGCCCGCCACGATGAGGGCACCAAAGAGCAACTTCGTGACCCTTGGTGAAAAGCTCCTCACATTTGCGTATCACAGCACACATCCGGCTCCCATATCACGCATTTGCCGAAAGCGCTGCCCAGGCATCGGAAACGATCTCGCGTAGCGCCGCCCGTTCGGCCTTCCAGCCCAGCTCGCTCTGGATCTTGGCGGATGAGGCGACCAGCACGGCCGGATCGCCCGGACGGCGGTCCCCGACGACGGCGGGGATCTCGTGGCCGGTGACCTCGCGGCAGACCGAGATCACCTCCTGTACGGAGAAGCCGGTGCCGCTGCCCAGGTTGTAGATCCGGTGCTCGCCTTGGACGATCGCCTCCAGCGCCAGCAGGTGCGCCCTGGCCAGGTCGGACACGTGGATGTAGTCGCGCACGCAGGTGCCGTCGGGCGTCGGGTAGTCGGTGCCGAACACGCTCACGGACTCGCGTTCGCCGGTCGCGACCTTGAGCACGTTCGGGATGAGGTGGGTCTCGACCGCGTGGCGCTCGCGGTAGCGGCCGTGCGCGCCGGCCACGTTGAAGTAGCGCAGGCTCACCGCGCCGAGCCCGCGCACCCGCGCGAACGCGGTCAGCGCGGTGTCCACGGCCAGCTTGGAGGCGCCGTAGGGGTTGGTCGGGCGCGTCGGGTCGCCCTCCTCGATCGGGGAGCGCTCGGGCTCCCCGTACGTGGCCGCCGTCGAGGAGAACACGATCCGGCCCACGCCCTTGTCCCGCATGGCGTCCAGCAGGGCCAGCGTGCCGCCGAGGTTGTTGGACCAGTAGAGCCCCGGCTTCGCCACCGACTCGCCCACCAGCGACTTGGCCGCGAAGTGCAGCACCGCGTCCATGCCGTCCAGCACGCTGTGGGCCTCGGTGATGCTTTTTTGGACAAAACGGGCACCCTCCGGCACCGCATCTTGATGCCCGGTTGACAGATCGTCGAGTACGGTCACCTCGTGTCCAGCCTCCACGAGCTGTGCCGCGACAACACTCCCGACATATCCGGCACCTCCGGTGACCAATAGCCTCATGTGTACTCCTGTGCAAATATGTTTGATTTTGTACGGCTTGCCGTTCAGCATACGCGGGAAAGCCGCCGAGTACGCTGCCAACCACCATGTTTGACACCGTCGCGGCCAACATCGCCCTGGTTCTGCTGTTCATTCTGATCGGGGGGTTCTTCGCCGGTGCCGAAATGGCCATGGTCTCCCTCCGGGACAGCCAGGTCCGCAAGCTCTCCAGGAAGGGGCGCCGGGGCGAGCGCGTGGCCAAGCTCGCCCGTGACCCCAACCGGTTCCTGTCCGCCGTGCAGATCGGCGTGACCGTGGCCACGATGTTGTCGGCCGCGTTCGGCGCCGACCGGCTCGCCGGGCAGCTCGGACCCCAGCTCGAGAAGTGGGGGGTGCCCACGGCCGCCGCGCCCGTGCTCGCGCTGGTGCTGGTGACGCTGGCGATCTCGTACGTGTCGCTCGTGCTCGGGGAGCTGGCCCCCAAGCGGCTGGCCTTGCAGCGGGCCGAGGGGTTGTCGCTGTACGTGGCGCCGTTCCTGGACCGGATCGCGTCCCTGTCGCGCCCGATCATCTGGATGTTGTCGAAGTCCACCGACGGCGTCGTCAAGCTGCTCGGGGGCAATCCGAAGGCCGACAGGGAGGAGGTCACCACCGAGGAGCTGCGTGACATGGTGGTCGGCCACACCGACCTCACCGCCGACGAGCGCAAGCTGATCAACGAGGTGTTCGCCGCCGGGAAACGGCAGCTCAGGGAGGTGATGTTGCCGCGTACCGAGGTGGAGTTCATGGACGCCGACACACCGCTGGACGCGGCGGCGCGGCTGGCGGCCGGGCTCCCGCACTCCCGCTTTCCCGTCTATCGCGAGTCGTACGATGAGATCATCGGCTTCGTGCACGTACGTGACCTGCTCGATCCCGAGCTGACCGGGCGGACCGAGCCGATCAGCGCGGTGGTGCCGATCCGGGCGGCCAAGTTCGTGCCCGCGTCCAAGCGGCTGCTCACCACCCTGAACGAGATGCGCGACGAGGGTCAGCACCTGGCGATCGTGGTGGACGAATACGGCGGCACGGCGGGCATCGTCACCATGGAGGACCTGGTCGAGGAGCTGATCGGCGACATCAGGGACGAGTACGATATCGAGGAGGATGTCGTGGTTCTACCGGCGGGCGAGATCGAGATCGACGGCCTGACGAACCTGAACGACTTCGCCACGGAGACCGGCATCAGGCTGCCCGACGGTCCCTACGAGACGCTGGCCGGGTTCGTTATGGCCATGCTGGGACATGTGCCCGCCGTCGGGGAAAGAGTGGAGATTCCGGGATTTGAGCTGACGGTCACCGAGCTGGACGGCCGCCGCATCGCGAGGGTGAGAGTGAAACGCCGCCCGGTTGCCGAGTCGCCGCCCGAGCAGGATTCCTGACACAATTGCCTGCTATGGCCAAACCTCGTGTTCTCTCCGGCATCCAGCCCACAGCGGACTCCTTCCACCTGGGCAACTACCTGGGTGCGGTCCGCCAGTGGGTCACCTTGCAGGAGACCCACGACGCGTTCTACTGCGTGGTCGATCTCCACGCGATCACCGTGCCGACCGAGCCCGCCGCCCTGCGCCGCCGTAGTCGCGTGGCCGCCGCCCAGCTCTTCGCCGCCGGCCTCGATCCCGAGCGGTCCACGGTTTTCGTGCAGTCGCACGTACGCGAGCACACGGAGCTGGCCTGGGTGCTGATCTGCCTCACGGGGATGGGCGAGGCGGCGCGGATGACGCAGTTCAAGGACAAGTCGGCCAAGTTGGGGGAGAGCGCGGCCAGCGTCGGGCTCTTCACGTACCCGATCCTGCAGGCGGCCGACATCCTGATCTACCAGGCCAACCGGGTGCCGGTCGGGGCGGACCAGAAGCAGCACCTGGAGCTGACCCGGGATCTGGGCCAGCGCTTCAACCACCGGTTCGGCGACACGTTCACGCTGCCGGAGCCGTACATCCTCAAGGAGGTCGAGAAGATCACCGACCTCCAGGACCCGACGGCGAAGATGTCGAAGTCCTCCTCCAGCCCGGCGGGCATCCTGGACGTCCTCGAACAGCCCGGTCCGCTGCGCAAGAAAGTCATGCGGGCGGTGACGGACACGGGCTCGGAGGTGCTGTTCGACGAGGAGAACAAGCCGGGCATCAGCAACCTGCTGCGCATCCAGTCGGCGCTGACCGGCACCCCGATCCCCGATCTCGTGGCCCGTTACGAGGGCCAGGGGTACGGCACGTTCAAGAAGGACGTGGCCGAAGCGGTGGTGGAGACGTTCACCCCGATCAGGGAACGTACGGAGAAGCTGCTGTCGGACGAGAAGGAGCTGGACCGGCTGCTGGCCATCGGCGCGGAACGCGCGTCGGAGGTGGCCCGTCAGACGATGGCCGAAGTCCGAGACCGGGTGGGCTTCCTGCCCAAGCTGTAAGGGCTATCCCAGATCCACCACGAACCGGGAGTCGACACCCTTGCCGCGGACCGGGTCGCCGCCCCTGACGTGCACGGAGTGCTCGGTGACGCGTGCCCGGTAGAGGCGAAGCGGCGCCGGCGCCCGCAGCCGATCCCGGGGGAACACCTGCTGCTCCGGAAACCTGGCGCGGCAGGCCTGGTCCACGTGCTGCTCGAACTCGTCGTCCGGCAGTCGCTCCGCGGTGGCGAGCAGATAGACGGCCTGCGCGGTGCCGATCGGCGCGGTCGAGTCGAAGATCACCATGCTGACCTCGGGGCGCTCGGCGATGTTGCGTGAGTGCTGGGCCTCCGGCGAGGAAATCCAGTACAGGTCGCGGTAACCGTCCGGAGCGTAGTAGACGGGCGACACCCGGGGTCGCCCGTCCGGGTCGGCGGTGCCCAGGGCCATGTATCTGGTGGTGTCGATGAGGTGGCGGGCCATCTCTTCAAGCGTCATGAGTCCCCGTCGCTGAGCAGAGAGATGAGCCCCTGCCCACCTCTGGGATGGGCAGGGGCCTGGTCTGTCCCGGGTATGGACCCTAATGCAGCTTCTCGTGGATCGCGATGGTCAGCCGGTTGCCAACCTGACCTTAGCGGCGCTAAATTTGGCTTAGCGCCGCTAAGGAGATGGCCGTGATCATGACGACGGCAACGGCGGACGGCACCGAGGTCCGTGCGATCGACGAAGGGCGGGGGCCGGTCGTCCTGATCCTGCATCCCGGTCTGGACGACGGCGCGTCCTGGCACCAGGTGGCCGCCCGGCTGGCCCCGCGCTACCGGGTCGTGCGGCTGCACCGCCGCCGTTACCGGCTGGATCTGCCCGGTGGTCCCGGCACGATCGCCGAGGAGGTCGAGCACGTTCTCGCGGTGGTGCGGGCCATCGGCGAGCCGATGGTGGTCGCCGGGCACTCCTCAGGGGCGGTGGTCGCGCTGGAGGCCCTGGTGGCGGCGCCGTCGGCGTTCGCCGGCGCGGTCCTGTACGAGCCGCCGGTCGTGATCGGCGCGCCGCTCGGCGGCCCGGACGGCGAGGTGCACACGCGAACTCGGGCGGCGATCGCCGCGGGCAAACCGGGCAAGGCGATAAGGATCTTCGTACGGGAGACCGTTCGGCTTCCCGCGTGGGCCTCGCTGCTGGTCGGCGTGTTCGTGTCGATCGTGCCGAGGATGCGGGCGCTCGCTCCCCGGCAGATCGAGGACAACGTGGCCCTGGACGAGCTGGGGAACCGGCTCGACGCGTACAAGGGGATCGACGTGCCGATCGTGCTGCTCGGCGGCGACCGCAGCCCTGCCCATCTCGGCGAACGGCTCGACGCCCTGGCCCCCGTGTTGCCGCGGGCTGAGCGCGTCGTCATGGACGGGCAGGGCCACTCCGCTCACGCCAAGGCCCCGGGCCAGGTCGCCGACGTCATCGACACCCTCGCCACCAAGGTCCTGCGCCCGGCCACCGACCGCTGACGGTGGGCACGGGCGTCAGCCGACCCAGTGTCGGGATCTCCGGTTATGGATGAGGGACGCCTGGTGGGCCAGGGCCGAAGCGAGTGTGACGGCGTCGGGACTCGCGATGCGCTGCCGGACCCCGGCCGCCACCATCTGCGGCGTGAGAGGCCGCCGCAACTCGGCCGTCCACCGGCCCACGCTCGGCCCGTCGGTCAGGAAGTGGATCTCCCACGCCGGATACGTGGTCCGCAGGACGTCGAGCTGCCGCTCCACGAGACCGTCGCTGTCCGGAGGCGTACCGGGCTGCCCCGGCATCCCGCTTACCACCTGCGCGCAGCCCGGTGGACTCGCAGCAGCGCACGCAGGGCGGCCAGGCTCGACCTCGTGAGCCTGGTCTCGCCGCGGATGGCGGTCCAGCTGGAGCGATCTCGTTCGAACGCCCACCCGGGAAATTCCCGCGTCGCTTCCTGAAGCAGTCGTTGCATGACGAAATCGGCACTCGGCGCTGTGGTCATGAACGCAGCGTGGCATCGAAACCCCGCTCCGTGACGAACTAGGGCGATGGATCTCCCTGTTCGCAACGACCGAACTCTGAGTTCGGGGGTCAGATCGGGATCTCGTGGCGCTCGGCGAGATAGCGGACCTCGGGCGCCCACGACGGCCGTGCGCGCCGGGCGAGGGACCGGACCATCTCTCTCAACAGCAGCTTGTGGTCGAGTTCCTCTGGACATTCACGCTCGATTCGCAGGAGGTGGAGCAGGCTGGCGGCGTCGTCGCCCAGGTCCTCGCAGGCGCGGGCGACATGCTGCAGATGGGTCGTGCGCCGCTCGATGGACGGCGTGCGGCGCAGGTCGATGTCGTCGGCGATCTGCAACACCGCTTCGGGGTGGCCGGTGTCGTTCTCGACGCTGGCCATGTGGATGGCGACGTTGGTGGGGCCGAAGAAGGCCAGGTCGTAGACGCCCGAGGAGTCGTCGACCCGGTCGGCGAGTTGCGCGGCGGGACCGCGTAGCCGCTCCCTGGCCTCGTCGTCGTCGCCCGAGCGGGCCGCGCCGATGGCGGCGAGCAGGTGCAGCGCGCCGAGCGCCTTGATGTGGCGCTCGTCGCCGTCCGCGACGTGGGGTTCGAGGAGTTCGATGCCGCGTCGCGCGACGTCGTACGCGATCTGGTGCATGTCGTCCGACAACATCGACTGCCCGAGATTCCAGTACGACCACGCCGTCATCAGCGGATCCGCCGACTCCTCGGCGAAGCGCATGGCCCGGTCCGCCGCCAGATGCGCGAGATCCACCCGCCGCAGATGCTTGAGAACTCCTCTGGCCAGCAGATACGCGTCCGTGGCGACGCTGCAGGCCCGGGGCGTGTGGTCGAGGGCGAGGCTCTCGGCGTCGGTGACCAGGGAGGGCAGGGCCGCCATCAGGATCGAGTAGCGGCGCGTCGAGGTGAACCAGGCGTTGCGGGCCGCCGCCACCCGTTCGGCGAGCTGCTCGGCGTCGGGCGGCTCGATGTCGGGGGCCAGGGAGCGGCAGGTGAACAGGGCGCGTTCGATGTCGCTGATCTGCGGCCTGCTGGGCTCGTGGGAGTCGCGCGGGGTCTCGCCTAAGAGGACGGCGGTGCGCACGCCGAGCACTTTGGCGATCTCCCGCAGGAGGGGGAGTGAGGGGGTGCGTTTGCCGTGCTCGATCAGCTCGATGTGCCTAGGGGTGCAGCCGGACTGGGTGGCCAGCGCGGTGGTGCTCATGCCCCTTCGCTCGCGCTGGAGCCTGACCATCTGCCCGGTGCTGATTTCGGCCATGGGCGTGATGCCTCCTGGATGGGTCCCGACAATCCCACAGGCTAGGGCTCCCGGAGATCGCCCGCCCTGGTTTCCGCGCAGCTCAGGACGTGCCGAGCCGCCTGGTGCCGCTCAGGAGGCGCCGGGGATCCGCGAGCCGGGCCGCCGGCTGCTCGCGCCCGAACTCATCGGCATGGGCCGCTCGGGCAAGCCCGACATCGGACGACCTGACCGAGGGCGCACGTGCCCGCGCCGAGTCCATTCGCGGTCCGCAAGGTGAGTCGCGGTCGTGGTCGCGGGGCTTGTGGTCAAGCGTGGTGGGCAGTTGCTCCACCATGACATGGCGGCGATCCTCACGGACCTGACAGAATCGGCCGGCACGGTAGTGAGAGCGTGATCGTCGCTCTGGCTCGGAGGTAGGAGGCTCGGGTGATCGAGTCGGTGCGGGCCTGGGGCCGGGGCAAGGTGGACTACTGGCGGGTCCGCAGATTGTCGTTCGACCATCTGATCAGGGCGGTGCGGCGCTACCAGGTGCAGTCCGGCGACCGGCTGGCGGGCGCGGTCACGTACTTCGCCTTCCTGTCGTTCTTCCCGCTGGTGGCGCTGTCGTATGCGGTGCTCGGGTTCGTGGTGGCGACCAGCCGGACCACCAGGCAGGCGCTGGAGCAGGCAATCGTCGAGCGGCTGCCGGGGATCGCCGGTCAGCTCGACCTGGAGGCCATCGCCAGGGCCAGGGAGGCCGCCGGGATCATCGGCCTGCTCGGCCTCCTCTACGCCGGGCTCGGCGCGCTCGACGCGTTGCGCGGGGCGTTGCGCGAGATGTCGATGACCACCGCGCCGCCGCCCAACTTCTTCGTCGGCAAGCTGCGCGACCTGGCCTCGCTCGTCATGCTCGGGGTGACGATGATCGTGTCCGTGCTGGTCGCGGGGTTCGCCACCACGGCCACGGACAAAGTCCTGCACTTCGTCTTCGGCAGCGCGTCCACGCTGGCCAACCTGGGGCTCAGGAGCGCCGGGGTGGTGGCGAGCGTGGGGGCCGACTGGCTGCTGTTCGTGATCCTGCTCGCGTGGGTGGCCAGGCCGGCCCAGCCGTTCCGGATGATCGCCAGGGGGGCGCTGCTCGGCGCGATCGGGTTCGGGCTGCTCAAGCAGGTGGCGACGCTGCTGCTCGGGCAGACGCTGAGCAACCCGGTCTACGGTACGTTCGCCGTCATCGCGGGCCTGCTCATCTGGATCAACCTCTCGGCCAGGCTCGTGCTCTACGTCGCCGCCTGGACGGCCACCGCCGGGCTCTGCCCGCCGCCGTCCCCGACCCCGATCCCGTGGTCTGGGGCGTCAGAGGCGTGACCTGCTGCGCCGGCGGCGGATTCCGTACCCGAGCCAGATCAGCCCGAACAGCAGGCCCCCGCCGATCACCACCGTCCCGACCGTCCTGCTGGAGTCGGACTGCTTCGAGGCGGCCGTGTCCAGGAGCGGTGGCTGGGCGGCGGGCGTGACCTGGGTGCCCGGTGCGGACGCGCCCGGCCGGGGAGCGGCCTGGGCGTCGGGGACCGGGTCGACGAGCTTGCCGACCGGCGCCGCCTTGCCTCTGACCGAGAAGCCCCAGTCGAGCAGCTTGCCCACCTCCTCCCAGAACGAGCCCTCGTACCGCATGACGCTCACCACGATCGTGTGCCCGTCGCGGGTGGCCGCGCCCACGAAGCTGCCCAGTGCCTTCGAGGTCCAGCCGTTCTTGACGCCGATCATGCCCTTGTAGCGGCCGAGCAGCTTGTTGTGGTTGCTGATCTCGTAGTAGCCCTTGGGTGCCGGGAACTTGGCGGTTTTTGTGCTGATATATCGCCGGAAATCGGGGTTGGTGAGGCCGGCGCGGGCGATGAGCGCCAGGTCGTACGCCGAGCTGCTCTGCCCCGGCTTGTCCAGGCCGCTGGGCGTCTTGGCCACGGTGTCGAGCGCCTGGAGCCGCTTGGCCTCGGCGTTCATGTCACGCATGGTCTGGGCGAGGCTGCCGTTCGTCTCGGCCAGGGCCATGGCGGCGTCGTTGCCCGACGACATCATCAGCGCCCGGAACAGGTCCTCGATCTTGTAGGTGGCCTTGACCGAGAGGCCGACCGCGGTGCCCTCCTGGTTGCAGGCGTTCCGGCTGGGCCTGATCTTGCGGCTCTTGTCGAGCTTGGGGATGAGCGTCAGCGCGGTCAGCGTCTTGAGCGTGCTGGCCGGCAGGTAGCGCCCGTGGGCGTCCTTCGCCGCGAGCACGTCGCCCGTGGTCACGTCCGCGATGACGTACGAAGTAGCCTGGCTCTTGGGCGGCTTCTGGACGCCTTCGGGTGACACCAGGCCGCGGCTGCCCAGCGCCTCCCCGCCGACCGGCGTCGTCGGCGCGGCATATGCGGTCCCGCCGGTGAGTGAGACCGAGGCGATGAGTGCCGTGACCGGCACGATTTTCGTCCACATGGCGGTCTCAGCGTAGCTCCGTGTGAATGCCCATGTGGCGACACATCCCCCGAAGATCCACGTTCGATACCAGAGAGGCGCGAATGTCGCAAAAGATCGCCGGATTCCTCATGATCCTGGGCATATTCATGATCTTCGAGTGGGTAAGTCTCGGGTTTAACTTGGCCGACGGGCATCCGACCAGCTTCTACGTGGTGCACGGCATCCTGATCGCGGTGAACATCATCCTCGCCGTCGTGTTGGGGATCATCGGCTGGCGCGGCCTGCGCGGCGCTATCAGGGGCCGCAGAGGAGACGCCGGGTGAGGGCGTGCAGCTCGTCCGCCTCCTCGCGGGAGTCGCCGATCGAGGTGAAGCCCAGCTTGCCGTGCTCGGGGATGGCCCCGAGCAGATGGAACACGTTCCCGGTTAGCCGCTCCGCGTCGAACCCGACCCCCAGCCGCTCGGCCGTCCGCATGACCTCGCCGGGGTTGCGCCCGCGCAGGCACGACGAGGCGCAGTTGTCGGTCGCGGTGTAGAACTTCGGCTGATTTCCGGCCATGAGGAGTCCGGTGGCGGGATCGTACGAGGCCCCGGTCGTCAGCACGGCGGCCCCGAACGGGTGTGTGGTCCCGCCGATCCGCAGGTTGATCTCGCACAGCAGCGCCGCGTACCCGGCGTCGGCCTTCAGCGCGAAGAAGTCCATCCCGAACAGCCCGACCACGCCCCGCTCTGCCAGGACCCGCGCGATCCTGTCGGCCGACGCGCCCACCTCGGCGCGGTACTCGGGCGCGGCCGGGAACGTGCAGCCCTGGTAGACGTGACCGTTGTTGCCGCCGAGCACCTGGTCGTGCGTGGCCAGCACCTGCGCGTGGCCGCCAGGGGTGATCTGGGCCAGCGCGCTCGGGTAGTAGAGCGGCCGGTGCTCGATGAACTCCTCGACCACCGCCCCCCGGTCCCTGATCTTCGTGGTGAAGTTGCCCCAGGTCTCGCCCGCCAGCGAGAAGCTGGTCCGCGACCTGTCGGCCTTGGTGACGATGGCGTTGCCGAGCCCCGAGTAGCCGTCGTTCAGCTTGACGATCACCCGCTCGCCGGGCAGGGCCTCGATCGCCTCCTGGATCTCGAGCGCCGTACGGATGTCGCAGAAGCCGCGCGCCATCGGCACGCCCGCCTCGTGTCCCACCTCGCGCGCCCCGCTCTTGGAGCCGAAATAGGAAAGGGACGTGGCGGGTCCGTAGAGGGGAACGCTCAGTAGCGAGGCGAGCTCCTCTTCCAGCTCGCTCAGCACGAACGGCACGAGCCAGGCATCTCCGTCGATCTCGGAGCGCAGGTGCTCGATCGTGTCGGGGCGGGAGAGCAGCGCCCTGGTCAGCGGCTGGGACCAGGGATCGTCGAGGCTGATCAGCGTGAGCCGTTTGGCGGCGTCATCCGGATCGGGCAGGAATCCGAAGTAGTAGTCGACGATGTCGGGATCGACGGGCGCGGAGGAGAGGTAGATCACCTTGACCCCGGGTTCGCGGAGCGTGAGCAGCAGGAACAGTAAGCGCTCCTCGTACGACCTTGCTCCCGTGATGCGGCGAAGCTCATCCTGCGGAAGGGAAAGCGAGGGCACGACCACCAGGGTCCCCTCGCTCAGCTCGAAGATGCTCAACCCAGCATACTTCTCCCCGAACGGGATATTAGTGATCATACTGCGAGTGAAGCACGCATTCTTCTCAAATGCAGCCATCGCCGAAGTGTGATGACCATGGACGGAAGGTGACAGGATTCGGAATCGCAGACCACGTTTGGAACTGGCGACATCGGGTCACCATCTAATGATCCCTTGTGACTATTTCCGGATCAGGTAGGCGTTCACCGACCGTGACCACCTGCGGTTACGGTCGGGCCGTCGGCTAACTTTTGGTGTATCTGTCGGCGAGAAGTCACACGAGAGCGATAAAGTCGAAGCATCGCCATCGGGCTCACGGCCGACCGCTGTGCTCCCGGCTGCAGCGGCACTCGCGACCGATGAACGCAAAGCCCGTGCTGACGATCTCGCGCACCAAACCCATCGGGTGTGTCTTTTGATTCGCCGAGCGGCCGCTCAACCGGGTGGCCACGGCGGGCGGACGACTTATTACAGCGCATGAGCCGCGATGGTCAGGACATATGGGGCGCGCGGCCTGGGACGGGATGGTGACATATGCGGGGACGTGAGCTTCGGGGGGAACTCGACGCGTTCCTGGCGGGGACGGAGCAGGATCTCGTGGCGTTCCGCCGCGACCTCCACATGCACCCTGAGCTGGCCTTCGCCGAATATCGCACGACAGAGCGGATCGCCGAGCGGCTCACCGCCGCCGGCCTGACCCCTTCGGTGCTCCCCCGGGGCACCGGCCTCATCTGCGACGTGGGCAGCGGCGACGGCCCGACCGTGGCGTTGCGCGCCGACATCGACGCGCTGCCCCTGCAGGACGAGAAGGACGTGCCCTACCGCTCGACCGTGGCCGGAGCCTGCCACGCGTGCGGGCACGACATCCACACCACGGTGCTGCTCGGCACCTCGCTCTTCCTCGCCCAGCAGGCCGCCGCGGGCCTGCTGCCCGGCCGCGTACGCCTCATCTTCCAGCCCGCGGAGGAGCTGCCCGGCGGCGCGCTCGAGGTCATGGCGCAGGGCGGCATCAGCGGCGTCGACCGCATCTTCGGCCTCCACTGCGACCCCCGCGTGGACGTCGGCCAGGTCGGGCTCAAGCCGGGCCCGATCACCTCGGCCTGCGACAAGCTCTCCATCAGGGTCTCGGGCCCCGGCGGCCACACCGCCCGCCCCCACCTGACCGCCGACCTGGTCTTCGCCCTCGCCAAGATCCTCACCGAGCTGCCCGCGGCCCTGTCGCGGCGGGTCGACCCGCGCTCCTCGCTCAGCCTCGTCTGGGGCCGGGTCGAGGCCGGCTCGGCGGCCAACGCGATCCCCGACGACGGCATCGCCGAGGGCACGGTCCGCTGCCTCGACGAGAACGCCTGGCACGCCGCCCCCGACCTGATCAAGTCCCTGCTGGAGTCGGTGGCCAGCGCCTACGGCATCGAGGCCACGATGAACTACACGCGCGGCGTGCCGCCGGTGGTCAACGACGAGGTCAGCGTCGAGATGCTGGCCGAGGCCGCCGAGCGTGCGCTGGGCGCGGGTGCGGTGATCCCGACGCAGCAGTCGCTCGGCGGCGAGGACTTCGCCTGGTACCTCGAGTCGATCCCGGGCGCGTTCGCCCGCCTGGGCACGCGCTCGCCCGGCGGCGTCACCTACGACATCCACCAGGGCACGTTCGACGTGGACGAGCAGGCGATCTCGACGGGCGTGCGGGTCATGGCCACCACCGCGCTGACCGCCCTGTGGGAGGTCGGCCCGCTCGACTCGATCACCACGGCCATGGCGTAGGCGGCCCGCCGCGCTGCGCGGCGGGCCACCACCTGTTACAGCAACTTGCCGAAGGTCACGGGCAGTCGCAGGGACGAGTGCCCCGGCGAGACCGTGATCTTGGTGCCCGGCGGGTAGCGCAGGGTGTAGTCGTAGTCGGTCGAGATGATCACCAGGCCCAGCCGGTGGCCCTTCTTGAACACATAGTCCGTCGGCTGGAAGTCCCAGGCGAAGTCGTACTCCTTGCCCGCGCGCAGCGGCTCGGTCTTGTCCGGTCGGTGCCGGTTGCGGACGTCCAGCCAGCCCCTGGTGACGATCTTGTAGGGGGTGGTGGCGGTGCCGAGCGTCCTGAGCGTGGTGCAGCCCGTGTCACCCGGGATGCCCTCGCCGTAGCAGTAGGTCTGGCCGGTCGAGAGCAGGGTGCCGTTCGGGCGGACGTCGGTGCCGTAGTCCACCAGCAGCGCCGTCAGGTACGGCGACGCGCCGCCCTTCAGCGAGGCCCGCACCGAGACCGTCGGCGTGCCGGAGATCCGCACGTCGGCGGGAAGCACCCCGGTCTCGTACGCCAGCCGGTTCGGATCGGCGTCCGTGGCCTCCACCAGTTGCTCGGCGGTCCTGACCTTCTGGTCCACGAAGGATTCCGTGGGCGACAGCGGGCGGGGCAGCAGGTTGAGCTTCGAGTCCGAGCCCGGGTAGAGCGGCACGGTGGCGGTCCCGGGCAACGGCCACGAGGCGTGCTGGGCCCACTGGCCGGCCGCGAACTCCACGTCCGCCTGCGGCTCGCGCATGATGCCCGAGTCGATGCCGTACAACCAGTAGTCGAACCAGCCGTGCAGCTGGCGCAGCCACTCGGCCGTGCGGAAGTTGAAGGGGTTCATGTGGGTGCCCTGGTGCAGCCAGATCTTGCGCGGCACGTGCTGCTTGGCCAGGGCGTACCACCACTGCGCGAACTGCTTGGTCTTGACGTTCCAGTCGTTGAGGCCGTGCACCAGGAAGACGCTGGCCTTGACCTTGCCGACGTCGTTCAGGTAGTTGCGGGCGTCCCAGAGCGGGCTGTAGTCGCCGGTGATCCGGTCCTGGGTGGCCGTCAGCCGGTCCATCAGGGCGCCGCAGACCTCCTGGCCGTTCTCCCTGGTCAGCACGTATTTGGCGAGCACGTCCAGGTCCTCGCCCTGGAAGCCGCCCGGGGCCAGGACGGCGCCGTTGGCGCGGTAGTAGTCGTACCAGCTGGAGATCGAGGCGATCGGCACGATCGTCTCCAGGCCCTTGACGCCCGTCGCGGCCACCGCGTTCGGCAGCGTGCCGTTGTAGGAGACGCCGATCATGCCGACCTTGCCGGTCGACCAGGTGGCGTCGACCGGGTTGCCGTCGGCGTCGAAGCCCTTGGCGCGGCCGTTCAGCCAGTCGATGGCGGCCTTCGGGCCGGCCGTCTCGTTGCGGTCGCCGGAGGTCGGGCAGCCGGTGGCGCGGCCGCTGCCGAGGTTCTCCACCAGCGCGACGGCGTAGCCGCGGGGCAGGAAGTAGTTGTCGTAGTAGCCGTCGAACGGCTCGGCGGCCAGCTTGTTCGCCAGCGCCCGCAAGGTGGGCAGCGGGTTGCCGTTCTCGTCCACGTCCACGGGGTGGTTGGCGACGTCGTTGCCGCCGGCGAAGTACGGGCTCGCCTCCATGATCACCGGGACCTTGAGTCCCGCGTCGGTCTCTTTGGGCCGCAGGATGTCCACGGCGACCCGGTCGGGCTTGCCGTCGTTGTCGCTGTCGGTTCCCTCGACCTCGACGAACACCGTCTGCTTGATCGCGTCGGCTCGGGAGAAGACGGGTTGGGTGGCGTTGTTCTCGATCTTGATGGCCGGGGTGCCGGCCGTGGCTGGAGCGGTGCCGCTCAAGGTCGCGACGAGTAACGCGGCCAGCGGCACGGCCAGTGCCTTCCAAGGGTGCATACGGGACTCCGATCCCAAATTTCACTGTTCTTGGGAATCTCTGCCAAGATCGGCTCGCGGGCAAGGGGTCACCGTGCCCCAAAGTTGGGCAAATCTTTCCGTGGATGCCACGAGTGCCTGAAGCCCGGTTCAGGTCACAGACGCGACTGATGTCGATAACGGAGCGGTTGCGACCCTGTGCGACGGTTTGGTTCGCCCTGGTCAAGCAACTATCTTCCGTGCAGGTGCCGTACGTTTCTTCGCGCCTGCGATGAAGTTTCGACGGCGGGGAAATGGAAGGAGTCGCCTTGCTCGGCAAGCGATTCAGCAGGATGGCGCTCGGCACGGTAGTCGGCGTCATGCTCATGGCAGCGGCCGCCTGCGGCGGCGACAGCGGTGGGGGCACCACGGCCAGCGAGGCGCCGACCGGCGCAGCGAGCAGCGAGGCGCCGAAGAGCGCGCTCAAGGTGGGACTGGCGTTCGACGTCGGCGGGCGCGGCGACAAGTCCTTCAACGACTCGGCCTACGCGGGCCTGGAGAAGGCCAAGACGGATCTCGGCGCGGACATCAAGGAGCTGAGCCCCGCCGCCGACGGCTCCAACCGCGGCGACCTGCTGCGCCAGCTCGCCGACGCCGGCTACAACCCGATCATCGGGGTCGGCTTCGCCTACGGTGAGGACATCAAGAAGGCGGCCGAGGAATACCCCGAGATCCAGTTCGCGGTCGTCGACTCCGCCTCCAACGCGCCCAACGTGACGGGCCTGCTGTTCGCCGAGGAGCAGGGCTCCTACCTGGCGGGCGTCGCCGCCGCGACCAAGTCGGAGTCCGGCCACGTCGGCTTCGTCGGCGGCGTTGAGAACGACCTGATCAAGAAGTTCGAGGCCGGCTACGTCGCCGGCGTGAAGTCGGTCAAGCCGGACGCCAAGATCGACATCAAGTACCTCACCCCCGACGGCGACTTCTCCGGGTTCAAGGCCCCCGACAAGGGCAAGGTCGCGGCCGAGAAGATGTACCAGGACGGCGCGGATGTCGTCTACCACGCCTCCGGCGACTCGGGTCTGGGCGTCTTCCAGGCGGCCGCCGCCGCCAAGAAGAAGGCCATCGGCGTCGACTCCGACCAGCGCCAGACGGTCAAGGAGACCGACCTGCAGCCGGTCATCATGACCTCGATGCTCAAGCGCGTCGACGTCGGCGTGTTCGAGTTCATCAAGGCCTTCCAGGGCGGTGCCAAGGGCGGCAGCAACGTCACCTATGACCTCAAGGTCGACGGCGTCGGACTGTCCACCACCGGTGGCGAGATCGACGACATCCAGGACAAGCTCGACGCTGCCAAGAAGGACATCGTCGACGGCAAAATCACGGTTCCGGCCAAGCCGTAGCCTGGGTTGGAAAAGCGACAGAGGGCCCGGAGTCCAGAAGCTTCGGGCCTTTCGTCTATCCCACCCCCCGTAGGAGAGGCGAAATGAGTGCTGACACCCTGGCCACGGTGAAACCCGCCGTAGAGCTGGAGGGCATCACCAAGCGTTTCCCCGGCGTCGTCGCGAATCATGACATCCGCATCACCGTCCAACCGGGCACGGTGCACGCGATCGTTGGCGAGAACGGCGCGGGCAAGTCCACGTTGATGAAGATCCTCTACGGCATGCAGAAGCCGGACGACGGCACGATCAGGGTCAACGGCACGGAGGTCAGCTTCCGCACGCCGAGCGATGCCATCGACGTCGGCATCGGCATGGTGCACCAGCACTTCATGCTGGCCGACAACCTCACCGTGCTGGAGAACGTCGTCCTCGGCGCCGAGCCGAAGAAGGGCGGCAGGCTCGACACCGCCGCCGCCAGGCAGCGCATCACCCAGCTGGCCAGCGCCCACGGCCTGCGGGTGGACCCCGGCAAGCTCGTGGAGGACCTCGGCGTCGGCGACCGCCAGCGGGTGGAGATCCTCAAGGTCCTCTACCGCGGCGCCCGCATCCTCATCCTCGACGAGCCCACCGCGGTGCTCGTGCCCCAGGAGGTCGAGGAGCTCTTCCAGAACCTGCGCGAGCTCAAGGCCGAGGGCCTGACCGTCATCTTCATCTCCCACAAGCTCGACGAGGTGCTCGACATCGCCGACGCGATCACCGTGATCCGGCGCGGCACCACGGTCGCGAGTGTGGACCCCGCCGACGTCACCGCGCGGCAGCTCGCCGAGCTCATGGTCGGCAGCGAGTTGCCCACGCCCGAGACCCGCGAGTCCACGGTGACCGACCGCGTGGCGCTGAAGGTCACGGGCGTCACTATGGAGGCAGACGGCCACCGTCCGGCCGCCGACCTCGACAAGCTGCGCGAAGAAGGCAAAAGGCTGCTCCTCGACGACGTGTCGTTCGAGATCCACGAGGGCGAGATCCTCGGCATCGCCGGGGTCGAGGGCAACGGCCAGTCCGAGCTGATCGAGGCGATCATGGGCATCCGCCCTGTGCACGGCCGCGTCGAGCTGGGCGGCCAGGACATCAGCGGCTGGTCCACGCTGCGGCGCAGGGAGTCGGGCATCGGCTACATCCCCGAAGACCGCCACCGCCAGGGCCTGCTGCTGGAGGCGTCGCTGTGGGAGAACCGCGTGCTCGGCCACCAGACCAGGAAGCCCGCGCGCAGCGGCATCTGGGTCAACAGGCGGGCCTCCAAGGCCGACACCGAGCGCATCGTCAAGGACTACGACGTACGTACGCCCGGTGTGGACACCCTGGCCCTGGCCCTGTCCGGCGGCAACCAGCAGAAGCTGATCGTGGGCCGGGAGATGAGCGGTGAGCCCAAGTTCCTCATCGCCGCCCACCCCACCCGGGGCGTGGACGTGGGCGCGCAGGCCGCCATCTGGGACCACCTGCGCGACGCCAGGGCCGCCGGGCTGGCGGTGCTGCTCATCTCCGCCGACCTCGACGAGCTGATCGGCCTGTCCGACACGCTGCGGGTGATCTACCGGGGGCGGCTCGTGGCCGCGCTCGACCCTTCCGAGATCACGCCCGAGCGGCTGGGCGGCTACATGACTGGCGCCATCGCCGGCACTGAGGAGTCGTGATGCCCGCCGGGCTCAACCGGACGCTGCTCACCGTCGCCGGCGTCGTCGTCGCCATCGTCCTGGCGATCGCGATCTGCAGCGTGGCGATCATCGTCGCGGGCAGCCGCCCGCTGGACGCGCTCGCCGCCTTCTTCAACTTCGGAGCGACCGAGCGGGCGGCGGTCAACGGCATCGCGGCGTTCCTCAACCGGGCGGTGCCGCTGTTCATCGCCGGTCTGGCGGTGGCCGTCGGCTTCCGCATGAACCTCTTCAACATCGGCGTGGAGGGCCAGTACCGGCTCGCCGCGATCTGCGCCGCTTATGTGGGCTCGACGTTCACGGCGCCCGCGCCGATCCAGATCGCGGTGATCATCATCGTCGCGGCGGCCGTCGGCGGGCTCTACGCGCTGATCCCCGCGGTCATGAAGGTGACCAGAGGCGTGAACGAGGTCATCGCCACGATCATGCTGAACTACATCGCGATCAACCTGACCGCCTTCCTCGTCCGCGGACCCTTCGCGGGACAGCGCGCCGAGGGTCAGCTCACCACGTCCACGCCCGAGCTGGCGGACTCGGCCATGTTCCCCAACCTCAACTTCATCTTCGACTGGTTCGGGCAGGTCCAGCCGACCCGCGCCGGCGGCGTGTGGGGCTTCCTGCTCCTGGCGGTCGTGCTCGGCCTGGTGGTCTGGGTGGTGCTGGAGCGCACCCGCTTCGGCTTCAACATCAAGGCCAGCGGCCTCAACGGCCCGGCCGCGCTGGCCTCGGGCGTGGACCCGAAGAAGATGATCATCGCGGCGATGGTGTTGTCCGGCGCGATCGCCGGGCTCATCGGCCTGCCCGAGATCCTCGGCGACAGGGGCGCGTTCAACTCCAACTTCACCGCGGGCCTGGGCTTCCTGGGCATCGCCGTGGCGCTGCTCGGCAGGAACAAGCCCGTCGGCATCGCGTTCGCCGCGCTGCTGTTCGCCTTCCTCGACCGGGCGCAGGGCGCGCTGCAGGATGTGAGCGTGCCGGCGTCCGTCGTCACGATCATCCAGGGCGTGATCGTGCTGCTCGTCGTCGTGGCCAACGAGGTGACGAAGCGGCTGGCGCTCAGACTCGAAGAACGGCGGGCCGCCCAGCAGCTCGGCAGGAACACTCCGGTTGAGGTGGCAGCATGACCAGGCTCGGCAAGTACCACGTGGTGCTCATCGGCGTCGCCGCGCTCATCCTGCTGATGTCGCTGGTACGCGTCGTCTCGGGGCAGAACGACATCACCTCCTCCGGCACGTTCGCCGCCGCGTTGCTGCTGGCGGTGCCGATCGGCCTGGCCGGGCTGGGCGGGTTGTGGGCGGAGCGGGCCGGCGTGGTCAACATCGGCCTCGAAGGCATGATGGTGCTCGGCACCTGGTTCGCCGGCTGGGCCGGATACCAGTGGGGGCCCGTGGCCGCCCTGCTCGCCGGGCTGCTCGGCGGTGCGCTCGGCGGCCTCATCCACGCGATCGCCACCGTGTCGTTCGGCGTGGACCACATCATCAGCGGCGTCGCGATCAACCTGCTCGGGCCAGGCATCACCCGCTTCCTGTCCGAGGTGCTCTACAAGGAGGGCACGCCGGCGGCCGACGCGGGCGCCGGCATCACCACCTCGCCCGCGATCACCTCGTCCGCGCCGCAGGTCAGCCTGCCGTTGTTGTCCGACGGGCCCGACGTCTTCGGCTGGCTGGAGAACACCCACTGGTTCCTCCTGTCCGACCTCGCGGGCATTCTGCGCGGGCTCACGCACAATGTGAACGTGCTCGTCATCCTGGCCGTCCTGATGTTGCCCCTGACGTTCTTCGTGCTCTGGCGCACGGCCTTCGGCCTGCGGCTGCGCTCGGCGGGCGAGAACCCGTGGGCAGCCGAGTCGCTGGGCGTGAACGTCTACCTGATCAAGTACGTCGCCGTCGTCATCTCCGGCGCGTTCGCCGGGCTCGGCGGCGTGTTCCTGGTCTTCGTCTCCACCAAGTACGTCGAGGGCCAGACGGGCGGGCGCGGCTTCATCGGCCTGGCCGCCATGATCTTCGGCAACTGGCGTCCCGGCGGGCTCGCGGCCGGCGCGTCACTGTTCGGCTATGCCGACGGCCTGCAACTGCGCAGCTCCGGGGCGGTCACGTCGTTCTTCCTGTTCGGCGCGGTGCTGTTGCTCGGCTACCTCGTGATCAGGGTCCGCCGGATGTTGTCATCCGACCAGCCTGCCGAGATGGTGACCAGGGGTGCCAGGGAATACACCCTGATGGCGCTGGCCGCCGCGGGCATGGTCGTGCTCTTCTGGTTGTGGCTGACGGTGGACCAGCTGCCGAACGAGTTCGTCTTCATCACACCACACGTGCTCACGCTGCTCGTGCTGCTGGTGGCTTCGCAGCGGCTGCGGATGCCCAAGGCCGACGGCGTGCGCTATCGCCGGGGGGAACAACATTGAGCATCGACTGGGACGGCCTGCGGGCCGAGGCGACGAACGCCATGCGCAACGCGTACGCGCCTTATTCCAAATTCCCCGTGGGGGCGGCGGCGCTGGTCGATGACGGCCGGGTCGTCATCGGCTGCAACGTCGAGAACGCCTCCTACGGGCTCGGCCTGTGCGCCGAATGCGGCCTGGTATCGGCGCTGCAGCTGTCGGGCGGCGGCCGGCTGGTGGCCTTCACCTGCGTGGACGGCCACGGCGAGCTGCTGATGCCGTGCGGCCGCTGCCGCCAGCTCCTGTACGAGTTCGGCGGCGAGGACCTGCTGGTCGAGACCGTGGACGGGCCGAAGCCGATGGCCGAGATCCTGCCGTACGCGTTCGGCCCCGGCGACCTCAGCCGGAGCGCCTAGTGGATGCCATCGAGGTCATCCGCGCCAAGCGCGACGGCGGCGAGCTGACCACGGCGCAGATCGACTGGGTGATCGACGCCTACACCCGCGGCGACGTGGCCGACGAGCAGATGTCCGCGCTGGCCATGGCCATCCTGCTGAACGGCATGAACCGGCGCGAGATCGCGGACTGGACGCAGGCCATGATCCGCTCGGGCGAGCGGATGGACTGGTCCGCGCTCGACCGGCCGACGGCCGACAAACACTCGACGGGCGGGGTCGGCGACAAGATCACCCTTCCGCTGGCTCCCCTGGTGGCGGCGTGCGGGGCGTACGTGCCGCAACTCTCCGGCCGCGGCCTCGGCCACACCGGCGGCACGCTCGACAAGCTCGAGTCGATCCCCGGCTGGCGGGCCTCGCTCTCCACCGACGAGATGCTGAACGTCCTGCGCTCGGCGGGCGCCGTCGTCTGCGCCGCGGGCACCGGCCTCGCCCCCGCCGACAAGAAGTTGTACGCCCTGCGCGACGTCACCGGCACCGTCGAGTCGATCCCGCTGATCGCGTCGTCGATCATGTCCAAGAAGATCGCCGAGGGCACCGGCTCGCTGGTCCTCGACGTGAAGGTGGGCTCGGGGGCGTTCATGAAGACCACTGAGACGGCTCGGGAACTGGCCGAGACCATGGTCGCGCTCGGGACGGACGCGGGCGTGCGCACGGTCGCGCTGATGACGGCGATGGACCGGCCGCTCGGGCGGGCCGTCGGCCACGCGCTGGAGGTCGAGGAGTCCGTCGAGGTGCTCGCCGGCGGCGGCCCCGCCGATGTCGTGGAGCTGACGGTACGGCTCGCGCGGGAGATGCTGGAGGCCGCCGGGATCTCCGGCAAGGACCCGGCGAAGGCGCTGGCGGACGGCTCGGCCATGGACGTGTGGCGCCGCATGGTCTCCGCTCAGGGCGGCGATCCCGATGCCCTGCTGCCCAGGGCGGCCGAGACCATGACCGTCGAGGTGCCGTCGTCGGGCGTGCTGACCAGGCTGGACGCGTACGCGGTGGGGCTGGCCGCGTGGCGGCTGGGGGCCGGGCGGGCCCGCAAGGAGGACCCGGTGTCGTTCGGGGCCGGCGTCACGTTGCACGCCAAGCCGGGGGATCTGGTGCGTGCAGGGCAGCCGCTGATGACGTTGCACGCGGATGAGACGGCCCGGTTCGAGCGCGCTCTGGAGGCCCTGGAGGGCGGCTACGCGGTCGGGGTGGCGAGCGAGGAGCAACTGCCGCTGGTCATCGACCGCATCACGGCGCCGTAGCGACGCCTGCCTCCGCCCCGGTTGGCCGGGGGCGTTTCAGCGGGCCAGGGCCGGGGCGTCGGCGAAGATCTCCGCCAGGACGGCTCGGTGCGTCGGGAGCGCCTCGGCGTGCCGGGCGCGGCCCTCGTCCGTGATGCACACGAACACGCCCCGCCGGTCGACGTCACAGGCCCCGCGCGACACCAGCGCGGACTTCTCCAGGCGGGCCACCACCCTGGACAGCGCGCTCTGGCTCAGGTGCACCTCGTCGCAGAGCTCCTGGATGCGCAGCTTCCTGTCGTGATGGACGATCCGGTCCAGCACCTCGAACTCGCTGGGCCCCAGGCCGTGCCGATCGCCCAGCTCGCGCTCCAGCGCGCACATGGCCTTGGCGTGCTTGCCCAGGACGTAATGCCAGGTGTCGACCACGAACTCCTCGTCCATGTCGCGGAGGTTACCATCCCGCTAAGATTCATGCAACAGCATTAAATGCGTTTGCATTAAATGCGCCTGCATGTATTGTTCTGACTCATGTCCTCTATGTCATCCCGTTGGGGCGCGCTCACCGTGCTCTGTGCAGTGATATTCCTTGACGCCCTGGACGTCTCGATGGTCGGTGTCGCACTGCCCGCCATCCAGCACGACCTGGGCCTTAGCACTTCTTCCCTGCAGTGGGTGGTCAGCGGCTACGTGCTCGGCTACGGCGGTCTTCTGTTGCTCGGGGGCAGGACCGCCGACCTGCTCGGGCGGCGCAGGGTGTTCCTGGTCGCGCTGGGTGTCTTCGCCGTGGCGTCGTTGCTCGGTGGCGTTGTGGACGACGGCGGGCTGCTGATCGCGGCCCGGTTCGTCAAGGGCGTGGCCGCCGCGTTCACCGCGCCCGCCGCCTTGTCGATCATCACGACGACCTTTCCCGAGGGGCCTGAGCGCAACAGGGCGTTGAGCATCTTCACCGCCTGTGGCGCCAGTGGCTACTCGCTCGGCCTCGTGTTGTCCGGGCTGCTCACCGAGATCGGCTGGCGGTGGACGCTCCTGATGCCGGTGCCCGTCGCGATCATCGCGCTGGTCGCCGCGCTGAAGGTGCTGCCGCGCCGCCAGGAGGACCGGGCCGAGGGCGGTCACGACCTGGTCGGCGCCGTGCTGATCACCGCCTCCATGCTGTGGCTGGTGTTCACCGTGGTGCAGGCGCCCGAGGCCGGCTGGGCCTCGCTGCAGACGATCGGCTCGCTGGTGGGCGTGGCCGTGCTGCTCGTCCTGTTCGTCTTCGCCGAGCTGCGCGTGCGGCACCCGCTGGTCCGGCTCGGCATCCTGCGCTCGGGCTCCCTCGTGCGCGCCAACCTGGGGCTGCTGATCCTGTTCGGCTCGTACGTGGCCTTCCAGTTCGTGGCCATGCAGTACTTCCAGAACCTCCTGGGCTGGTCGGCCCTCGGCACCGCCATGGCGTTCCTGCCCGCTGGCCTGCTCGTCGCGGTCACCTCGACCAAGATGGGCGACTTCGCCGACAGATTCGGCACCGGCAAGCTGATCGTCATCGGCGCCGCCGCGCTGGCCGGCGGATACGCGATGTTCCTCGGCATCGACCGCACGCCCAGCCTGGGCGGCATGGTGATCCCCGGCATGATCCTGCTGGGCATCGCGTTCGCGTTGTCGTTCCCCTCGCTGAACATCCAGGCCACCAACGGCGTGCACGACGACGAGCAGGGGCTGGCCTCCGGGCTGCTCAACACTTCCGGGCAGGTGGGCGGCGCGATCGTGCTGGCCGCGGTGACCGCCGTGCTCACCTCGGGCGGCGGCGAGACGCTCTCCATCGGCTCGCTGCGCGCGGCGATCGTCGTGTCGCTGGTGCTGGCCCTGGTCGGGCTGGTGATCTCCGCGACCGGGCTGCGCTCCCGCAAGACGGCGGCCGTCGAGCAGGAGAAGACCGCGGTCTACGAGACCGTCTGACCCATTCGCGAGGGCCCCGCCGACTCGGCGGGGCCCTCCTTCATTTCTTCAGTACGCCCACCGGGGAGTCGTAGTCGAGCCACTCCGCCACCTCGTCCGCGAACTCCGTGGCGGTGCCCGAGCGCACGTTGACCTTGATGAAGAGGACGTAGTCGTCGTCCCACTGGCGTACCAGGACCTCGTCCGCGCTGATCCAGCGCTCGACCGTGATCACCTCGTAGTCCTCGAGCGTCGTGCGGTGGCCCGTGACGCGGCCGGTGCGGGTGTCCATGGTGATGACCTTCAGGTCCTGCGTCACCATGGCCAGGGTGTGGCCGTCGGGCGCGAGCGCGCCGCCGTAGTCGAGGAGGCCGTGGTCGACGCGGTAGCCGCCGACGAGGCTCTTCGTGTTGTGCATCCTGAGGGTGGTGACTGAGGCGTGGCCTCGGACGTCGTCGACGTCCCTCTGCTCGCTGACCACCCGTGTGCCGTCGTTGTGCACGGCGAGGATCTGGATCTTGTCGCCGTAGTCGTGATGCGTCACGCCCGTGTCGAAGTCGAGCGTCGCGCCGTCGGCGGCACCGAAGTCGACGGCGAAGTAGCGGCCGTTGGGGGAGGACGTGATGTGCGGGTCCAGCGGCTGGTTCCGCAGGTCGATCGTCTTGACGGTGCCGGTGGGGAGGTCGCGGACGACGTACGAGCCCTCGATGTCCCGGTACGCCAGGCGGTGGCCGTCCTGGCTGATGGCGAGGGGGAGGGCGACGCCGGTGCCGCTTTCGTATCCGGCCCTGGCGCCGTGCAGCCGCCACTCCTTGCCCGACGTGGTCTCCAGCCGCCACTGGCCGCAGGGCTGCGGGTCGCTCGTATCGTTGGTGCTGCCCTCGCAATAGCCCGTGTACGCGTAGCGGATCGGGTCGGTCAGCGTGACGTGCAGCGCCTCCGGGACCTGATCCGGGGCCCGCGTGTAGCCGGTGGAGACAGGCTGGGCGACCGTGTCCTCGATGTTGCGGGCCACGGCGCTCACGGCGATCGCGATCAGGGCCACGAGCGCGCCGATCGTGCCCAGCGACACCGTCGTCCACGTGGCGATCCGGACCCTGCGGCGCCTGCGGATGCGGCTCAGGACGGGCTCGGCGAGGTGGACGTGCGGCATCTCGGCCGAGATACGGATCAGGGCGGCCCGCATGGCCGGATCGCCGGCGGCTCCTCGCACGTCCCACGCCTGAGCAGGGACCGCCCACGGCGCGCTCGCCTGCGCTGGGACCGCCCATGGCGTAACGTCCTGCGGCGGGCCCGTCGGCGGCGTGCTCGACTGGGTCGGGACCGTCCACGGTGCCTGGGTTGTGGTCGTCTCCGGGGGAGCGCTTGGCGTGTCCGAGGGTGCCGCCCACGACGCTACGTTCGCCGGTGGATCGGGCGGGCCGTGCTCGTCTCCGGATGCCTCCTGGGGCGGTTCGGTGGGCTCCTGGGGTGGTTCTGTGGCCGGGGGTGGTTTCGCGAAAGTGGCGAAGAGGTCGGGGTGGGTTGCTTTGAGGTGGGCTCGGGCCTGGTGCGTCTCCTTTTCCAGGATCGCGATCCATAAGCCCGTGATCGCGGCCGCCTGGTGCGGGGGCAGCCCGTCGTGGAACTGCGCGACGATGGCGGCTCGGCCCTTCGGAGGCAGGGCGGCCAGCGCGTACCCTCCGGGCGCCTGCGGCGGCGGCACCGTGACCGACAGGTAGCGCCGGTACAACTCCCGCAGCACGGCCTCGACCGGCTGGTTCCAGCGGACGGTGGACCAGCGGCGGCCGACCGTGGCCAGTGCGCTGACCGCCAGCTCGCGGGCCTTGTCCGCGTCGCCCGTCAGCAGGTACGCGGTCCGGGCGAACGAAGGTCCGTAGTTAGTCAGAAAAACCGATAATTCGGTGGACTTATTCACGTATATGACTCCTTGTGGGCTGATCAGCGTAGAGGGAGCTCCCGGTTTCACGGAAGTGCCAGTCAAACCCCATGCCGATCCGCCGCGACACCGCTTGCAGGCCCGTGGGCTGGGCATCTACCGGGCATGCGCTCGTCATCCCCGCCCGGCGGCCGGTCGTCGCGCTTCCGCCTGGCCGTCCCGCTCGCCTGTATCGCCGCCGTGCTCACCGCCTGCGGCGTCCCTACGCAGACCGTGGTGAAGGAAACCACGTCCGCCACCCCCGACTCGGACACTCCGACGAGCACCAGCGAGGTGGACGTCCAGCGTGACGGCATCGAGCCCGCCGTCGTGACGGCCGTGCGGTACGACGCCCACGACACGTACGACCGCCTGGTCGTCGACCTCGCAGGCGACATGCCCGGATATAACGTGAAATGGGTGGATAACCTCGTGCAGGACGGCTCCGGCCGGCCCATCGACGTTCGTGGCGGCGCGTACCTCCAGCTCACGCTCTTCCCCGCCAACGCCCACGACGAGGACGGCCGGCCCACCTGGGGAGACGGCCCGATCTACCCCGCCAAGCTGGGCAACCTCACCAACGTCGTCAGGACCGGCGACTTCGAGGGCCGGGTCGGCATCGGGTTGGTGCTGGCCAGGCAGGCCGCGTTCCAGATCGAGGAGCAGGGCTCGACGAACCGCCTGATCCTGGATGTAGCGCACTGACCTGCGGGGACACCCCGCATACCCCGAAACAGACCTGCGGGGACACCCACCTGCGGGGACACCCCGCATACCCCGAAACAGACCTGCGGGGACACCCACCTGCGGGGACACCCCGCATACCCCGAAACAGACCTGCGGGGACACCCACCTGCGGGGACACCCCGCATACCCCGAA